>JBEVIJ010000001.1:0-4099 GCA_040510745.1 Xanthobacteraceae bacterium
GAGGAGTCGCTCATGATCAAGACTACCGTTGGAATCGTCAGTGTCGCGGCGGCCGTGCTGCTGGCGGCGTCGTTCGCCAATGTGTCCGCGCAGACCAAACAGTCGGATAAGCAGAGCCCAGCGTGCACCGAGCTTAAAGAAGAGTTTGCATGCAAGGGCCGCAGTGACTGCCGGTGGGCGGAGGCCTCCGGGAAGAAGAAGGCCGGTTGCGCCAAAGGGGCTAAGAAAAAGTAGTCGTCGTCGCCTCAGATTTCAGGCATCGATCAGGCCGCGCCAGCGCGACGGGCTGGCGCGGTTTCCAGTCGAGCGCGAATCGAAGATCGATCTGGCCATCGGCGATTTCGCCATGCCGGGATGAACGGCGCCGATGTCGCCCCGGCTGGCGCAGGCGAAACGGCCGACCCGCCGGTCTTGTTCGTTACGGGGTTCGCGGATCGGACGGCGCTCGCCGGAATCAGCGAGGCCAACATCATCAGCAAGCCGTTCGTCGGCAATGACCTTGCCGACAAGGTCAGGCATGCGCTCGCGACCGGAAGCTCGGGCAACGTCGTCCGGCTGAGACGCTAGGCCGGTGCGCCGCCTCCGCCGCCTTCGAAGACGCTTGCTCGCGCGACATTCAGCTCAGGCCGTGCTAGCTTGTCGAACATCGTCCGGTCTCGGCGAGCGGGCAGATGACGATCAGGTCCTGCAGGCGGCGCGAGTTCATCACGCTTCTCGGCGCCGCTGCGCTTGCCCCTGCCACGCTGTGGCCGCGCGCTGGGAGCGCGCAGCAGCCGGCGGCCAAAGTCCCGCGCATCGGCATCATCGACGACTCGCCGATGTGGAATGCGTTCCGGCGCGGGCTGCGCGACCTGGGCTATCTCGAGGGCCAGAACATCGCCTTTGAATACCGCTATGCCGACGGGGCGCCGGAGCGGCTGGCCGAGGTCGCGGCGGAGTTGGTCCGCCGCCCGGTGGACCTGATCGCGACGTACGGCACGCCATCGACCCGCGCGGCCAAGCAGGCGACCACGACAATCCCCATCGTCATGATCGGGATCGGCGACCCGGTCAGGGCGCAACTGGTCGAGAGCTTCGGCCGGCCGGGCGGAAACATCACCGGCAGCACCATCCTTAGCCCGGACCTGAGTCCCAAGCGCCTGCAGCTGCTCAAGGAGGTCATTCCCTCCGTGGCGCGCGTGGCCTTTCTCTGGAATGGGGAGAACGCCTCCAACGCGGCGATCTGGGAGGAGTTGCGGGCGGCGGCGCCGGCGGCCGGCATGACCCTGACCTCCTTCGACGTGCGGAACGTGACGGACCTCGACGGCGCCTTCGCCGCCATGATGCGGGAACGTCCCGACGCGTTCTTGATGACGAGCGATCCTTTCCTTCAGCTTCATTTCGCAAAGATCGTGGAATTTCTTGCGCAAAAGCGTCTGCCGGGCCTGTTCCAGGCGCGTGAGAACGTGGTGGCCGGCGGCTTCATGTCCTACGGCGCGAGCCTGCCGGACCTGTTCCGGCGCGGCGCGTCGTATGCGCACAGGATCCTGCAGGGCACCAAGCCGGCGGATCTGCCGGTCGAGGAGCCGGCGAAATTCGAATTGGTGCTCAATCTCACTACGGCGAAGGTGCTCGGCCTCACGATCGCGGAATCGTTCCTGTTGCGCGTCGACGAGGTGATCGAATGAGCGGCCGGGCAACGCCGTGATACGCTGCGACAAAAGGTTCTGGGAGGAAAATCGTGAAAGCTCCGCGCCGTCGATTTCTACAGCTGTCGGCTGCCGCCGCGTTCTCGGCGGCTTCGCGTTCGGCTTGGGCACAAGCCTATCCGGCGCGGACGATCCGGCTCGTGGTCCCGTTCCCGCCGGGCGGGGCATACGACACCATCGGCCGCCCCTGGGCGGAGCGGATCAAGCCTCTGCTCGGCACCGTGGTGATCGAGAACGTCGGCGGCGGCGGCGGCTCGGTCGGCGCGGCGCTGGCTTCGCGCGCCCAGCCCGACGGCTACACGCTGCTGCTGGGCGGCGCGACCACCCACGTCACCGAGACGCTGCTCAAGAACCGGCCGCAATACGACGCGCTCAAGGACCTGGAGCCGATTTCCCCCATCGCGATCACCGCCTTCGCGCTGGCGGTCCATCCGTCGGTGCCGGCGAACAACCTCAAGGACCTGATCGCCCATGCCAAGGCCAATCCGGGCCGGCTGTCCTATGGCTCCGCCGGCACCGGCTCGCTCAATCACCTCACCGGCGAGACGTTCAAGCTGCAGGTCGGGCTGCCCGATCTCCTGCACGTGCCCTATCGGGGCGCCGGGCCGGCGATCGTCGACATCCTCGCCGGCCAAATTCCGATGATTGTGCCGGCGATGACCAATCACGTGCTTGAGCTCCACCGTTCCGGCAAACTCAAGGTTCTGGCGGTAACCCACGGCACGCGGCTCGCCGCCGCGCCCGAGCTGCCGACCGCGGTGGAGCAGGGCCTGCCCGACCTGGTGACGCCAAACTTCATCGGCGTGTTCGCGCCGGGAGGAACGCCGAAGCCGATCAAGGATCAGGTCGCGCAGGCCAATGTGACGCTGCTCAAGGATCCCGACTACCAGCGTCTGCTGGTGTCCGGGACGTTCGAGCCGCACACCGGCTTGGATCCCGAAGCCTACCGGCGCTACGTCGAAAACGAGATCGTGCGCTGGACGCCGATCGTCAAGGCGCTGGACCTGAAGATCGATTGAGCGCCTGCGCACGCCAAGGTTTCCAGGCGAGAGGATCGGATGGCGCACCGGCGCAACCGCCCCATCAACCTGCCGGCGCCCTATCTCAAGCGCATCTGGCTCGACCCGTCGCGGGTGAGCGACCCCGCCGCCTATCCGTTCTGCCTGCCGTTTCTGCAGAGCGAGTTCGATCTCGCCTTCGATCAGGCCATCACCATCATCGTCGGCGAGAACGGCAGCGGAAAATCGACGCTGCTCGAGGGGATCGCGGCAATGGCCGGCTACGACGAGGCCGGCGGCGGCAAGGGCTACATGCCGGTCGATCAGTCCCGCGCACTCGAGGCGATGGGCGGCCGGCTGTCGCAGGCACTGCGCGCAAGCTGGCTGCCGAAGATCACCACCGGATGGTTCTTTCGCGCCGAGAGCTTCTTCTCGGTCGCGCGCTATCTCGATCAGGCGGCCATGGAGGGCGGCGGGCGCCCGCCGGACTTCCTGTCGCATTCGCACGGCGAAGGTTTTCTGCGGTTCTTCGAGGAGCGATGCCGGCGGCAGGGTATTTTCATCTTCGACGAGCCGGAATCGGCGTTGTCGCCGTCGCGGCAGATCGAGTTTCTCAAGCTCATGCGCCGCATGGATCGATCGGGGATTTGCCAGGTCATCATGGCGACGCACTCGCCGATCATCATGGCCTATCCGGGAGCCTGCCTGCTGCGGTTGTCCAAGTACGGCTTGGAGCCGGTGACGGTCGAGCAGACCGACCATTACCGGCTCATGCGCGAGTTCTGGGTCGATCCCGCGGCGTTCATCGCCACGATGCTGGAGGAATGATGCGAGCTGGCCGAGGCCGGATCGCCGCGTGGTCGGTTCTCGCGTCAACTTTACCTCCCGTCGCCGTTCGCATTTTTTCGAGTTGAACGGCCGCATCCCCTCCCGCGCGCGCCAAAATCAGTTTAGTCTCATTCAAAACAACGAAGCGCCGCGCGGCGGCCACGCGCCCCGCGGCGAGGTGCGCGCCATCCAAGCCGCGCGCAGGCAACGGGAGGTCGCCATGACTGACAAGAAGACCCCGGACGACATCAATCCGATTCCACGTCGCAGCTTTCTGGTGGGCGCAGGCACCGCGGTCGCCGCGAGCCTGACGCCGGCGGAGCCGGCGCAGGCGCAGGCGCAGCAGACCAAGCCCGCGGCCGCAGCGGCGACGACGAGCGAGCCGGAGGCCTATCTCACGCTCACGGCGCCCGAGGCGGCGTTCCTCTCGGCCGCGGTCGATGCGTTCATGCCGGCCGACGAGCTCACCCCCTCGGGCAGCGAGTGCGGCGTGGTCACGTTCATCGACCGTCAGCTCGCCAGCGCCTGGGGCGGCGGGGCCAAGATGTACCGCCAAGGCCCGTTCCGGAAGGCAAAAGCGGAATA
>JBEVIJ010000002.1:0-6457 GCA_040510745.1 Xanthobacteraceae bacterium
CGCCTCCGCGGGTAGCCTGAAAGTGCTTGCCCCCAAACGGCCGATTAGAGAAGCGGACATGAGTGCTATTCGATCACCTCGTCGCCGCGGGCGAGTAGCAAGGTAGGCACATTCAGCCGAGCACGTACGGCGGACGAGGGCGGACGTCCGCTCCACGTCCGTGGCCGCCGGCTAGTTCGGCTTAGCGTCTGGGGCCTGGAACTTTGCCGCTTTGACAATTTCGCTCTCGATGTAGGTAGAAAATTCTTCGGGTGTCGTTGGCGTCGGCTCCATGCCGACAGTGCGGATGCGCCGTGCGACATCGGGATCCTTGAGTGCCGCCACCACCGCCGCATTGAGCTTCATCACAATGTCCCGCGGTGTCCCACCTGAAGCTGCGATGCCGAACCAGCCGGTGATGTCGAAATCCTTCAGGCCCGTCTCGTCAAAGGTCGGAACATCTGGAAACAACGGGAAGCGCTGCTTCGACGAGACTGCGATCGCCTTCAGCTTGCCCTCGCTGATCGCACCCATCGACGGCGGCGGATCAGCGATTGCGAGCTGGACGTGACCGGCGATCGCGTCGGCCACCGCCGGCGCGGTGCCACGATAAGGCACCAGGTTGATTCTCACGCCGGCCATGGTGACGAATGTCAGAGCGGTGAGCTGCATCGCCGTGCCGTTGCCGCCGTGACCGATGGAGATGCGGTCGGGTTCGGCCTTGGCGAGCTTAATCACATCGCCGAGCGTGCTGGCCGGCAATCTCGGTGTCGCCACCAGGATGAAGGGCGACCCAGCAGCCCTGCTGATCATCGCCAAATCATTGACCGGATCGTAAGGCCGCTTCACCCGCTCGCCGATGTTGACTCCCAGTGCGCCCGCGCCGGCGATCCCGATTGTATAACCATCGGGTGCGGCCTTCGCGATCGCGTCCACGCCCAACATGCCGCCGGCTCCGGGTCGGTTCTCGACGACCACGGGCTGCCCCAGAATTTTTTCCAGCGCTGGCTGCAAGGCGCGCGCCACCGCATCGGTGCTGCCGCCGGCCGGGAATGGAACAAAAAAGCGAATGGGCTTGTTCGGGAAGACCTGCGTCCACGCCTTGTTTGTAAGCCCTGACGTGGCGCCAAGACCGATGACGATTGGCAATGCCAGTCGCAGAAGGAACTGCATGCGTATCATCCGAATGGCGGTTAAGGGAAGTCGTCTTATTGCGGTTCTATTTTTGCGAGCTTCGCGAGTTCTTCCCACTTCTTGATTTCCTTCGGAATGAAGGCTGCAAGATCCTTGGCGCCGCCCGGAAACGGCGCGCCATGACTGTTGGCCAGGAACCGCCGCGTGTCGTCCATCTTCACGATCTCGGCGAACCACGATTCCAACCGCACCACAATGGGCGCCGGCGCGCCCGCCGGCAGCAGCACGCCCCAGACCGGCGCGATATCGAATTCGGGAATAGCGGCGGCCTCCGCCATGGTTGGTATGTCGACACCCGGTACGCGCTGGGCGGTGGTGACCGCGAGCGCGCGCAACTTGCCGCTTTCAAGCAGCGGGGTGCCCTGGGTGGCGTCGATGAACTGAAAATCGAGTTCGCCGCTGAACATCTGCGGCAGCGAGGCCATCGACGTCCGGTAGGCGATGCTCACCGCCTGCAGGCCAGCGCGGGCTTTGTAGAGTTCAGCCGAAGCCAGCGCGGGCGGGCTGCCGTAGCCGTAAGTGCCCTTGTCGCCTTTCTTCCTCATCGCCTCGGTCAGTTCGGCTACGTTCTTCCATGGCGCGTCGGCGCGTACCATCAGGATGAAATAGGTCTTCTGAAGTGTCGCGACCGGCGTGAAGTCCTTAATCGGGTCGTAGGGTAGTTTCTTGAAATTGAACAAATTCGCCGCGTGTGAGGACGTCACCGACGTGATGAGAATCGTGTAGCCGTCGGGAGGCGCCTTCGCGACTGCATCCGCGCCAATGGAAAGAATCATGCCCGGCTTGTTTTCGACGATGACCGCCCGGCCCGAGATCTTGGCAAGCTTGTCGGCGTAGTAGCGAGCCACGATGTCGCCGCCGCTGCCGGCGGGCAGGCCGATGACCACCTTAATGTCCCGGGTGGGATAGGTTTGCGCGCTCGCGAGCGGAGCCGCGAGCAGCATTGTGGCGACGATTCCAACGATATGAAGCATCATCGCGGTCCTCCGTTCACCCGGCGACGATCAGCGCATCGAGCGCGGTCGCGCCTTGCCCCTTCGCATGCACCATCAGCGGATTGACGTCGACCTCGACGATGTCCGGCTGGGCCCGCATCAGCCGGCCGACCGCCATCACGGCCTCGGCCACCGCCTCGACATCGACGGGCGCCGTGCCGCGGAACCCGGACAGCAGTTTCGCGGAGCGAAGCTGATGGAGCGCATCCATGATCTGCCGCTGGTCGGCATCGACCGGCAGAACTTTGACGTCGCCCAGCGCCTCGACCCAGATGCCGCCGAGGCCGAGGAGCAGCACCGGCCCCCAGGCCGGATCGCGCTTGGCGCCGATCATCAGTTCGACCCCTTTGCGGGACATGATCTCGACCAGACAGCCATCGAGGATAACGCCCGGCGCAGCGCGTTTGATGTTGTGCTGCATGGTGTCCCAGGCGGCACGCAGCGCAGCCTCGTCGGCGAGGTTGAGCGTCACGCCGCCGGCTTCGGTTTTGTGCGACAGCGCGGCGGCCTGCGCCTTCAGCGCCACCGGATAGCCGACGCGTTTGGCGACAGCCGCGGCGTCGTCCGGCGTGCGGGCCAGTTCGCCGGCGGGCACCGCAATACCGGCCGCGGCGAGGATTTTCTTACCCAGCCATTCCGGCTGAGCGCCTTTGGCCAGCTTCGGCAGGCTCGGAAACGGCGCCCGGTCGGCGGCGGCACGCGCGCGCGCGAGCGAACGGCCATAGCGGGTGTAGAGCGTGATCGCCCGCAACATGCGGTCCGACGAGCGCGAAAACACCGCCGAGCTTTCGCCGACGGCCTGCATGATCTCGGGACTGAGCTGCCAAGTGTCGCCGAGCGCCACCATCACCTTGGGCTTGGGTGAGGCCGCCATGCCCTCGTTGAAAGACTTCACAACCGCGGGGTAGCTGATCGGAAACGAGATGAACAGCATGCCGACATTGGGATCGTCGATCAGCGCCTTGACCACGCCGGGAAGCATATCCGGAGCAAAGCCAGCGGTGACATCCAGCGGATTGCCGTAATTGCCGTAGGACGGCAGTCCATCACCCACCTTTTTCAGCGTGGCCGGCGCAAGCTCGGGAAGCTCCAGGCCGACCTCCTCGGCAAAATCGTTGGTCAGGCCCACGTAGGCGCCCGAGGCAGTGAGGATGCCGGGGCCTTTGGTGGGCGGGTTCGGAAAGCGCTGCAGGATTTCGACCAGGTCCATCATCTCGTCCATGCTGGAGACGACGACAGCGCCGGCATCCTCGACCAGCGTCTGCATGGTGGCGAAATCGCCGATCAACGCTCCGGTGTGCGACTGCGCGGACTTGCGCGCTTTGGCGCTGCGACCGGCCTGCATCAGCACAATCGCCTTGTCGGCGGCGCGCGCGCGGCGGCAGGCGGCGAGGAATTCTGCCGGGCGGCGGATGTGCTCGGTATAAAGCGCGATGACGCGGGTCGAGTGATCGTCGGCGAGGAATTCGAGAAAGTCGGTGGATTCCAGACCGGCCTCGTTGCCGGTCGATATCACGTAGCTGAGCGGAATGCCGCGGCCGTCGGTGGCGCGCTGGAAGTGGCCGAGCAGGCCGCCGCTCTGGCCGACAAAGGCGACGCCGTCCCTGACGCCGCGCTGCGCCTCGCGCGCGAACAGCATGTGTAGCGTCAGGCCGTCGACATTGTTGGTTACGCCCAGACAATTTGGGCCGACGACGGCAAGCCCCGCTGCTCGCGCGGTGTCGGTCACGGCGTCCTGCGTTTCCTGATCGCCGACCTCGGCGAAGCCTGCGGCGAACACCAGGGCCGAGCCGACCTTGCGCCGTGCGCAGGCCTCGATCGCCTCTCGCACGCCTGCGGCCGGCAGCGTAAACACCGCGAGGTCGACGCCCTCGGGAAGTTCATCGGCGTTTTTGAGTACCGGCCGGCCGTCGATCGGCTCTTTGCTGCGGCCGACCAGATGGATGTCTCCCCTGAAGTTGTTGAGCTTCAGCGATTGCAGGATGACCTGGCCGGCGCTGCCGGCTCGCTGCGAAATACCGACGATCGCAGCCGAGCGCGGCCGCAGGAACCGAGCGACGGCCCTCGGACCGCGCGCGTCGTCCGATCCGCTCATCTGTCGGGCTGCCACATCAAGAGATGCTCGCCGTTGTCGAGCGGGTGCCAATACGGCTTGACCCTCATTCCGACCTTCAATTCTTCGGCCGTGCAGCGGACCATGTCGGCGATCACGTTGACGCCTTCGTCCAGCGTCACGCTGGCGATGGCATAGGGCTCGGCGCCTTGGAACGCCGGGGGGCCGCGGTGTGCGATGGTGAAGGAGAACACCTTGCCCTTGCCCGAGACCTCGCGCCATTCGATGTCGCGGCGCCGCCCGGTGAAGATGCTGACCGGCCGGGGAAAGTGCTGGAATTTCTTGGCGGTCTTGCAGTACTGAATGACGAGCTTCTTCTGTCGCGTCGCCTCCCAGAACGGCATGCCAAAATCGAAATGCTTGATGTCGCGCTTGACGCCGAGCGTGTCGTTCAATGTCGCAGCCATGATGCCCTCGATTACTGGTTCGGGACGAGCGCCATCGCGGCACTCGAGCCCCAGTTGCGCCCGTAGTTGATCCAGCCGATGCCGGTCACCAGCGCGTTGGCGGTGTCTTTGACCTGACGCTTGCCCCCTTCGCCCAGGAGTTGTCGCACTGCCTCGATCAGATTGTGCGACGAGCACGCCGCCTGGCCCGCCGAGATCTGACCGCCGCCGGTGTTCAGCGGCAGGGTGCCGTTATAGGCGAGGTCGGTGTCGCGGACGAACGCCATGCCTTCGCCCGGCTTGCAGAAGCCGAACGCCTCGAACTGGATCACCAGCGCGATCAGGAAGTCGTCATAGGGGTGAAACGAGCGGACGTCCTTGATGTTCCAGCCCGCGGCGGCGAGCGTCTTCTTGCCGGCGATCTCATGGCCGCTGCGCGTCACGTCGACCAGATTCTCGCCACCGAGAAAATTGGTGCGCTCGGCGTAGCCAAGTGGAACGACATACTTCTTGATGCCTTTCTCTTTCGCGCGCTTCTGGCTGGTCACGATCAGACCTGCGGCGCCGTCAGCCAGCATCACACAATCCAGTAGACGGATCGGATCGGCGATCATGCGTGAGTTCAGATAGTCCTCGACGGTGATGGGCACGCGCAGCTCTTCGCAGGCGTTCTCGTTCAGGATGGCGTGGTTGCGCTGCGTCACCGCGAGCTTGCCCAGTGCGCTCAGGTCGACGCCGAATTTCGCATCGTAGCTTCGCTGCAGCAGACCAAAGGCGCCGGGCGGGCCCAGCACGCCGTAGGGATCGGTCCAATCGCGCCGGTAGTTGCGGTCGTTGCGCCCGTTGTGTTCCCGCACATGGGTGTCGGCGAACAGGCACAGCGCCACCTCGCACATGCCAGCGTCGATCGCCGCCGCCGCCCGCGCCACAGCGCCCACCGCCGAGCACCCCCCGGTGTGCACCTGTTCGCAGAAGCCGACTTCGAGGCCGAGCATGTCGCAGGTGCTCTGCGCCCAGAACATGCTGGCGCCGCCGGTGCCGGTGAGGCCGGACATCACCAGGGCATCGACCTCGTTTTTCTCGAAGCCGGTCTTGTCGAGCAAAGACTCCAGAATCTCGCCGGCCAGCACCCAGACGTCCCGGTCGCTCTTCTTCATCACCTTGGTTTCGGCGTAGGCCACGATGGCGCTGTCACGCAAAGCCATTGTTCACTCCCTGTGACACTCGAAGTTTTGTCTATTCGGCCGGGCGGACGCGCGGCGCGGTCTTGTCGAGAAACTGGTGCAGCCGAGCAATTGACTCGGGGCTGCGGGTGTATTCCGCCACCATGCGCTCGAAGTAGAGGCCGTCGTCGTAGTTCATGTCCTGCAGACGCGGCAGGCTGTTGGTGATAGCGAAGTTCGACAGCGGCGCATTCTTGCAGATCTTCAGCGCCAGCTCCTTGGCCTTAGCCATCTGCTGTCCCTTCGGCACGACATATTGCACGATGCCATAACGTTCGGCCTCATCGGCCTTGAGCACCCGGCCGGTCAGCATCATGTCCTGCATGCGGGCAAAGCCGATCAGTCGCGCCACGCGGACCGAGCCGCCGCCACCGATGAAGATGCCGCGCGTACCCTCCGGCAAGCCGAAGAACGTACTTTCATCGGCAACGCGGATATGCGCAGCCGCCGCCGTCTCAAGCCCGCCGCCGAGTGTCGCGCCGTGCAGCGCCGCGATGAACGGGACGTTGCCGCGCGCCATCTCCTCGAAATAGCTGTTGCGGTTGAACTGGAATGGCAGCCGTTCCG
>JBEVIJ010000003.1:0-15284 GCA_040510745.1 Xanthobacteraceae bacterium
TTGCCGGGATGCAGCCGCGACGGCACCAGAAAATCGCGCGCGCCTTCGGGCGACGACGCGGTGAGGATCGGCGTCTGGAATTCGAAGAAGCCCCCCTCCTTCATCCGGCGGCGGATCGAGTCGATGATCTGTCCGCGCTTGATGATGTTGGCGTGCAGCCGGTCGCGCCGCAGATCCAGGAAGCGGTACTTGAGTCGGATCTCTTCCGGATACTCCTGATCGCCGAACACCGGCATCGGCAACTCATCGGCCGGCCCCAGCACCTCGATGTCCTTGATATAAACCTCGACCTGGCCGGTCGGCATCTCGGCATTCTCGGTGCCGGCCGGGCGACGTCGCACCTTGCCGTCGATCCGCACCACCCATTCGGCGCGCAGCGCTTCGACCTTCTTGAACGCCGGGCTGTCCGAATCGGCGACCACCTGGCTCAGGCCGTAGTGATCGCGCAGGTCGATGAAGAGAACGCCGCCGTGGTCGCGCACGCGATGCACCCAGCCGGCGAGCCTGACCTCTTTGTCGATGTCGCTCTCGCGGAGCGAGCCGCAGGTGTGGGAGCGATAGCGATGCATTCCGGGATCCGTCGAAAACGCCCGCGGCGCGAACGCGCGCGGGCCCTTGAATCGGGCGCACAACCGCACGGCCCCCGGCCCCCTGTCAAGGCTCGGGGCTGCGACGCGGTTTAATCGTTGTAAACATCCTTGAACAACAGCATGCGGCCGAGCTTGCGCTCGTTGTTGCGGGGAAATCCGCAGGCCGGCGCGAACGAGTCGGCGTCCCGGTAGGTACCGAACAGCCGGTCCCAGATCGGCAGGTCCGCATAGTTGAAATGGTGGACGTCGAGTTGGTGATGGATCGAGTGCAGTTCGGGGGTCTGGATGATGTACTTGAGCCAACGCGGCGACTTGAAGTTGGAGTGGTAGAACAGCTCGCCGGTCGCGGCGAAACAGTTGAACCACAGCGCGCCCTCGAGCGAGACGCCGAGCAGCGCATAGAGCACCACCGCGGCGAGCGCCGCATCGGCCAGGATTTCGACCGGATGTTTGTAGAACGAGGTGACGGCCTCGATCCGGGCCGGCGAATGATGCACCTGATGGAACACCACCCAGAATCCGCTCTGGTGGCGCAGCCGGTGCCACCAGTAGAAAAAGAACGTGCCGACAAACCAGCCGATGAAGCCTTCCAGCATCGGCATACCGAGCTGCGAGAGCTTGAACAGCGAGGCGCCGGCAAACAATCCGACCCAGAGCTTGTTGGTGGCAAGGGTGATCGCGACCTGGACCAGGGTGATCAGGAGGCCCCGGGCATACCAGCCCGGCGCGTTGGGTAGCTCCAGGACGAAGAAGAACACCGCCGCAAGCAGGGTCACAATAGTGGGTAGCGCCAAGCTCATGTCCGCCCGACCTTAAGGTAGATTGGGCATTGGTCGCAGCCCGGCACCCATTGGTTCAGCGCAAAACGATCGGCTAAGATCGCCCAATGAAAACACGCCTGCGAGCAATGGTGGCGGCCGGCGCGATGGCAGCGGCCTGGCTTGCCTGCGCGCCTGCCGCGGTTGAGGCGGCCACGCTGGACCGGGTGCGCGATACCGCCACCTTCCGGATCGGCTACCGCGCCGACGCCAAGCCGTATTCCTTTCGCAACGAGAACGGTCAGGCGGCCGGCTACATCGTCGACCTTTGCCTCGAGGTCGCGGCAGCGCTGCGCGCCGAGTTGAATACCAATATCAAGGTCGAATTCGTGCTGGTGCCGGCCGATCTTCGCTTCGAGTCGGTACGCGACGGCAAGATCGACATTCTTTGCGATCCGAGCTCCGCGACCATCCCGCGCCGGGAGATGGTGGACTTCTCGCTGCCGACATTTCTCGACGGCGCCGGTGTGATGTATCGGACGGCCAAGCCGGTAAATCGTTTCGAAGACATCGCCAACCGGCGCGTCGGCGTGCTGAGCGGCACCACCACCGAGCAGATGCTGCGCGAGACGCTGGGCTCCTTGAGCTTGAAGGCCGAGATCGTCTCGGTGCGCGACCACAACGCAGGCATTGACCTTCTGTCCAGCGACAAGATCGACGCCTATTTTGCCGACCGCGCTATCATCACTGCGATGCTCTATGCGGGCGACCGGCCGGGCTTTCAGGTCGGCAAGCAGTACTACAGCATGGAAACCTATGCGCTCGCGCTGCCGCGCGACGACGGCGCGTTCCGGCTGCTGGTCGATCGCACGCTTGCACGGCTTTACCGCAGCGGCCGGATCAACATCATGATCGACAAAACATTCGGCCCCGGCCTGATGGACGGGATGCTGTCGACGATGATCCTGATCAATTCGCTGCCGGACAAATAGCAAGTGAAGTCGCGCAAGAAGCGGAGGCCGGCGGCAGCAAAAACGCCCGCCGCCGCCATGACCAGCGCCGAGTCGGTGATCGGCACGCTGCTCTCGCATGGCGTCGACACGCTCTACGCGCTCCCCGGCGTGCAGAACGATCTGCTGTTCGACGCATTGTTCAAGGCGTCGGACAGGATGCGCACGGTTCATGCCCGGCACGAGCAGACCGCGGCCTACATGGCGCTCGGCGCGGCATTGGCGACCGGCAAGCCGCAGGCCTACGCCGTCGTGCCGGGGCCCGGCCTGCTCAACTCCTCCGCCGCGCTGCTCACCGCATACTCCATGAACGCGCCGGTGCTGGCGCTGATCGGGCAGATTCCCGAAGCCGACATCGGCCGCGATCTCGGCCACCTGCATGAAATCCGCGACCAGGCCGGCATCATTTCGCGGCTGGTCGACCACTCCGCGCGCATCCGCAAGCCGCAAGATGCCTCGCGGCTCGCCGCGCAGGCGCTGCAAGCCATGTTCACCGGCCGGCCCGGACCGGCCGCGCTGGAGTGCGCGATCGACATGTGGGGCAAGCCCGGCCTTGTGACGATCGAGAAACCGCGCGCCGCGCCGACGCCCAAGATCGACGCGGACGCGATCCGCAAGGCGGCGAAACGGCTTGGGGCGGCGAAGCGGCCGATGATCCTGTGCGGCGGCGGCGCGCAGGATGCTTCCCAGGAGGTCACGGCGCTGTCCGCCATGCTGCAAGCGCCGGTGCTCGGCTATCGCCGCGGCCGCGGCGTGCTCGACAGCCGCGACCCGTTCAGCGTGACGCTGCCACTCGGACGTGACCTCTGGGCCGAGGCCGATGTCGTGCTGGCGGTCGGCACGCGCATGCTGATCCAGCACCGCCAGTGGGGCATCGACCGCGACGTCGCGGTGATCCGGGTCGATGCCGACAAGGATGAGCCCGGCCGACTGCACAAGCCGGCGGTGGCGCTGATCGGCGATGCCCAGCCGCTCCTGGCGCGGCTGGTCGACGAGTTGTCGAAGCACAACACCAAGCGCGCCTCGCGCCGGGCTGAGATGCAGGAGCGCCAGGCCGCATGGCGCGGCAAACTTCGCGACGGCATCGGTCCGCAAATGGCGTTTCTCGATGCGATCCGCGACGAGTTGCCGGACGATGGCGTCTTCGTCGACGAGGTGACACAGATCGGCTTTGCCGCGCGGCTCGCGCTGCCGGTCTACCAGCCGCGCACGTTCCTCTCGCCAGGCTATCAGGACAATCTCGGCTGGGGGTTCGCGACCGCGCTCGGCGTGCAGGACGCCCGCCGCGACGTGCCGGTGCTGTCGATTTCCGGCGACGGCGGGTTCCTTTACACCGCCAACGAGTTGGCCACCGCGGTTCGCCATCGCATTCCGTTGACCACCATCGTGTTCGTGGACGGTGCGTTCGGCAACGTGCGGCGCATCCAGCAGGAACACTATGGCAACCGGGTAATCGCCAGCGACCTCGCCAATCCAGATTTCGTGCGCTTTACCGAGAGTTTTGGCGCTGCGGCGGAGCGGGTGCGCACCCCGGAGGAGCTGCGCGGCGCGCTCAGGCGCGGCTTCGTGCGGCGCGACGGGCCGACCGTCATCGAGGTTCCGGTTGGACCTTTCCCCTCTCCCTGGCCTTTCCTCCATATGCCGCCGGTCCGCGGCTGACGAACCGACCGAACTCCGCTAGCGTCCAATTCGACTACGCTGAATCAGGTGCTTGCCCATCCTTTTGTTTGCGCATGATCTTTTCCGAAAACCGGTTTCCCCTTTTCGGGATCATGCGCTAGAAGCCCGCTATGGAACCGATCAAAACGACGAGCGAGCTGGCCGCCGCCTGTGAGCGCCTTGGCAAGCACCCGTTCGTCACGGTCGACACCGAATTCCTGCGCGAAACCACCTATTACCCGCTGCTGTGCGTCGCGCAATTGGCGAGTTCGGAAGAAGCTGTGGTGGTCGACGCGCTGGCGCCCGACATCGACCTCGCCCCGTTCTTCGATCTGATGGGCGATGACCACGTATTGAAGGTGTTTCATGCTGCCCGCCAGGATATCGAAATCGTCTGGCACCGCGCCAAGACGATTCCGCATCCGCTATTCGACACCCAGGTCGCCGCCATGGTGCTCGGTCACGGCGATTCCATCTCCTACGACCAGCTCGTGCAGCGCATCACCGGCGACACACTCGACAAATCCAACCGTTTCACGGATTGGACCCGCCGCCCGCTTAGCGAGGCGCAGCTTTCCTACGCGGTGTCGGACGTGACGCACCTGCGCGAGGTTTATCTCGCGCTGGTCGCCGACCTGGGACGGCGCGGCCGCGCCGACTGGATGGACGACGAGATGGAGGTCCTTACGTCGCCCGACACCTACCGGATGGATCCCGACCGGGCTTGGCTGCGGCTCAAGACCCGGGCCCGCAAGCCCAAGGAGCTGGCAGTGCTGATCGAGGTCGCAGCCTGGCGCGAGCGCGAGGCGCAGAACCGCGACGTGCCGCGCTCGCGCGTGCTCAAGGACGAGACGATTGGCGACATCGCGGTGCAGACGCCGACCACGCCGGAACGGCTCGCCGGACTGCGTTCGCTGCCCAAGGGGTTCGAGCGGTCGAAATGGGGTGAAGGCATTCTCGAAGCAGTGCGGCGCGGTATCGAGCGCGATCCCAAGACGCTGCCCCGCTCCGAGCGCCCGAAGAACGTGCCGAACGGCGCGGCCACAGTCGAACTGCTCAAGGTGCTGCTGCGGATGACCTCCGAAAACCATGGCGTCGCGGCAAAGGTGATCGCCACCGTCGACGATCTCGAGCAGATCGCCGGCGATGACGACGCCGACGTCGGCGCGCTGAAGGGCTGGCGGCGGGAGCTGTTTGGCGAGCGGGCGCTGGCGCTCAAGCACGGCAAGCTAGCGCTATCGATCCAGCGCGGCCGTGTCGTCACCACGGAGCCGACCGGCTGATTCGGGATGGTATTGAACCCGTAACTAAAGCTGCTCGTCGCGCTGCCAGACGACGATGACGCGCACCATCCTGTCCTTGAAGTTCGGATGCGACATCGGCGGGCTCTCGATGAACAGCTTGTCGTCCTCAAATCGGATGTGCCGGACCTGCTCGCCGCCGACCCAGGACTCGTTCCAGGCGACTTCGACTTTGGTGGTGATCGTGTTGCCCTCGATCCGATAGCGCCCCGAATAGGCGATCAGCCTGACGAAAGCCTGGGCGCGATCCTCGTCGGTTTTAGGAACGGCGCGCGTCGAGGGCGTCGCGAGCGCGAGCCAACGGCCGTCGCGGGTCGCGATCTGGTAGCCCTTGGGATTGTCGCCCAGCACCGGCGTCAGCGTCTTGGTCTCCTGGTCCTCGTACATAACGGAGACCAGCTTCCAGACGCCGACGATCTGCGATTTTGCGTTGGTCACCGCCGCCTCCCTATTTCAGCACCGCGGCCTCGAAGCGCGCAGCGTGGTCGTCCCACGACAAGCCTTGCTGCAACTTCAGGGCGACTTCATGCTGACGCCGCCACAGCGCATCGTCGCTCAGGATCGACACCGCTGCATCGGCGAACTGTTGCGGGTCGCCATGGACGAATCCCGTCACGCCATCGACCACGCGCTCCGGCACGGCGGCAATCGGCCCGACCACGCACGGAACGCCCATCGCCTGCGCCTCCGCGAGTGCAAAGCAGAACGCCTCGACCTTGTGCCCCAGATACAGCATGACGCGCGAACGCCGGACGGCAGACATCAGTTCGTCGCGCGAAGCGGTCGGATGAATGCGGATCGAGCCGCGCGCCTGCATCGGCACTTCGGCGGGCAGCACGCTGCCGGCCCAGGCCTGCCACGGATCGTCACCCGGCTTGATATGGTGCACACCGTAGATGTTCAACACCGCGTTGGGTTGGCGCGGCAGGATGAAGTCGATCCAGATCTGCACCAGCTCCTTGAGGTGACGCTGCGGATTGGACGCGAAGATCGCCTCGGGCGGCGGCGGTGCCGGCAATGGCGGAAGGCCGCGGATGTCGTCCGGCAATCCGCTGTGCAGCACGATCGGCTCGTGAAGCCGTGGCAGCACCGGCGAATAGATGTTGACCTGGTGCTGGCTGGTGAACACCGGCGTCGGCCGGTACCACCACACGGTCGGCAGACGCTTGTAGTGCTTGAACTCGTTCGGCTGCCACAGCACCCAGACTACGCGCCGCTTCGGTTTCGGCACGAAGCCGAACAGCCGTGGATGCTGGCACGCGACATAGAGATCGCAGGTTTCCGGCGCTGGATGGCTGAGCGGGAGCCAGCGCACACCCCGGTGCTCGATCGGTGCCGCGCAGTTCGTGTAAGCCGTGACCTCGTGGCCGCGCCGCGCCATCGCGCGCGCGAAATTGATCACGGCAGATTCGGTGCCGCCGAGCGGTTGGGTTTCGAGGTAGGTGCCGTCGTAGAACTTGGTATCGTCGGCGATGACGACCGAGGCCATTACCGCGCCCTTCCCGCCACCACCAGCGGCTCGCGGCCGACCAGACGGGCCAGGTGCCGCAATCGCGTCGCCACCCGATCGCCGGCCAGCGGCACGTACTGGCCGGCAAGGCGCAGCACCAGACGGTGCCGTTCCACCTTGAGCGGCGAGCGCGGCAGCACGCCGGGCTGCGAAGCCGAGACCATGTAAGCCACCCGCATCGCTGCGCCGAGCACCCGGGCACGATCGAGCGTGCGCGTCGAGGCCAGTTCGCGGATGCGCGGCGACAGTTCCTCGTCATGGGTCACGCCGACGTGGCGAAAGAAAATCGCAAGCGCGAGATAGGCCCGGCCCGGATGGTCGATGCCGAGGAAGCCGGCGTGGGCGATGATGTTGAGCGACTGCTCGCCACGATAGTCGGGATGCGCGCGCCAGCCGATGTCCGCCAGTAGACAGGCCGCATGGCGAAGCCGCTTCTCGTCGGCCGTCTCGTCGATGCCGGACGACGCCATGAAGGTGTCGGTCCACGCGATCAGGTCCTCGCCGTGGAGGGGTGCCCGCGAGCGCAGTTGATTGAGGTCCCTCGACGCGGCGATCAGCGCATCCTGCTTGCGCTCGCGCGCGCTCAGGCGTGAATAGATCAAGCCTTCGCGCACGCCAAGCGCGGAGAACACCACCTCGGAGACTTTCGTCCGCAACAGGATGTGTTCGAGCACAAGCGCGGCATAAGGCAGGAGCTGGCGGCGGGCCGAGGCGACGACTTCGATCTGCGACAGCGTTTCCGGATGAACGCGGCGCACCAGCCGGCAGAACTCCAGCGCGTCCTTGGCGCGCACCACGTAGCCGTGCATGACATGGAGCGGATAGCCGGTCTGCGCCATGTGGAGCCGGGCGAGCGACCGCCAGGTGCCGCCGACCGCGTAGAATATGCGGCCTTTGCCCGACTTGATGTGCGGCACCTTCGACAGCGCCTGCCTGACGATCTTGTCCGCCTTCTTGATCGATTTGCCGGCGCGGTCCTGTAGCGCGAGGCCCCCCAGCGGCAGCGTGGCGCCGCGCTTGACCCGCGTGCCTTTCACGTCGACCAGCTCCAGCGAGCCGCCGCCGAGGTCGCCGACGATGCCATCGGGGCGATAAAAGCCCGACACCACGCCGAGCGCGGTGAGCTGCGCTTCGCGCTTGCCGGAGATCACGTCGATAGGCGTGCGGCAGATGCGCTGCGCCTTGCGGATGAAATCGGGCCCGTTCTTGGCGTCGCGGCAGGCGGCCGTCGCCAGCACCCACACCTTCTTGACCCGCATGGTGTCGCACAGCGCGCGGAAGCGCCGGAGCGCCGCGAGCGCGGTCGCAACCGCATCGGCAGGCATCATTCCTTTGGTGTGAACCTCGCGGCCAAGACCGGCGAGCGTCTTCTCGTTGAACAGCGGCGTGGGGCTGCGCGTGACGCCTTCGTAAACGACGAGACGGACCGAGTTCGAGCCGATGTCGATGACGGCGACCGGCGGTCCATGGTCGAGCCGCCCCTGCGCGGGAACGGCAGGCCTCCGCTTTCTAGTTCCGTTCCGAGCGGCGCGTGAGACTGCGCGGCGACGATTCTTTGAGCGATTTGCCACGGCCTGAAAGGCTCGGATTTGTCATGAAATATTTGTGGGCGTTGAATGGCTCTTCGCCCGGCGCGGCCTTGATACGCGTGGAGGTGCCGTCAGGCAAGAGGTTCCAGCTTTGCTCGTTGTCCTTGAAATTCGCGACCATGATCTGGTTGAGCACCTGCTCGTGCACGGTCGGATTGAGAATCGGGCACAGCACCTCGACCCGCCGGTCGAGGTTGCGCGGCATCATGTCGGCAGAAGAGATGTAGACCGCCGCCTTGGCGTGCGGCAGACCGTGGCCGGCGCCGAAACAATAAACGCGGCTGTGCTCCAGGAAGCGGCCGACGATCGATTTGACGCGGATGTTCTCCGAAAGCCCGGGCACGCCAGGCCGCAGGCAGCAGATGCCGCGCACCACCAGGTCAACCTGCACGCCCGCCGCGGAGGCGTCATAAAGCAGGTCGCAGATTTCCGCGTCGACCATGGCGTTGTCCTTCATCCAGATCGCGGCAGGACGACCCGCTTTGGCGTTAGCCGTTTCCTGCGCGATGTGCTGGCAGATGCGCTGGCGCAGGCTGACCGGCGACACCGCCATTCTCTCGATTTCGGCGGGCGCGGCGTATCCGGTGATGAAATTGAACACGCGGCCGACATCGCGGGCGATCACCGGATCGGCCGTGAAGAACGAAAGGTCGGTGTAAATGCGCGCGGTCACCGGATGATAGTTGCCGGTGCCGACGTGGACGTAGGTCGAGAGCGCGCCGCCCTCGCGGCGCACCACCATCGACAGCTTGGCGTGGGTCTTCAGCTCGATGAAGCCATACACGACCTGCACACCGGCTCGCTCGAGGTCGCGCGCCCAGCGGATGTTGGCCTCCTCATCGAACCGCGCCTTGAGCTCGACCAGCGCGGTGACCGACTTGCCGGCCTCCGCCGCCTCGACAAGCTGCTTGACGATCGGCGACTCGGCCGAGGTGCGGTAGAGCGTCTGTTTGATCGCCACCACATTCGGATCGCGCGCCGCCTGCTGCAGGAACTGCACCACGACGTCGAACGACTCGTAAGGGTGATGAACGATCAGATCCTTTTGCCGGATTGCCGCGAAAATATCGCCGCCGTGATCGCGGACGCGCTCGGGAAAGCGCGGATTGTAGGGCACGAACTTCAGGTCGGGCCTGTCGATGCTGACAAGCTGCGACAGATCGTTGAGCGCGAGCACGCCGTCGACCATGAACAACTCATCGTCCGGGCAACCCAGCGCGCGCTGCACGAAGCGCTTGAGCTCCACGGGCGTCGCCGCCTCGATCTCGAGCCGGATCACGGAACCGCGGCGACGGCGCTTGAGAACGGTTTCAAACGAGCGGACCAGGTCTTCAGCCTCTTCCTCGACCTCGATTTCCGAATCGCGGATCACCCGGAAGGCGCCCTGCCCCTTCACCGTGTAGCCCGGGAACAGGCGGCCGATGAACAGCGCGGTGGCTTGCTCGAGCGTGATGACGCGCACCGCAGCGGCATCGCCGCCTTGCGGCAAGCTGATGAAGCGGTCGATCTTGTTGGGCACACGGATCAGCGCGTTCATCGCCTTGCCTTCGCCGCTGGCAAGCTGCAGCACGATGGTGAAGCCGAGATTGGGGATGAACGGAAATGGATGCGCCGGATCGATCGCCAGCGGCGTGAGCACCGGGAATATGTGACTCAGGAAATAATCGTCGAGCCAGGACTTTTCCTGTTTGGTCACGTCGGGGCTGTCGACCAGCACGATCCCCTTGTCGACCAGCGCCGCGCGCAGCTCGCGCCATTGTTTCTGCTGGTCGCTGGCGAGCGCCGTCACGTCCTCGCCGATGCGGGTGAGCTGCTCGGTCGGAGTCAGACCATCGGGGCTCTGGGCGCCGATGCCTTCGCGGACCTGCCCTTTGAGGCCGGCCACGCGCACCATGAAGAATTCGTCCAGGTTGTTCGCCGAGATCGACAAAAACCGCAGCCGCTCCAGCACCGGATGGCCCTCGTTGGAGGATTCCTCCAGCACCCGCCGATTGAATTGCAACCAGGACAACTCCCGGTTGATGAAGCGCGCCGGGCTATTCCTCAAGGTGGAAACGGCAGGCGCGGCAACAGCCACCTCCGGCGCCTGGGCCAGAGGAATTTCTTCTTTCAACATAACGGCTTGCGCTCGGTCTGCCATGACGGATCTGCGGGGTTGGACGGTGATGCTGGACGGTATTGATGACTGTCCAATGACAATTCGTCGCCTTTCCTGGGTTAACGTCAAGGCTCCCTAAATAGCTCCCCGGCCAGCGCCCGGGTGACCGGCCGCTGCAGCCGCAGCGCCTCGCGGTCGAGCGCCTCGACCGCCTTTTGAGCTCCCGCAAACGAGCGCTCGATGCGGGCTGTCAGATAGGCAACCAGCGTCTCATCGACCGGCAGTTGGCGGTCCGCGAACAGCTTCACGATGATGGCGCGGAGCAGCGCGTCGTCCGGCGCCGCGAGCTCGATGGCGGGCAGCACGCGGAGCCGAGAAACCAGGTCCGGCACCGCGATGTGCCATGCGGCCGGTGCGCTGCGCGCCGTCATCAGCACGAAGGCTCGCTCCTCCCGCGCATGATTGATGAGATGGAACAGCGCGCGCTCGTCAAAGCTGCGCTCCGCAAGATCCTCGACCACCAGCGCCCCGGTGGCGAAAGCCGCTGGCAGGTTCGCTACGTCGATCGAACGCGCGGCGATCGAGCGAGCTCCCGCCTGCGCCGCCCAGATCGCCGCCAGGTGGCTCTTGCCGGAGCCTTGCGGCCCCGCCAGCAGCATCATGCGGTCCGGCCAGTCCGGCCAACGCTCGATCAGGGCGAGCGCCGCTTCATTCGACGGACCGACCAGAAAATCCTCACGCGCGAAGCTCTCCGCGTGATCGAGCGCAAGCGCCAGTTGCCGGGGGCGCGGCGGGCTGGATGTCTGGTGGGCGACCGTCTCCGGCATGGCTCAACGCGGCCCGCCGCCGGTGTAGAGCGGACTTGCGAGATACTGCCGCAGCGCAAAGCGGATCAGAACCCCGATCGCCGCAGCGAGCGGAACCGCCACCAGGAGACCAACGAAGCCAAACAGGTAGCCGAACGCCAGCAGCGCGAACATGAGCCAGACCGGATGCAGGCCGACCCGCTTGCCGACCAGGTTCGGGGTGAGGAAGTATCCCTCCAAGACTTGTCCGACCGCGAAAACGCCAACAACCATAAGGATTGAACTCCAATCCGGCCAGAACTGCGCGACCGCCACTCCGCCCGCCACCACAAACCCGGTTAACGCGCCGACGAACGGAATGAAGCTCATAACGCCGGTGCCGAAACCGATCAAAAACCCGAAGTGCAGGCCGCACAACGTCAAACCGATCGCGTAGAAAACGCCGAGGATCAAGCATATCACCGCCTGTCCGCGCACGAACCCGGCGATCGCGACATCCATCTCGCACGCGAGGCCGCGCACCGTTTCGCGCTGTTGGACTGGAATCCAGCCGTCAACCGTCGCGACCAAGCGCTCCCAGTCGCAGAGCAGGTAGAACGCGACCACTGGCGTGATGACCAACAGCGAGAACACCGAAACGAGCGCGCGGCCGCCCGACCACAGCGAAACCAGGAACGCCGCGAGCCAGCTCGCGCCCTGCGCCACCAGCCCGCCGACCGATCTGCCGGGATCGCCGGCCTGGGCGCCGAAAATCTTGTTCAACCATTCGCGATTGGACCCGGAAATCAACGCCTGTAGCCGATCCATATATTTCGGAATGTTGTCGACGAAAGCGAACAGTTGGTCGGCGAGAATGGGCGCAACCAGGGAAATCACCAGGACAACCATCACGATGATGACGGCGATGACGATCAGCGCCGACAACCCGCGGCCGAGCCCGGTTCGCTCCACGCGGCGGGTCAGCGGATCGAGCAGATAGGCAAGCGCCATCCCGGCAATGAACGGCAGGAGCACGGGGCTGAGCAGCCAGAGCAATGCGGCAAAGATCACCAGCGCCGCGACCCAGAACGTAAGCTGACGCTCAAGACTCATCGCGACGCCCGCCTGTCGCGTCGCCTCAAGATCCGGCCTCCGCCGAATTGATGTGGCGCACCCATTGAGCGAGATAGAGGACCACCGAAAGCGAGGTCAAGACGGCGACCAGAACCATCACCAGTGTCAACACCGGCTCAGCGCTGATTTGATAGCCACGCGAGGCCAGCACCAGGCAGGCAAAGACGATTTGCGCCGCGGTGTTGAGCTTGGAGATGAGGTGCGGCTTGATTGCAACCGGCATGTCGACCAGCCACGACAGGATGATGGCGCCGACGATCATAAAATCCCGCGAAACCACCAGGATGACGATCCAAAGCGGGATCACCTGGGTGACCCCCAGCGTGACGTAGATGGAAACGATCAGAATCTTGTCGGCAAGCGGATCGAGGTAGGCGCCGAGCTCGGTCTTCATGCCGAACCGCTTGGCAAGAAAACCGTCAACGCCATCGCTGACCGCGGCTGCAAGGAACAGCAGGAACGCCAATTGCATCCGCCCGGACGCAATCGCCCAGACGACGATGGGCACCATGAGAATACGGCCCAGCGTAATGAGGTTCGGAATGCTCAAATTTTTGCCCCGGTTCGCTCCGCCCGACGCTTGGCCCCAGCCCGCGCTTCGCGACTTCCTCGGAGTATAACCGCCTTCAAGCCATTGCACAGGCTGCGAATTCGACGTAACGACGCACCATGTCAAAAGACCGCCTGACCTATGCGCAATCCGGCGTCGACATCGACGCCGGAAACCGCATGGTCGAGATGATCAAGCCGCTGGTGAAGGCGACCGCCCGAGCGGGGGCCGGTGCCGAAATCGGCGGCTTCGGCGGCTTGTTCGACCTCAAGAGGACCGGCTTCAAGGATCCGCTGCTGGTCGCGGCCAACGACGGCGTCGGCACCAAGGTCAAGATCGCGATCGAGACTGGCGTCCACAACACCATCGGCATCGATCTGGTCGCTATGTCGGTGAACGACCTCGTGGTGCAAGGCGCCGAGCCGCTGTTCTTCCTCGACTACTTCGCCTGCGGCAAGCTCGACCCCGACGTCGGGGCCGCGGTGGTGACCGGCATCGCGGACGGCTGCCGCCAGGCGGGCTGCGCGCTGAGTGGCGGCGAGACCGCGGAAATGCCGGGCGTCTATCACGGCGACGATTACGATCTGGCCGGTTTCGCCGTCGGGGCGGTCGAGCGCACCGAGCTGCTGCCGCGCGACAACGTCCAGGCGGGTGACGTTCTGATCGGAATCCGGTCGTCGGGGGTTCACTCCAACGGCTATTCGCTAGTGCGCAGGATCGTGGAGAAGAGCGGCCTCAAATGGAGTGCGCGCGCACCGTTCGACGAGACGCGGACGCTGGGCGATGCGATGCTCACCCCGACGCGCATCTATGTGAAGCCGTGTCTCGCCGCCGTGCGGAAATTCAAGGCGCTGAAAGCGCTGGCGCACATCACCGGCGGTGGTTTCCCTGACAATATCCCGCGCGTGCTGCCGAAGGGGCTCGGCGCCACGATCGATCTTGACAAGGTCAAAGCGCCGAACGTTTTTCGCTGGCTGTCCGCCACCGGCGGCGTTCCGCAGCCGGAGATGCTCCGCACCTTCAATTGCGGGATCGGCATGATCGCGGTCGTGGCTCCGGGCGATGCAGATGCGGTCGCGGCGTTGCTGACCGCCGAAGGTGAAGCCGTCGTCCGCCTCGGCGAGATCGCGCCGGCTGGCGGCGCCGGCGAACGTGTCGTTTACTCGGGGCAGCTCGACCTCGCCTGGTGACGGATGCCTAAGAAACGCGTCGCCATTCTGATTTCCGGACGCGGCTCCAACATGGTGGCGCTGATCGACGCGGCAAAGGGGATAGACTTTCCCGCCGAGATCGCGCTGGTCGTCTCAAACGAGCCCGCTGCACAAGGTCTCGAGCGCGCTCGAGCCGCCGGCATTGCCACCGCCGTGGTCGATCATCGTCCTTACGGCACGGACCGCGCCGGGTTCGAGCGCGCGTTGCAAACCGCGATCGCGCCACACGGGATCGACCTGATCTGCCTCGCCGGCTTCATGCGACTGCTGACGCCCTGGTTCATCGGCCAATGGGAGCGGCGGCTCCTCAACATCCATCCGGCGCTGCTGCCCGCCTTCAAAGGTCTCGACACCCACGCGCGCGCGATCGCCGCCGGTGCGAAGCAGCACGGCGCCACGGTGCATTTCGTCGTGCCCGAAATGGATTCCGGCCCGATCATTGTGCAGGAGGCCGTGCCGGTCTTGCCCGACGACACCGAAGCCACGCTTGGCGCGCGCGTGCTTGCTGCGGAGCATCGCATCTATCCGCAGGCGCTGCGGATGGTCGCGGAAGGCCGCGCCGCCGAAAGCCGCTAGCGGCCGCAATTTGATTGTGGAAGCCGCCGCCCGCCGCTCGTTGTTGGCCTACACTTGCGGGCGTCGAACCACGGGAGGCGGCCGATGGCGGATACTTCACGCGAACCGAAACGGATCATCCCGGCGCTGGGGCCGTTCTATGACAGCACGCGCGACCTTTCATGGCTTGTCATCCGGGTGACTGCGGGCGGCATGCTGCTGGCGCACGGCATCACCAAGCTGACGACAAGCTCGATCGCGGGGTTTGCTTCGGCCAACCTGGCGCGGCGCGGCATCGAGTCGTCGATCCCGCTCGCCTATGTGGTTTTCTTTCTGGAGACGTCGGCGCGGTCTGCATCATCCTCGGGCTGTTCACGCGCGCGTTCGCGCTCGCGATCGGAATCCAGTTCCTGATCATCACGTTTCACGCCCACTGGGCGCAGGGCTTTGCCTGGAACCGGCCGGGCGGCGGGTGGGAATATCCGCTGTTCTGGGGGATGAGCTGGGTGGCGATCGGATTGCGCGGCGGCGGCC
>JBEVIJ010000004.1:0-13242 GCA_040510745.1 Xanthobacteraceae bacterium
CGGCCCGAAGCCGGGGAATCCGCCCTGCCCCTGATTCGGGTTGGCATCCGCCGTGTGGCCGATCACCGAATAGCTGTCCGGCGGCGCGGTGCCTGGCTTGAAGGCTTCGAGCACCGCGCGGCCGCCTTCCGAGCCCGGGCCCAGGCGCATGCCGGAACGGGCATCGATGCGGATCAGCTTGATGCCGGCCGGCACACGGAA
Organism: Xanthobacteraceae bacterium; assembly: GCA_040510745.1. Lineage (GTDB taxonomy): Bacteria > Pseudomonadota > Alphaproteobacteria > Rhizobiales > Xanthobacteraceae > Z2-YC6860. Next base: position 202 of record JBEVIJ010000004.1, read on the forward strand.
CGGCACCGCCGGCTTGTCCTTCAGCGCCTCTTTCAGGAACGCGCCGACGATCGGCGCGGCAACGCCGCCGCCGGTCGCGCGGCCGCCGAGCTGGCGCGGCTTGTCGTAACCGAGATAGACGCCGATCGCGATGTCCGGCGAGAAGCCGATGAACCACACGTCTTTTTCGTCGTTGGTGGTGCCGGTCTTGCCGGCGATCGGCTTGCCGACCTGCTTGAGCACGGTCGCGGTGCCACGCTGCACCACGCCCTCCATCATCGACGTCATCTGGTACGCAGTCATCGGATCGATCACCTGATCGCGCTTGTCGATCAGCGTCGGCTCCGGCTGGTTCTCCCATTGCTTGGCGTTGCAGCCTTTGCATTCCAGCGGGTCGTGCTTGTAAACGGTGCGGCCGTAGCGATCCTGGATGCGGTCGATCAAGGTCGGCACGATGCGCCGCCCGCCGTTGTCGAACATCGAGTAGGCGGCAACCATGCGCATCACCGTGGTCTCGCCGGCGCCGAGCGAATACGACAGGAAGGTCGGCAAGTTGTCATAGACGCCGAACCGCCGCGCGTATTCCGCGATCAGCGGCATGCCGACGTCCTGCGCGAGCCGCACCGTCATGGTGTTGCGCGACAATTCGATACCGGTGCGCAGCGTCGACGGTCCGTAGTACTTGCCGCTCGAATAGTTCTCCGGCCGCCACGGCGGAACGCCCGGGCCCTGGCTGATTTCGATCGGCGCATCCATCACCACGGTCGACGGCGTGTAGCCGTTGTCGAGTGCGGCGGCGTAAACGAACGGCTTGAACGACGATCCAGGCTGGCGCATCGCCTGGGTCGCGCGGTTGAACTGGCTCTGATCGAACGAGAAGCCGCCGACCATCGCCAGCACGCGGCCGGTCCACGGGTCCATCGCGACCATCGCTCCGGACACCTCCGGCACCTGGCGCAGCCGCCAGGTGTTGGCTTCCGTGTTGAGCGGCTCGACGTAAACCACGTCGCCGACCTGCAGCACCTGGTTGACCCTCGTCGGCACGCGGCCGCGAGTTGGGCCTTCGGCGGCCTTCGCCCATTTCACCGCGTCGAGCGGAACGACGCCGGTCGCGCGCTCCTTGCTGAGCGCACCGCCCTGCTCGCGCGGCGGGTAAAGTCCGACCGTCGCCGACTGGTCGCTGGTCGCGAGCACCACCGAGAGCCGCCACGGCGCCACGTCGTTGAATTGCTTCACCTCGGAAAGCTTGACGCCCCAGTCGCCTTCCGGCTTGAGCTTCTGCACCGGACCGCGCCAGCCTTGCCCCTCGTCGAATTTGATGAGGCCGTCCACCAGCGCGGTACGCGCCTGCACCTGCAGCTTGGGGTCGAGCGTGGTGCGCACCGAGAGCCCGCCTTCGTACAGCGTCTTCTCGCCGTACTTGTCGTAGATCCAGCGGCGCACCTCTTCGGCGAAATAGTCGGCGGCAAAGATATGCGAGCCGGTCGGCCTTGCGGTGACGGTCAGCGGCTCTTTCTTGAACTTGTCGGCGTCGGCCTGCTTGACCACGCCGGTGAGGACCATCTGGTCGATCACGTAGTTGCGGCGCTCGATGGCGCGCTCGCGGGCGCGGAACGGATGCAGGCTGCTCGGCGCCTTTGGCAGCGCGGCGAGGTAGGCGGCCTCGGGGATGGTGAGTTCGTGCACCGACTTGTCGAAGTACATCAGCGACGCCGCGGCGATACCGTAGGCGCTGAAGCCGAGATAGATTTCATTGAGATAGAGTTCGAGGATCTTGTCCTTGGAATAGGTCCGCTCGATCTTGAGCGCGAGCAGTGCCTCCTTGATCTTGCGGGTGAATGAGACCTCGTTGGTCAGCAGGAAGTTCTTGGCGACCTGCTGCGTGATGGTCGAGGCGCCCTGCGGCCGCCGGTTGCTGCCGTAATTCTGCGCGTAAACGATTGCCGCGCGCGTCATGCCTTGGAAGTCGAGACCATTGTGGTCGTAGAAATTCTTGTCCTCGGCGGCGAGGAAGGCGTTGATCACCATCTTCGGCACGGCCTGGATCGGGATGTAGAGCCGGCGCTGGGTGGCGTACTCGGCGACCAGCGCGCCGTCGGTGGCGTGCACGCGGGTCATCACCGGCGGCTCGTAGTCCTGCAGCTGGGAATAGTCCGGCAGATCCTTGGAGAAATGCCAGTACAGCCCGACGCCGGCGCCGATGCTGACCAGGAACACGATCGTACCGGCTGCGAACAGGAATCCGCAGAATCGCAGGAAGAGTCTCATGGCCGAAAATCCATCCCCGATGAACCGGAGTCGGCCCCAATATACAACAACTCGGGCCACCCGTCCGCTCTCAGAAATCGCCGGTTTTTATGGTCAAACTGAGGCTTCAGCAGTGCCCTCCTCACCGCGGCGCGGCCGGCGCACCGGCCATCCTGGTGCTGAAAAACGTATCCACCGCCTGGACGATCGAGTTGGTGGTCCGCTTGCGCCAGGTGCCGGACATGAGCTGCTTCAGATCGTCCTTGTTCGACACATAGCCGAGTTCGACCAGCACCGAAGGCACGTCGGGCGCCCGCAGCACCTTGAAGCCGGCCGACCTCAGCGGATTCTTGTGCATGCGCGCGACGATCTTGAGCTCGGTCACCAGCGTTTTCGCGAAATGCATGGAAAACGTCCTGGTTTCGCGCTGCGCCAGGTCGATCAGGATGTCGGCCACGTCGCCCGGCTCGTGCGAAAGATCGATGCCCGCGATCACGTCGGCGCGGTTTTCCGCCTCGGCCAGGCGCGCCGCTTCGGAATCGGAGGCGTTGTCGGACAGCGTGTAGATCGTCGCGCCCTGGGCGTCGCCCTCGACCCGCCGCAGCGCGTCGGCATGGATCGAGATGAACAGCGACGCCTGGCGCTGCCGCGCCAGTTGCACCCGCTCGTTCAGCGCCACGAAGCTGTCGTCGGTGCGCGTCATGACGACGCGATATTTTCCGGTTTTCTCGAGCTGGTCGCGCAGCAGCAGCGCAAAATCGAGCACCAGCGCCTTCTCGGTGATGTCGCCGCCGGCCGCCCGGGTGCCATGGTCGATGCCGCCATGGCCGGGATCGACCACGATGATCGGCCGCGGATCGCCCTTGGCAGACGGATCGGGGGCGAATTTGCGGGGCGTCTGCAGCGCGGGCGGCGGCCTGCTGTCGAGCGCGAGGGAGCGCATGAAGGTGTCGCGGTCGATCGCGACCAGGTCGAGCACCAATCGGGCCGGCTGGCCCTCGGCGGCGTCGAGCACGAAGGCCTTGTCGATCCGCACCGGCTTGGACAGGTCGAGCACGATGCGCGAGCCGCCCTGCATGACAAGCCCGAACCGGTACGCCTTGACCAGCCCGCGGCCCTGCTCGCCCGCCTTGGCCGGCATCTTGAAGGTCACCTGCGGGATGTCGACCACCACGCGGTAGGGATCGGCCAACGTGAAAGCGCGCAGATCGATCTTGCGCGTGAGGTCCATCACGAAGCGGACCTGGTTGTCGTCGCCGCCGAGCCTGGAATCGGTCGCCGCCGGATAGGGATCGGGCGCGGCCGCCCGCTGCGCGGGGGCCGGATTCGAGCCGGCCAGCATTAACAGCATCAGGGAGAGAAGAGCGGTCGCACGAACTGCCACGGTTCCAAGCCTCGTCCCAACCTCGAATCCAAGCCTCTGATCCTTATACCGGCAGAATGGCGGGGTGAATCGGAACTTAACGGGCACCACCCGGTGCGCTGTTTGTGTGGCTTTTCAGAGACTAGCTTGCCATTGACGCATCTCAGCCGTAAGTTAAGGGCTGTGTTTGCGGTTGAGGATCCGGCTGTGCCGCGTTCGAGCCTCCGGCACGCCCGCCGGTGATCGCTTCCCGGGAAGCGGCTTGGCGAGCGACAGCGACCTGCCCTGTCTGCGCTGCGGCGCGGCAAGACTGGTCAGCGGAGGCCCTTGTTGGACAACCGGACCGCGTAGCGGCGCTCTGAGGCACATTTCGCCGCTGGCCGCGAGCACGAACGACCGGCAGCGCGAGGCGTTGCCGCAACCGGGTCGAGATCATGCCCGAGCAAGTTTCAACGTCCGGCCGCATTGCAGCCCTCCCAAGGGCTGGTGCGACCGCGTCCAGGGCATCCTTGCGACCCACCCTTTCCATGACAGATCAGGCAAGCCCGGCGCCGCGCCGACCCGCGTTGGCGGCTGCGCCCCGGCACGCCCCAAAGAGACAGTTCAATGGCCAACAAAATGCTTATCGATGCGGCGCATCCGGAGGAAACTCGGGTCGTCGTTCTGCGCGGCAACCGAGTCGAAGAATTTGATTTCGAGACGGCGCAACGAAAACAACTTCGCGGAAATATCTATCTCGCCAAGGTGACGCGCGTTGAGCCGTCGCTCCAGGCCGCGTTCGTCGAATACGGCGGCAACCGCCACGGCTTCCTGGCGTTCAGCGAAATCCATCCCGACTACTATCAAATCCCGGTCGCCGACCGGCAGGCACTGATCGACGCCGACGCCCGCGCTGCGCGCGACTACGACAACGAAGAGGACGAGCAAGGCGGCGGGCGTGGACGCGGCCGCCGCCGCGGACGCGATCATCGCAAGCGTCGCGACCACAACGACACGGTCCGCAGCGAGCCGGTGAACGGCGAGGAGCAACACGCCGCCGGCGAAATGGCTGGCGACGCGGCGGAAAACCCCGCCGGCGAGCACGTGATGGGCGATTCCGCGCCGGAGGCTCCAGCCGACGCAGCGGCCGAGCCGCATCGCGACGACCACCCGGCCGCCGCCGAAACCCAGGAGCCGATGGTTGCCGAAACAGCCAACCCGCCGGTTCCGGCGGAGATCGGCACGGACACCGTCGCGCCGGAAGGGCAGCCGCACGAGGCCCGCGCCGATGATGATGCCGCGAGCCCCAGTGAATACGCGCCGCCCGCGGAGCACGGCTCCGCACCCTCGCCCGCTCACGATGATGGCGACGCCAACGGCCATGACGAAGAGGAAGAGATCGTCGAATCCGTCGGCGGCGCCGACGCGATGGAAGAGGTTCCGGATCGCGCACCGCGCTACCACCGCCGTCCCTACAAGATCCAGGAAGTGATCAAACGCCGCCAGGTCATGCTGGTGCAGGTCGTCAAGGAAGAGCGCGGCACCAAGGGCGCGGCGCTGACCACCTATCTCTCGCTGGCCGGCCGCTACTGCGTGCTGATGCCCAACACCGCGCGCGGCGGCGGCATCAGCCGCAAGATCACCAGCGCCGACGACCGCAAGAAGCTGCGCGAGATCGCCGAGGAGCTCGACGTGCCGGAGGGCATGGGCGTGATCCTGCGCACCGCCGGCGCCGCCCGCACCAAGCAGGAGGTGAAGCGCGACTTCGAATACCTGCTGCGGATCTGGGAGCAGGTGCGCGATCTCACGCTCAAATCGAGCGCGCCGACGCTGGTGTACGAGGAAGGCTCGCTCGCCAAGCGCTCGATCCGCGATCTCTACTCCAAGGACATCGAGGAGATCATCGTCGCCGGCGAGACCGGCTACCGTGACGCCAAGGAATTCATGCGCATGCTCATGCCGAGCCATGCGAAGAACGTGAAGCTTTACGCCGATACGCAGCAGCCGGTGTTCACGCGGTATGGCATCGAGAGCCAGCTCGACGCGATGTTCTCGCCGACCGTGCAGCTCAAGTCCGGCGGCTACATCGTGATCAACCAGACCGAGGCGCTGGTCTCGATCGACGTGAACTCGGGGCGCTCCACCCGCGAGCACCACATCGAGGACACCGCGCTCAAGACCAACTGCGAGGCCGCCGAGGAAGTCGCGCGGCAGCTCCGGTTGCGCGACCTCGCCGGGCTGATCGTCATCGATTTCATCGACATGGACGAGAAGCGCAACAACCGCACCGTCGAGCGGCGCATGAAGGACGCGCTGCGCAACGACCGCGCCCGCATCCAGGTCGGCCGCATCTCACACTTCGGCCTGCTGGAGATGTCGCGCCAGCGCATCCGCACCTCGGTACTGGAGAGCTCGACCGACAAGTGCCCGCACTGCGGCGGTACCGGCCACATGCGCTCGGTGTCCTCGGTGGCGCTGCAATTGCTGCGCGCGGTGGAGGAGGGACTGCTCAAGGCCGGCACGCACAATCAGATCGTCCGCACGCGGCCCGAGATCGCGCTGTACGTGCTCAACCACAAGCGCCCACACCTGATGGCGCTGGAGCAGCGCTTCCAAATTTCGATCGCCATCACCTCCGACGCGACCATCGGCGGCCAGCCCGGCTTCAGCATCGACCGCAGCGAGCAGGTGATGACGGCCGAACAGGCCAAGGCGATTGCCGCGCAGTCGCTCGCCTCGGCGCCGCCGCAGCTCATCGAGGAAGAAGAGCCGGAATACATCGAGGAAGACGCCGAGGAGACCGTGCCGGAGCGTGGCGACGAGTCCACCGAGCACGCCGAGGATACGGAACAAGCCAACCAACCGCACGATCTCCCGGGCGACGAATCGCCGCGCGGCGGCCGGCGCCGCCGTCGGCGTGGCCGGGGCCGCGGCGGCGAACGCCGCGACGAGCACGGCGACGCTGCTCCGCAATTTGCATCCGGGCCCGGCGAAGCCGCGCCGGGCGAGATGCCGGTGGATGGCGAGCAACCCGACATGGTTCACGCCGGCGAGCCGGGCGAAGGCGGCTTTGCGCCGCAGCCGAACGTCGATCCGAACGGCAATGGCGAGCCTCGCCACCGCAGGCGCGGCCGCCGCGGCGGCCGCCGCAATCGGCGCGGGCGTGACCGCAATGGCGCACCGCTCCCCGGCAACGGTAGCGACCAGCCGCACAGCGATTTCCACGGCGGCGACGTGAGTCACCCGGAGATCGGCCACCACGACGCGGGCCACGCGCACGGCGCGCCGCGCCATGAGCCGGATTTCTCGCCTGCTCCCGAGCCCTCATACGCACCGCGATCCGAGCCGGTCGCCGCGCAGCCGCCCTTGCCGGCTCCCACCGCGCCGCCGGAACCGCGCCGACGCTCCACGGTGCGCGAGGCCGCGCCGGTGTTCGGCGACAGCGCGCCGGCGCCGATCCCCGCTCCAGCGGCCGAGCCGGCACCGGTGGTGACCTCCGCCGCCGAAGACGCCAGCAAGCCGCGCAAGACCGGCTGGTGGGCCAAGCGCCTGCTGGGCGACGGAAGCTAACCAGAGTCCAGCGCGATGCAGAGCCGCTGGATCGATCGCGACGCCCAGGCGGCCGTCGATCGCTATGCCAAGGCGGGAATCGCGCGCGACCTGGCGCTTCGCGTTTACACCACACGCCTGCTTGGCGGCGATCCCAAGCTCGTTTTGCACGGCGGCGGCAACACCTCGGTCAAGATGCGGATCGCGGATCTCGCCGGCGAGGACACCGACGTGCTCTGCGTCAAGGGTACCGGCGCCGACATGGCGGCGATCGAGCCCGCGGGCATCCCGGCGGTGCGGCTCGGCGCCCTCCTGAAGCTGCGCGCGCAGGACGACATCGCCGACGACCGGATGGTACGGCTGCTGCGCGCCAGCCTGATCGATCCCGGCGCGCCAAACCCTTCGGTCGAGGCGCTGCTGCACGCGTTCATGCCGCACAAGTTCGTCGACCACACCCACGCCGCCGCGCTGCTCAGCGTGATCGACCAGCCCGACGGCGAGCGGCGCGCCCGCGACATCTACGGCGAGAAGCTCGGCATCGTGCCCTATCGGCGGCCGGGCTTCGGTCTCGCCAAGGCTGCCGCCGACACGTCCGACGCCAATCCGAAGGCGGTCGGCCTGGTGCTGCACAAGCACGGCATCTTCACCTTCGGCGCCGACGCGCGCGAAGCCTACGAGACCATGATCGAGATGGTGACGCTGGCGGAAGCCCGCGTGCAGACGAGCCGCAAGTCGGTTTTCGTCGCGGCGCAACTGCCGCTGCGTATCGCGCCGCCGGCCGCGGTGGCGCCATTGCTTCGCGGCGCGATCAGCCGCCCCGATGGCGCAACGGAAGGCGCGTGGCGGCGGCCGGTGCTCGAATTTCGCGGCGGAGGCGCCGTGCTCAATTTCGTCAACGGCAAGGACGTCGCGCGCTACGCTAACGCCGGCGTCATCACGCCGGACCACACCATCCGCACCAAGGGCTGGCCGCTGATCGTGGCGGCGCCGGTTGACGGCGCGCTCGACGATTTCAAGCGCGCCGCAATCTCGGCGGTCGAGCAATACGTGGCGCGCTACCGCGCCTATTTCGAACGCAATAATGCGCGGCTCGGCAACACCCGGACGATGGGCGACCCCCTGCCCCGCGTCGCGCTGGTGCCGGGGCTCGGCCTGTTCGGGCTCGGCGACACCAAGCGGGACGCCATCGTCGCCGCGGACCTTGCCGAGAACGCCGTCGAAGTCATCTCCGATGCCGAAGCCACCGGCACGTTTGAATCGATCAGCGAAGCCGACATGTTCGACTGCGAGTACTGGCCGCTGGAGCGCGCCAAGCTCGGCAGCGCGAAGCGATTGCCGCTGGCCGGCCAGATTGCGGTCGTCACCGGCGCGGGCGGCACCATCGGAGCCGCGACCGCGAAGGCGTTCGCCGGCGCCGGCGCCGAGGTCGCACTGCTCGACGTCGATACAGCCGCCGCTATCGAAAAAGCCAAGGCCATCGGCAACAACGTTCTGGCGGTGACGTGCGACGTCACCGATGCGGCGTCGGTGCGCGCGGCGTTCGACAAGGTCGTCGAGGCATTCGGCGGCGTCGATATCGCAATCTCCAACGCCGGCGCGGCCTGGCAGGGCCGCATCGGTGAGGTCGACGAGGCGGCGCTGCGGCAAAGCTTCGAGCTCAATTTCTACGGCCACCAGCGCGTCGCGCAGAACGCGGTGCGCATCATGCTGGCGCAGGGCACCGGCGGCTGCCTCCTGTTCAACGTGTCGAAGCAGGCGGTCAATCCGGGGCCGAACTTCGGACCGTATGGATTGCCCAAGGCCGCCACCATGCTGCTGGTGCGGCAATACGCGGTCGACTACGGCGCCGACGGCATCCGCTCCAACGGCGTCAACGCCGATCGCATCCGCTCGGGCCTTCTCACCGGAGATTTCGTGAAACAGCGCGCCCAGGCGCGCGGCGTCTCCGAGAAGGACTACATGAGCGGCAACCTGCTCGGCCGCGAGGTCACGGCGGAGGATGTGGCGCAGGCGTTTCTCGCCCAGGCGCTCGCGCTGAAAACCACCGCCGACATCGCCACCGTCGACGGCGGCAACATCGCCGCCGCGTTGCGCTGAACGCCATTCCTTTGCGTCAGGTTTTGGTTCGCACGAGCTCGGCGCGCGACAGGAGCGATGCCGGGATCTGGAAGCCACTGGCCGCGGCGGCATCCATATTGATCACCAGTTCAAACCGGGTCGGCATCAGGACCGGCAGGTCCGAAGCGCTCTCGCCGTTGAGAATCCGTGCGGCATAGTCGCCGACCTGCCGATAAGCCTCCGTGATACTCGGACCGAAGCTCATATAGCCGCCGACTTCCGCAAACTCGCGCCATTGATAGATCGCCTTCATCCCGTCGGCGAACTTCACGACGTCCTGGCGCAGGTTGTTGAACAGCGAGTCGGCCGTGACCAGAAGCCCATCGGTACTGTTCTTGAAGGTCTTGATGGCCGTTTCAATCTCGCCAACGTTGGTGACATCCGCGGGCACGAGCGTCACCTTCAGCCTTGCAGCTTCCGCCTGGAGCGCAGCGAACTGATCCTTGAGAAGCGGGCGTTGAGCGTTATTCAGCACGCCGATCTTCGCCCCACTCTTCGACAGCAGTTCGTGCAGCAACTGCAGCCTCGCTATGTCCAGCTCCGACGTCAGACCGTAAATCCCGGTCATGTTCGTCCCCGGCTTGCGGAGACTTTTGACCAGCCCGAGCTTCACCGGGTCCGAGACGCTCGTGAACACCACCTGCACTGAGGTGCCCGCTACCGCCTTCTGGGCGTCCTGCGCGGCGCGCGGGCCGCCCGCCACCACCAGAACGACCGGCTTTTCCGCAACCAGTTCATTGAGGTGCTGGTCGGTACTCTTGCTCCGCTCGTCGCTGGCGAAGCGCGGCATGACATTGAGATCCTTTTGCCGCGCGGTCTTGATCATATCGTCGGCGAAGAACTGAAAGTCCCTTTGAAATGTTCCTTGCGATCCACTGTGAAAAAACCCGACTGTTCTTGCCATGATTGCTTCCTCCTCAAAAAATAAATCAGATCAAGACGACGTTCAGTTCGCGGATCGAGGCAGCCGCCTCGAAGCAATCCGAAAGTGTCTATGAGACCGCGCTCATTCGGTCACCGCGTCGGCGGTGGCCTGCAGCAGGGCTGAAACCTCCAGACCCAGCGTCTTGGCGGTCTTCTGGTTGATGACCAGTTCGAACCGGGTCGGCTGGGTCACCGGCAAATCGGCGGGTTTCGCACCTTTGAGAATCCGGCCCGCGTAGACGCCGGCTTGGTGATAGGCATCGCCGATGCTCGGGCCGTAGCTCATCAGGCCGCCGTCCGCCACGAACTCGCGCCATTGATAGATGGCCGGGATCGCGTGTCGCGCGGCGAGCGCGACCACCTGCGGGCGCCGGAAATTGAAGAATGGGTCTGCGGTCACGACCAGCGCGTCGATCTTCTGCTCCGCCAGCTTTTCGAAGGCGGCATCGACAGGATGGTCGGGCCCCCCATTCTGGAAAATGACCCGGAGTCCCATTTTGTACGCCGCCGCTTCCAGCTCCATGGAGTTGGTGTCGACGCCCGGACGGTTCGGATTGACCAGCACGCCGATCACCCGGGCGCCCGGCTTGATCTGCAGCAGCAGCTCCAATCGCTTGACGTCGAGCTCCGAAGTCAGCCCGGCCATGCCTGTGGCATTCCCGCCCGGCCGGTTGAGGCTCGCCACCAGGCCACTTTTCACCGGATCTGCGATTGTGGTGAAAACGATCGGGATGGTGTCGGTGGCTTTTTTCGCGGCAAGTGCCGAGACCGGACCTCCGGCGGCAACAATCACCCCGACATTATTGCGGACCAGCTCGGCGGCGAGCGCGGGAAGCCGGTCGTAGCGATCGTCCGCTGCGCGATATTCGATCGTGACGGTCTGGCCTTCGACATAGCCGGACTCGGCCAGCCCGCGGCGGAATCCTGCAGCCCACTCCTTGTTCAGCGAAGCCATCGAGCCGCTGGTGAGAAAACCGACAACCGGCAGCGCCTGCTGTTGCGCGCTGAGCGGCAGCGCAGAGATCAGGGCGGTAGAAAGAATGAACCACGCTAACCCCAGACGTCCCATTCGATTGTCTCATTGCGTTGGCGAGCGGCAATGCCCGCCTATCCCACATGCTCTGCGCGGCAAACCCTATGTGCTTTTGGTTATAAGAAGCATGTTAGTCTCAGGAGGGCCTTCGCGCCTAGCCCCTAACACGCCATTAACCATGCGCGGCCCATATGCAGGGTATTTCGGCACTTGAACTTGCTATCGAATCCGGCGCCGCCGGTGTGACGATCAGATGACGATGGCATTCCAGCCCATATTCCGTTCCGGTGGGGCAACAGCAATTTCTTCTCGGCTGGAGCCGGTGCGTAGCAAAGGATGCTTTGCCGTGCACGACCGCGGCAAGGATCGACCGTATTTGACAGCCTCCTTTTTCGGCTCCTGAAACGCTCCTACGTTAGGCGGCGAACGCAAACTGCGATGCTCGCCCAGGAGGCTTCCATGACCCACGTGCTCGACCGCGCTGCTCCCGAGGCGATCGACAAGATCGAAGCGACGCTCAACTACATCGAGAACGACGGCAGCAAGATCTTCACGATCACCGCGGGCCCCGGCGGCACCGACGTTCGCTCCGGCGGCACGCCGGATGCGCGCCGCATGACCATTCACAACGGCCGGCCTTACGCCAAGGAGTTCGACCTGGAGCGCGACGGCTTCCGCTTCGTACGCCATGACACCAAGGTCGCGGACTTCTACGACCCCGACGAGATCAAGCGCGTCTATTACCCGGAGATGGAAGCGCTCATCAAGCAACAGAGCGGCGCCAGGCGCGTCGTGGTGTTCGATCACACGCTGCGCACCGCCGACGACGCACTGCGCGAATCGAAGCAGATCCGCGAAGTCGTGCGCCGCGTCCACAACGACTACACCGAGTGGTCGGGCCCGCAGCGCGTGCGCGACATTCTCCCCGATGAGGCCGACGAGCTGCTGAAGGGCCGTTTCGCCATCATCCAGGTGTGGCGGCCGATCCGTCATCCGGTCGAGACGCATCCGCTGGCGATTGCTGACGCGCGCACCATAGCGCCCGAAAATTTCATCATCTCCGAACGCCGCTATCCCGACCGCGTCGGCCAGACCTACGCCATCACCCACAACCCGGCGCACAAGTGGTTCTGGTTCCCGCGCCAGCGCCGCGAGGAGGCGATCGTGTTCAAGGTCTACGACTCGCTGAAGGACGGCCGCGCGCGCTGGACCGCGCACACCGCGTTCGACGATCCGACCACGCCGCCGAACGCGCGTCCGCGTGAAAGTATCGAGATCAGGACGCTGGCGTTTTTCTGATTTCGTTGGCCCGCTCGGCTTTCTCATGTGTCGTGCTCGCGCTCTCATTTGCGGCACGGCTGCAGGGGGTCCAGCTAGGATTATATTCATAATTTTTTCGTGAGAACTTATCCCCGCCCCCCTCAGGGTGGATTTTATCGTGGCCCCGTCTCGATCCACGTGAGGGGCGCGGCCGCGTCGGTCGTTGCGGATCGGGGGCGGTGGCCTGGGAATGCGAAATGAGGGGTGCCGAACGAACACCCCGCCCAGGCGGCCCAAGCCGTGAGGTCCCGTAGCGACAGCTTCGCAACACCGGGTCCTTGGAAGTCGACGCCGTACGGCGGTTCCAACCGTTAGGCATCGGCGGCGGCGGTGGATAGCCCCCGACGACGAGCCACTGGGCTCTAGGGGTTCAAGCCTCAAACACCGCGCGCGGGACGTCGGACGAAAGACGGACTTGCGGCACTACCCAATCCGGTTTGCCTCGAGGTGGCGACATGTCGTGGCCCGTGGGTCCACCGGAGCCCCGGCGTCCCGCGCCCCCTCGGACTTATCGAGCGAGCGCAAAGCG
>JBEVIJ010000005.1:0-12067 GCA_040510745.1 Xanthobacteraceae bacterium
GCGCTGGAGCAGCACAAGTTCAACGACGCGGCGAACGCGGCCTATCGCTTCGTCTGGAACGTCTATTGCGACTGGTACGTGGAACTGTCGAAGCCGTTCCTGTCCGGCCCCGACGGCGCAGCGAAGGACGAGACGCGCGCCACCGCCGCCTGGGCGCTCGACGAAATCCTCAAGCTGCTGCATCCGTTCATGCCGTTCATCACCGAGGAGCTGTGGCGTGTCACCGGCGAGCAGGGGCCAAAGCGCGAGCGCCTGCTGGTGCTGTCCGACTGGCCGCGGCTCGACGGCCTTGACGACGTCAAGGCCGAGGCCGAGATCGGCTGGGTGATCGATCTGGTCACCGTGGTGCGCTCGGTGCGCGCCGAGATGAACATCACGGCGCCGATCCCGCTGGTGCTGGCCGGCGCGTCGCCCGAGACCAAGGCGCGGGCCGAGCGCTGGAAGGAATTCGTACAGCGGCTCGCCCGCGTCGCCGACATTTCCTCCGCCGATGCTCCGCCGGCCGGCTCGGTCCAGCTCCTGGTCCGCGGCGAGGTGGTCGCCATGCCGCTCAAGGGCGTGATCGACTTCGCGGCCGAACGCACACGGCTCGACCGTGAAATTGCCAAGGTCGAGGCCGACATCAAGCGGCTCGACGCCAAGCTCGGCAACGCGGACTTCCTAGCGCGTGCCCCGGAAGAGCTGGTCGAGAGCGAGCGCGAGAAACGCGATGAGGCGGATGCCCGCCGCGGCAAGATCGTCGAGGCGCTGGAGCGGCTCAAGGGCGCGGCGTAGGGCATCCTTCGAAGGTGGGCGAGGCCGAGCGTTCCGCGGTCTTCCGACCGATTGCAACCACCGCAACCTTGGGTTTTGATAGCCGGCAACCAAACACCGGTTCGGGAAGGGGCGCATGTCCGAAGAGGCGCGCAACGTCGAATTGCTGCGCAGGCCTATGGCAAGTGGAGCGAGACGCTCGGCGGCAGCGCCGACCATTGGCTGGAAATCTGCGCCGAGAAGATCGCATTTGGCTCGCTCGCCAACGGCCCGCCCGGCTCCACCTATCTCACTGCTTACCAAGCTCGCGACGACCTCAAGAGCTATTTCGCCGGGCTCGCGCAAGACTGGGAGATGATGGAATACGAGGTTGATCATTTCGTCGCGCAGGGCGATCGCGTGGTCATGCTCGGCCGCTGCGCGTGGAAATATCGCAAGACCGGCAAGGTGGTATGGACCCAGAAGGCGGATTCCTGACGCTTCGAAAACGGCAAGGCCGTCGAGTACTACGAGTTCTATGATACCGCGCACGTGCTCGCGGCGGTCGCCTAGCACACGATCCAGGAAATGCTTGCCGCGGACTTCGTGTCCGGCGATCCTCAGGCATGAACATTTTTCTCGCCGGTGCGACGGGCGTCATCGGGCGGCGGCTGGTGCAGCTGCTGCGCGATGCCGGTCACGCCGTTACCGGCACGTCACGATCGGGAGAGAAGGCGAGCGCGCTGGAGGTATTGGGTGCGCGCGGCGTGGTGGTGGACGTCTATGACGCCCGCGCGCTGCTCAAGGCGATGTCCGCCGCGCATCCCGATGTGGTGATCCACCAGCTCACTGACCTGCCGCAATCGCTCGATGCGGGCCGTCCGTCGAACTTCGAAGGCAATGCCCGGCTGCGGATCGAGGGCACGAAGAATTTGATGGCGGCAGCTTCAGTTTTGGGCGCGCGCCGCGTCATCGCGCAGAGCATCGCCTTCATCTACGCCGACGGACCCGGAGCGCGCGTGGAAACCGATCCGCTGGACAGCAACCCGGCTCGGGCTCCGACGTTGGACGCGGTGAGGTCGCTCGAGCAGCAGGTGCTCGGCGTGCCGGGCATCGACGGCGTGGTACTGCGGTATGGCCGGCTTTATGGCCCCGGCACCTGGTACAAGACCGCGACTGGGACCGGCGCTCTTTACGTCGATGCGGCTGCGCATGCGGCGCTGCTCGCTGTGACCAAGGGGCAGGGCATCTACAACATCGCCGAGGATGACGGTGCGGTATCGAGCGAAAAGGCCAGGCGCGATTTAGGGTTCGATGCGGGATTTAGGATCAAGCAATAACTCAACCGCCTTGAATCCATCCCCCCAACCTGTAAATAGCCCGCATGAACGTTCAGATTCCCGGCGCCGGCCATAACCGCTCGCCGCTGGCGGCCGAGATCGAGCGCCGCAGAACCTTCGCCATCATCTCGCATCCGGACGCGGGCAAGACCACGCTGACGGAGAAGCTGCTGCTGTTCGGCGGCGCCATCCAGCTCGCCGGCCACGTCAAGGCCAAGCGCAACCGCCGCTCCACCCAGTCCGACTGGATGGCGATCGAGCGCGAGCGCGGTATCTCGGTCGTCACCTCGGTGATGACTTTCGAATATGACGGCTACGTCTTCAACCTGCTCGACACGCCGGGCCACGAGGACTTCTCTGAGGACACCTACCGCACGCTGACCGCGGTCGACAGCGCGGTGATGGTGATCGACGCCGCCAAGGGCATCGAGGCGCGCACCCGCAAACTGTTCGAGGTCTGCCGGCTGCGCGACATCCCGATCCTCACCTTCATCAACAAGATGGACCGCGAGAGCCGCGATCCGTTCGAATTGCTCGACGAGATCGAGAAGACGCTGGCGCTCGACACCGCCCCGGTCAACTGGCCGGTCGGCCGCGGCCGCGATTTCGTCGGCACCATCGCGATCGAAGGCGGCGGCGTACGCCTGGTCGAGGGCGACGCCGGCAAGGCTGGTACGCTCCGCACCATGAGCATCGCCGAGGTCGCCGCGCTCAATCCCAACCTCAACGCCGGCGAGATTACCGGCGAGTTCGAACTGGTGCGCGACGCCTGCCGGAAGTTTGATCTGCAGGCTTTCCTCGAAGGCCATCTCAGTCCGGTGTTCTTCGGCTCGGCGCTGAAGAACTTCGGCGTCGGCGACCTGCTCGACGCGATCGGCAGGATCGCGCCGCTGCCGCGCTCGCAGAAGGCGGACAAGCGCGTGGTCGACGCGGAAGAAGCGAAAATGTCGGCGTTCGTGTTCAAGATTCAGGCCAACATGGATCCGAACCATCGCGACCGCATCGCGTTCGCGCGGCTGTGCTCGGGCAAGCTCACCCGTGGCATGAAGGTCAAGCAGGTGCGCACCGGCAAGTCGATTTCGCTGACCGCGCCGCAGTTCTTCTTCGCGCAGGACCGCTCGGTCGCCGACGAGGCCTACGCCGGCGACGTGGTCGGCATCCCCAATCACGGTGCGGTGCGGATCGGCGACACGCTGACCGAGGGCGAGGACTTGAACTTCGTCGGGGTGCCGAGCTTCGCGCCGGAAATCCTGCGCCGCGTGCGGCTGCCGGACGCCATGAAGGCGAAGAAGCTGAAAGAGGCGCTGCAACAGATGGCGGAGGAAGGCGTCGTCCAGGTGTTCCGCCCGCACGACGGCTCGCCCGCTTTGGTCGGCGTGGTCGGCCCGTTGCAGCTCGACGTGCTGCGCGTGCGCCTCAAGGACGAGTACGGCCTTGAGGTGATGTGGGATACCGCCGAGTTCGAGCTGGCCCGCTGGATTTCGTCGGGCGACCCCAAGGCATTGGAGACGTTCGTTAAGGCGTATCCGCTCAGCATCGCCGACGATCTCGACGGCGACGCGGTATTCCTCGCCGCCAACCAGTTCCGGCTCGACTACACCAAGGAGCGCGCGCCGGGCATCGTGTTCACTGACATCAAGGACACCAACGCGCAGCGGGCCTCATAAGAAGATGGTCCAAAGGAATGTCTAGCTCTTAATCTCGGCGATGTGGATTCGTTCGCCGACCTGATGCCGTGCGGAAATCGCCATGTGGTCTCGCCTGTTGCTCCTTGTCCTCCTGCTGCTGCCGGTCCAGGCCTTGGCCGGCGCCAAGGAGAAAGTCGCGGCGCTCGCACCCTCCGGGCTGGTGCTCGTGATGGACGCCGACGGTAAGGAGTTGGTGGCGCAGAACGCCGACGAGCCTTTCGTCCCGGCTTCCGTAACCAAGATCGTGACCGCCTGGGCGGCGATGCAGGTTCTCGGCGCGGACTATCGCTTCCAGACCAGCATCTACCTGGACCGCGACCGCGTGCTGTATGTGCGCGGGGGAGGCGATCCGTTCCTGATTTCGGAAGAGCTGGCTCTGCTCGCGCCGGCTCTTGTCGCCGCGGCCGGCAAGGCGCCGCTCACCGGCATGGTCATCGACACGAGTTACTACCCGTCCAACCTCATCATCCCTGGCGTCGAAGACAGCAACAGGTCCTACGACGCCATCAATTCCGCGCTGGCGGTGAACTTCAACACCATCAACGCCGTGCGCAGCGGCAACAAGGTTCAGTCCGCCGAGAAGCAGACGCCGATCACTCCGCTGGCGATCAGCGAGTTCCGGGCCCGAGGGCCGAACGGCCGGGGCCGCATCAGCCTGAGTCAGGACCCCGCGGTGAGCGTCCGTTACGCTGGCGAACTGATCGCCGCGTTCATCGCGCGTGCCGGCGGCAGCGTGAAGGGCAAGATATCGGCCGGTGCTGTGCCCGCGGGCCTCACCCCGATCTACGTTCACCGCCAGTCGCGCCCCATGACGGTGATCCTCGCCGAGATGCTCCGCGGCTCGAACAATTATCTTGCCAACCAGATCTTCCTGGAGATAGGCGCGCACCGCCGCGGCGGTCCCGTCAGCCTCGAGAAGTCGCTTCAGGTCACGAACGAACTGCTCGCTGCGGACGGCCTTGCAGGGGCCATCCAGCTCGAGGAGGGGTCGGGCATCAGCCACGGCAACCGCTTCACGGCGCGCGGCCTCGCCAAGGTGCTCAACCTCTTCGCGCCGCATACCGCTCTGCTCGTCAGCGGCAAGGGCGGCGCTGCGTACAAGACCGGCACACTTGAAGGCGTCCGCACGCTCGCGGGTTATACCAGCACGTCCAGTCACGGGCAGGCGCGCTTCGTGATCTCGCTGAAGAGTAACAACGGCGCGCTGCGCTTCCAGCTACTGCGGGCGATCGAGTCCGCGCTGTAGCTCTTCAGCCCGCAGTGCCAATTCCGCCTTGGTGATGCCGATCCGCACGCCGGCCACGATACTGGCCTCTGCTCACCCGCGATCAGCGGGCGGCTCGACTGCACCAAGGAACGCGCGCCGGGCATCGTATTCATCGACATCAAGGATACCAACGCGGCCAAATGGGCCACGGACGCGCGCTGTCAGCGGTGGACCGTCGGCAGTGATGCGCGAATGCGCTGCGAAAAATCGGGTGCGCCATCGGCCGCGCGCACGGCCTCGTTGATCAGGGAGCGTCGCCGCAGTTCGTCAAACGGCAGCGTCGTGTCGATCCGGCCCGAGCGGTAGAGGTAGCTGTCGGCGAGGCCATTGAGAATGTGGCGAATGTCGATCCGGCCCTCCCGGCCGGCGGCGTTCGCGTAACGCACGATGTTGATCGTGCAGCTGTTGGTCAGCAGGTGATAGAACTCCGGCCCATCTGCGAGTTCGTTGATGCGCTCCAGGTAGACCAGCAGCAGCCGGCGCGCATCCTCGGCCGGGGTATTGAGACGATAGAGATAGATCGGCTCCTGCCGGTGATTGGCGCGCACCCCCACGAGGTCGCGCTCGTCACCAACCACATAAATCAACTCGAATTGCTTGAACATCGATGCGACAGGCGCGAAGCCCTCGCCCAGCTCCGGCCGTGTCTCGATGGAGATGCTCAGCGGCGGCGCGTTGTCGAAGATGAAACTCACGAACGTGTGTCCGACCGGCCCCTCCATAAAGTAAGAGACGTAGAAATCGAGGGCGGTCAGGTGCGACAGCAGCACCTCGCGCTCCTCATAGCGCACCGTGAAATCGTTCCTGCTGCGGTAGTCGAAGTTGCGCACCCCGGTGAGGCGCACGCGATCGCCGTCGATGAATGCTCGCGGCATCACCGCAACTTCCTTTCGCCACTCCCGATCGTGTGAGGGAGCGATGGATATCCACCACGCGACCACCCCTAGAAACAACACGGTGAATGCGATCGTCCGCCTCGGACGCGACAGCCAGAGCGCCCAGATCGCAAACGCCGCGAAGGCTATCGCCAGCGCCGAGCGCAGCCACGCCCACGGCAGATTGGAATAATGGATGGCCAGGGTAGCCCACGCGATAAGCAGGGCCAGGAAGAGAAACCGGATTCCCGCAGTGACCCAGCCGAGGACCCGGCTCGGCATTCTCCAAAGGAGGCTCAATTGGTCCTCACTTGACCAGCGTATTTTTATAAATGACGCCGTCTTTCATGATGATTTTAAAGTTGTTGCCGGGGTCGGCGATCAAGTTGATGTTCTCCAGCGGGTTGCCGTCGACGAGCAGCAAATCCGCGAGCGCGCCCTGTTCCACGACACCGAGCTTTCCCGGATAGGGATTGCGCTTGCCGGACAGCGCCAGCAGTTCGGCGTTTGTCGACGTCGCCATGACCAGCGCCTCGGCGGGGGTGTACCAGCGGGTCAGCGAGGCGAGAATTGCCCCCTGTTGCTGCGCCAGCGCGCGGGAGAACAGGACGTCGGTGCCCCACGCCGTCTTGATCTTGTACTTCTTCGCCAACCCGTAGGACCTGGCGATGCCGGGCCAGACCTCATCCGCCTTCTCTCGCTGGACCGAACCCACCGGAAAGCCCAGCCTCAAGTCCTCGGGGAGCGGCTGCATGCTCAGCCAAACGCCCTTTTCGGCGATCAGCTGGGCGGTTGCTTCGTCCATCAGGAAGCCGTGTTCGATACACATCACGCCGGCAGCGATGGATCGCCGGATCGCAGCCGGCGTAAAGGCATGCGCGACGACGTACGTGCCCCAATTCTCGGCCGCTTCAACGGCGGCGCGCAGTTCGGCCTCGGTGAAGGTGCTCACGTCGATCGGACTGAATGGTGACGATACTCCGCCGCCCGCCGTCAGCTTGACCTGAGAGGCGCCCTGCATGAGCTGTTCGCGCGCACGCACGCGCACCTCATCCGGACTGTCAGCAACGATGGCGCCGCCGATCTGCTCCATGCGGGTGAGCATGCCGCCGATCGTCCGCGGAAGGTCGGTCAGCTGGCGGAAATCCCCGTGCCCGCTGGTAATGGTGATCATCGCGCCGGACGGATAGATGCGCGGGCCCTTCACGATACCGTCATCGATGGCGCGCTTGAGACCGAACGCCGGCCCACCCACGTCGCGAACGGTGGTGAAGCCGCGCATCAGCGTGTCTGTCGCTTCGTCGCCAGCCACGAGATTGTTGTAGCCGACGTCACCGAACGCCTGCACTGGCGTCACGCTCGCCAGCATCGCGTGCCAATGCGCATCGATCAGGCCGGGCATCAGCGTGCGCCCGCCGCCCGCGACGACCGTCACGCCGGATTCTGCTGCGATCGGCGAAGCCGAAATGCGCTCGAGGATGTTTCCCTTCACCAAGACGTTGGAAGGCGCCGAGAGCGCACCGCTTTTGCCGTCGAAGATGCGCACATTCTGGAACAAGGTTGCGGTTTCGCGCGCAGGGGCAGGCGGTTGCGCAAGGACTGCGGAAGAGAGGCCAAGACACTGAACAAGACACTGAAAAAGAGCCAGAAATGGAATGGTGGAAACGAAAGCTCGACGCGACACGAACCTCATCAGCGGCCTCCCGACTGACAGAATTTCTATTGGCGCAGCGGCAATGATATTAGATCAGCCCGATGCCTGCCATGTGGTTCAGCGGAACGGTTTGCTCAGATACCGCGATCCCTTGAGACCGTAGCGCCACGGCAGGTCAGCTGCCTTGGTGATGCCGATCCGCACGCCGGCGAGCACGTCGGGCGTCTCTTCACGCGCGATCAGCTTGAACGGCGGCTTGTCCAGCGCCAGCCCATTGTGGGCGATCGAAATCCCGAGCGCCTCGCACAACCGGCCAGGTCCGGCGCACAGCAGCCGCTCGTCTTTGAGCCCGCGGCGGCGGCGCATCTTGGCGAGGCCCTCCAGCGGCTCGATCGCTCGGATCAGCACCGCGCTGGCCGAGCCTGCCGCCTCGCAGACCACGTTCACGCACCAGTGGATGCCGTACGAGCGGTACACGTAGGCAACGCCCGGCGGGCCGAACATCACGGCGTTGCGCGGCGTCTGGCCGTTGAAGCTGTGCGCCGCCGGGTCGGTGTGGTGATAGGCCTCGACCTCGACGATCCGCCCGCCGACGCCGTCGAACAGCAGCGTCGCGCCGATCAGGTCGGGCGCGACCTGGTGAACCGAGCGGTCGAAGAAGCGGCGGTGCAGGCGGGCGGGCATGAACGTTTGTTTATCGCTCCACGCTCCGCGCGAAAATCTTTTTTATCCCGGGTCTGGCGGTGACGAAAGCGGCCACCACATCGCGCCGAATTATCCGGGGCAGGAGGCCCACCTCATGGATACAGTCACGGCGAACGACGAGACGATCACGCTGAGTCAGGCCAAGAAGCTGATCCAGTGCATGGCGCAGGAGCAGAGCTTTCTGTTCCTGTCGGCGCCGGGCGTCGGTAAGTCCGAGATGGTGGCGCAGGCGGCGGCGGAAGCCGGCCTGCCGTGCCGCTCGCTGCTTGGGACGCAAATTGCGCCGGAGGACGTCAGCGGCGTGCCGCGCATTGTCGGCGAGCGGTCGGTGTTCTGCCCGCCGCGCATCCTGCTGCCGGAAAATCCGGAGCCGTTCTGCCTGTTCCTGGACGAACTGCCGGCCTGCGCGCCGGACGTGCAGAAGGCGTTCTACTCGCTGCTGCTGGAGCGCCGCCTCGGCGAGCACGCCTTGCCGGCCGGCACCTGGGTGGTCGCGGCGGGCAACCGCATGCAGGACCGCGCGCTGGTGCGCTCCATGAGTTCGGCGCTGGTCAACCGCGTCACCATCCTGCACCTGCGCGTCGATGCCGGCGAATGGCAGGCCTGGGCCGCCAGGACCGGCGTGCGCGCCGAGATCCGCAACTTCGTCGCCCACATGCCCGATGCCTTGATGCGGCCGGTGCCGGCCGAGCCGGTGCCGTTCTCGACGCCGCGCGCCTGGGCGCTGCTGTCGCGCGCGCTCGATCTCGCCGAGGATGCCGGCATCCTGAACCGGGAAACCCGGCGCGCGCTGGCGTTCGGCCGTGTCTCGGCGGAAGACGCCGCGGTGTTCTGCGCGCTTGCCGAGGAGCAGATCGGCGCCATGCGGCCGATCGAGGACTACATCGTGCAGCCGAATTTCCTGCCGCAGACCGACGCGGCGCGCTGGTTCATCCTCAACTGCGTGCGCCAGCACGTGCGCGACGGGCGGCTGTCGCATCTCAAGCCGCGCGCGGTGAACCGCTTCCTGCGCGCCCTGCAGCCCGAGCAGCAGCTCACCGTGCTCACCGACCTGGTGGAGCAATGGGGCGCGCTCGGCGCCGGCCGGGCGATGTTCGATCTGCTCAAGAAAGTCACCGCGCTGTGAGCGCCACCACTTCGGATCGTGCGACGCTCGTCCGCATCGTGCGCGGCCTGCGCCTTGTCACGGCGCCGCTGCCGCACCTCGCGGGCTTGGCGGCCGCCGTGCGCGTGAGCATCGACGAGCGGGTGCCGACCATGGGCGTGTTCGCATCCGGCCGGATGGTTGCCAACCCGGCGTTCGTCGCGCGGCTCAAGGACAACGAGCTGATCTTCGTGCTGGCGCACGAACTCCTGCACCTGGCACTGCGCACCCACGATCGCGCCAAGGGCTCAGGCCGGCTCGAGTTCAATTACGCGCACGACTACATCATCAACGACATCCTGCGCGTGGCGCTGGGCTTCACTGGCATCCCGGCCGGCGGGCTCGACATGCCGGGGGCGCGCGAGAAATCCGCAGAGCAGATCGTGCTCGACATGCGCAGGAACGCCGACAAGATGGCGTCGAAGTCGCGGGTGTTCGAAGGCGAGCACGTCACCTTGCGCCGCCTGTTCGGCGCGGGCTCCGGCGAGCCGCAGGACCGGCAGAACGCCGGCGACGTGCTCGACGACAAGACCGAGCGGGACCTGTTTCCGGCCGAAGCGGCGGAGCAGGCCGAGCGCGTCGAGGCGCTGCGCGATCTGGCCGCCAGGAGCCTGGCGCTGGCCAAGGCGATGGACGCCATGAAGGGGCGGGGCGGCGAGGGCTCGGCCGCCCAACATCAGGTGGTCAGCGCGTTGCGCGGGCTCTACCGCACGCCGTGGGAAATGAGCCTGCAGCGCTGGATGGAATCCGTAGCTCCCGGCGAGCGCACCTTCACGCGGCCGTCACGCCGCGGCGCCGACCGCGACGACATCGTGCTGCCCGGCCGCAGGCGGGAATCCTGGATGCTCAACGTGGTACTGGACACCTCCGGCTCGATGACCGACGACATCCCGCGTGTGCTCGGCGCGGTTGCCGATTTCTGCGACGCCGTGGCGGTCGACCAGATCCGCGTCGTGCAGTGCGACACCGCGGTGACGTCCGATCAGGTGCTCTCGCCCAATGAACTCGCCGACTACCGGGTCAGCGGCTATGGCGGCAGCGATCTCGGTCCCGCCATGCTGGCGCTCGCCGACGATCCCCGCGTCACCGCCTGCCTGATCGTCACCGACGGCGACATCGCCTATCCAGCCGCACAGATGCCCTACGGCGTCCTTTGGGTGCTGCCGCCGCACGGCAGCGCGCATTTCCGACCGCCCTATGGGCACGTCGTCACCATGCAGAGGGCAGAGCAATGAAGGCCGTGCAGGAGCTCGTCGCTTATTTCGACCGCCGCGGGGCGCTGTCGCCGCGCCAGTTGCGCAGGCTGCTCGACCAGGGTTTTCTGGCCGGCGAGGCGCCAGCGACCATGATCGATCTGTGCGATCCGGTCGGCGCGACGTTCTATTTCCGGGTCCGCGGTGCGGCCCAGGGTTCGCTCTGGGGGACCGATATCTACACGGGCGATTCCACCCTTGCGGTTGCCGCGGTCCATGCCGGCCTGGTTAAGGTCGACGAGACTGCGATCCTCAAAGTGACGGTGGTGGCGCCGCTGCAGAAGTATCAGGGCTCGGCGCGCAACGGCGTCACCAGCCACGATTTCGGGCGTTACGGCACGGCGTATCGGCTCTCGGCGATCTGACGACCGCCCGGACCTTGGCCGCGCCGCAGTCCTTGCTGCGTGTTGCAGCGCAATGCGATCTGTGGCGGCGCGGCAACATTCCTAGAACATTTGGCCATCAGGCTGCGACTTGGCGTGTCATGCCGCTATTTGGCCATACCGTTCGCCGCAGTTGGCACCCGTTCACAAGCTGTTGCGAGTTTTCCGGTTTTCTTGCGGAACGGACAGTGGCCCGAACGACACAGTAACCGCAAGCGCGCTGTTTCCCGGGGGGACTTGGCGGGCGGATGGGCCGGGGGCCCGGAACGTCGATGGACGCCAAGACGGATCTTAAGTCCAGGCTGCCCAGCAGGCATGTCACCGAAGGTCCCGCGCGGGCTCCGCATCGGTCTTACTACTACGCCATGGGTCTGACCAAAGAGCAGATCCACCAGCCGTTCGTCGGCGTTGCTTCCTGCTGGAACGAAGCCGCCCCTTGCAACATCGCTCTGATGCGCCAGGCGCAGGCGGTGAAGAAGGGCGTCGCGGCCAACCACGGCACGCCGCGCGAGTTCTGCACCATCACCGTGACCGACGGCATCGCCATGGGCCATGCCGGCATGTACTCGTCGTTGCCGTCGCGCGAGGTGATCGCCGACTCGGTCGAGCTCACCATGCGCGGCCATGGCTACGACGGCTTGGTTGGCTTGGCCGGCTGCGACAAGTCGCTGCCGGGCATGATGATGGCGATGGTCCGCCTCAACGTGCCGTCGATCTTCATCTACGGCGGTTCGATCCTGCCCGGCAATTTCCGCGGCCAGGTCGTCACCGTGCAGGACATGTTCGAGGCGGTCGGCCGGCATTCGGTCGGCTCACTGTCCGACGAAGACCTCGACGAGATGGAGCAGGTGGCGTGCCCGTCGGCCGGCGCTTGCGGCGCGCAATTCACCGCCAACACCATGGCGACTGTGTCCGAGGCGATCGGCCTGGCCTTGCCGTATTCCGCTGGCGCGCCCGCGCCTTACGACATGCGCGACAAGTTCTGCGCCATGGCCGGCGAGAAGGTGATGGATCTCATCCTCGCCA
>JBEVIJ010000006.1:0-13520 GCA_040510745.1 Xanthobacteraceae bacterium
TACCGGTTGCGGATGGGCGAGCAGCGCATGGTGGTCGATACGCCGCATCGCCGCGACGGCGCCACCCACGCGGCGGATTCGGCAGTCGGAATTTCCGCCGATCCGCGCCAGATCGCGGTGTTACGATAGATACGAATAGCGTAGGAGTGCCGGAATGGACCAAGCCGCGGTCGAGGAAGTCGCAAAGCTGTTCGTTCAGGCGCGCCGGACCGGCGAGCGGCTCGACGCGCTGCCGGCGCGGCTAAAGCCCGCCAACTTCACCGATAGCCGCGCAGTCATCGAGGCCGTCGACCGGCTGGTCGGCGAATCCAGCATCGGCACCAAGATCGCCGCCAAGCCCGGCGCCGAGGTGGTTTATACCACGCTGCATTCCGGCCGCGCGTTCAACAGCCCGGCTCGCATCCCGGTGGCGCTGGTTCCCAGCAAATACATGGAATGCGAAATCTCGTTCCGCCTGATGCGCGATCTGCCGCCGCGCGCCACGGACTATTCCGAGCCGGAGGTGTTCGACGCGCTCGAAGCCTGCGCCGCGTTCGAGGCGGTCGATTGCCGCTTCAAGGATCTCGCCTCCACGATGGCAAAGTCGCCATACGACTTCTATGCCGACCACATCGCAGCGGGTGCGATGGTTTTGGGCGAATTCCGCAAGGACTGGCAGACGTTCGACTTCACCAAGATCAAGGTGTCGCTCAAGCAGGGCACGCGCACTATCATCGAGAAGGTCGGCGGCCATCCGACCGGCAATCCAGCCATTCCGGCCGTCGTGCTCGCCAACATGCGGCGCACATCCATCGGCTTGAAGGCCGGCATGATGATCGTCACGGGCTCGTTCACCGGTTTTCACCCGGTCGCGCTGAACGAGCCGGTGCGCGGCAAGTTCGAAGGTTTCGGAACGATGGAAGCGACCATCATCGGCTGATGACTCTACAAAAACTTCATACAGGGGAAACGCCATGAAACTTCAACGCCGTGATTTTCTGCGTCTTGCGGCCGGTGCTGCCGCACTGCCGACCATGCCGCATATCGCAAAAGCGCAGGCGGGCTATCCAAACCGCATCGTGCGCATGGTGGTCGGATTTCCCGCCGGCGGCGGCGCGGACGCGGTATCGCGCATCATCTCGGCCCGGCTGTCGGAGTTGCTGGGCCAGCAGGTGGTGGTGGAGAACAAGCCGGGTGCCGGGAGCAACCTAGCGCTCGACCACGTCGCGAACTCGCCGGCCGATGGCTACACCATTATCATGTCGGTGCGCGCGCCGGGCCTGAGCCGTGACCTGTTCACCAGACTGAGCTACGACCCCGACGCGTTCGCGCCGGTGTCGCGGATCGGCACCTACACGCACATGCTGGTCGTACCGAAAGACCACCCCGCAAAGACGATGCAAGACTTCATCGCGCACGCGAAAGCCAATCCCGGCAAGGTGACCTTCGCGTCGCCCGGCATCGGCACGCCATCGCATCTGACTGCCGAATACCTGAAGACGCGCGGCAACTTCGATATGACCCACGTGGCTTATCGCGGAGTGGCCGCCGGCGCGATGAACGACCTGATGGCGAACCGCATCGACGCGATGGTCAACACCACCGGCTCGCTGCTGCAGCACGCGCGCAGCGGCAACGCCCGCGGCCTCGCGGTGACGTCGGCCAAGCGCTCCGCGCTCGCGCCGGAATTCCCGACCATGCAGGAATCGGGCGTACCTGGTTTCGACATCTCGTCCTGGTACGGCCTGTTCATGCCGCTGAAGACGCCGCCGGACATCATCCGGAAGGTCAACGCCGACATGGTCAAGATGCTGACCGAGCCCGAGATCAAGGCGAAGCTCGCGCCGCTCGGCATCGAAGCGTCGAGCTCGACGCCCGAGCAACTCGCGGCGGAAGCGAAGGCCGAGGTCGAGCTGTGGGGGCCGGTCGTCAAGGCCGCCAACATCAAGAGCGATTAAAAAGGTTAGATCCCATCGACGATCCTGCGCGCGCGCGCAATGCGCTTGCGCAGGCTCGGCAGCAGGCCAACCAGCCGGAACGTCTTGGAGTTCTCGACGCCATGAAGCTGATTTCGCGCGCCAATAAGCGCGTCCTGCGTCTGCTTGAGCTTCTGCTGAGCCTTGTCGATCTCCACCGCGATCCGCGCCGGATCGCCGCCGTTGCGGTTGAGCTGCTCGATCTCCTTCAGCATCGACGAAACCTGCATGGTGAGCCGGTTGCTTTCATCGACGCTAAGCGTGGTTGCGATCCGGTCGAGGCCGCGGCCCGCCTTGGCGCCGTCAAACGGCTTTTTCAACCCGACGAAATAGAGGTCGCAGGAGATCCGATTGACGTAGAACCGGAAGCTCTCGAACACGCCGTCGAACGGAAACGCGCCGAGATCCTCAGGCTCGACGTTCCTGTAGTAGTTCCAGCCTTTCACCATGGTGCCGGGTGAATCGCCCGGATCGGACCGCTCGGTGCCATGCTCGGGCCGTCCGGTCGTCGCGCAGGTGAACAGCACCAGGCCGCCGGGCCGCACATGGCGCACCATGTTCTCGAACGTCTCGAAATATTTCGGATTGTGCTCGAGGCATTCCGTCGAAACCGCGACATCGAACTCGCGGTTGAGGCGGACGTCCTCGCCCTGCCCGACCACGTCGACGCCGGGCCCCGGAATCAGGTCCACGCCCACGTAATCGGCCGACTGGAAATAGCTGCGGACCGATCCGTTGATGTCCGCCGAGCCGATCTCAAGCACCGACACACCGGAAAAGAATTCCGGGAACACGTCGCGCACCGTCGCGAGGCAATGTCGGATTTCCGCGTGCATGGATCAGCCGTTTGATGTCGGCTGAATGCTATAAATGAGAGGCGGATGCCGCGCCAGCGCGTGGCCGCCCGCTCAATCCACCTTCTCGTTCGGATAGACGCCCCACAGCCGCTCCTGCGGGACCCAGCCGTCGAACCCCTGCCCGGTCACGCGGCACCAGGCCGCGTTGCAGCGCTTCACCGAGCCAACCACGCCGGGCTGGAGCTGCGCCGCCACCGAGCCTTTGGCGTCAGGCTTGTCGTAGAGCGAGATCAGCTCTTCCTTCGACTTCGCGGTCACCACGCCGGTGCGGCGTCCCGACAGCAGCGAGTGATACACCCAGCCCTCCGCTCCATCCGAGTCGCGGATGCGGCGCCAGTTCTCGAACTCGGCGGTGATCTCGACCGGCAGGCCGGCGCGCTGGTAAAGCCATTTGACTTCGTAGTGCTTGGCAGGGCCGATGTGCATGTTGACCTTGTCCGCCTTCAGGCTGACGAAGCGCGGCACCGGCAGCCCGCTCGCCGACCCCGTGATGGACCCGGTCACATCGGTCCGCGCATCGGCGCGCGCGGCCCCAATACCGGCGGATGCCGCAATCAGCATGGCAGACAGGCACCGGGCAGTTTGTTTCATGCGATACGCAACCGGAAAACCCTGGCCGGAACGGCCGCGGCATGGGCGCTTTGTGTTGAAACGCCCTTCTGATAGAGAGAAGCTGACCCCCACTCATCCCCAAGGGCCGTTGGGAGTGTCGCCCAGCCCGGTTAACGAGTTTTGAACGGGCTACCGGCCAGCTCCGAGGGCAAGAAGGCATGCCGAAATCCAAGAAACCGCTGGTCATCGTCACGCGCAAGCTGCCGGAGCGCGTCGAAACGCGCATGCGGGAGCTGTTCGAGACCAGGCTCAATGACGACGACCAGCCGATGAGCCAGGCTCAGCTCGCCGAGGCGATGCGCACCGCCGACGTGCTGGTACCGACCGTCACTGACCGGATCGATGGCACGGTGCTCAAGGAGGCCGGGACCCGGCTCAAGCTGATCGCCAATTTCGGCAACGGCGTCGACAACATCGACGTGGCCGCCGCCGTGGCGCGCGGCATCACCGTGACCAACACGCCGGGCGTGCTAACCGAAGACACCGCCGACATGACCATGGCGCTGATCCTCGCGGTGCCGCGCCGCCTCGCCGAAGGTGCCCAAACACTGACCGGCGACACCGAGTGGAAGGGCTGGTCGCCGACCTGGATGCTTGGTCACCGCATCTGGGGCAAGCGGCTCGGCATCGTCGGCATGGGACGGATTGGACAGGCCGTGGCGCGGCGGGCCGGCGCGTTCGGCCTGCAGATCCACTATCACAACCGCCGCCGGGTCGCGGCCGCGATCGAAGAGGAGTTGCAGGCGACGTACTGGGAGAGCCTCGACCAGATGCTGTCGCGCATGGACATCGTCTCCATCAACTGCCCCCACACGCCCGCCACATACCACCTGCTGTCCGCGCGCCGCCTAAAAATGTTGCGGCCCAACGCCTATGTCGTGAACACGGCACGCGGCGAGGTCATAGACGAGAATGCCCTCATCCGTATGATTTCCGGCGGCGAGCTGGCCGGGGCGGGACTCGACGTTTTCGAGCACGAACCGGCCGTGAATCCGCGCCTTGCCCGCCTGGCTCGGGAGGGCAAGGTGGTGCTTTTACCACACATGGGCTCGGCAACCGTCGAGGGCCGTATCGACATGGGCGAAAAGGTTATTGTAAACATTCGCACATTCATGGACGGCCACAAGCCGCCGGACCGGATTTTGCCATCGATGCTGTGATTGCCGCCAGCCGGGATTGGTTCACTCATACGGGACTGAAATGGAATGATGCGTAAAGGCTGGCTTGTCGCCGCGTTCTCCGCTGCATTGTCGATTACATCCAACACCGCTCACGCCGGCGGTCACGTCTACGCCCTGCGCGGGCTGATCAACGTCTTCTCGTATGGGATGGACGAGATGGTCGCCAAGAGCAAACGGCGGGGCATTCCGGCATCGGCGCACAGTCACGCCGAATATCATTCGCTCGCCGCCCAGGCTGCCGCCCTCGTCAAGAGCGGCAAGGGCCCGATCATCATCGTCGGCCATTCGTACGGCGCGGACGCCGCCGTCTTCATGGCAGAGGAGATGCGTAAGCTCGGCGCTCCGGTGGCACTGCTCGTGCTGTATGGCCCGACCATCGACCCGCTGGGCATCCCGTCCAATGTACGCTCGGTGGTCAATTATTATCAGACCAACAACCCCGCGTGGCGGGCCAAGGCGGTTCCCGGTCCCGGATTCCGGGGCTCGATCAACAACGTCAATCTCGACAAGGCGACGGACGTCACGCACTTCAACATTGAGAAGGTCGGGCGCCTGCAAGACCAGGCGATGAGCAGGATCGCCGCGCTGACCGGCACCGGGCGTGCGATCGCCACAGATGCGCCGGCCGTCACAAGCGAGCCTGCGGCTAACGCGGCCCCGGCGCGCGCTTCGAGCCGCGCCGCGAGAGCGGCGAAGCCTGCCGCGGCATCCAGACGCTCGACCACGACGGTCACCGCCGAGCCGCTGCCATCCCACGGTTCGTACTGAGGCGCCTCGCGCCCGCCGCTCAGGCGTGCACCGATAGATCCTTGATGATCGGCTTCCGGCCGGTCAGTGGATTGGCTGGGTCCCAGGCGTAGCCGACGGTCTCGAAGCGCATCGCCCGCGCATCGACCATCAACAGCCGCCCCACCAGACCTTCGCCGAAGCCGACGATCTCGCGGATTGCTTCGAGCGCCATCATGGAGCCAAGGATGCCGGGCAGCGCGCCGAGGATGCCGGCCTCAGAGCAGGCCGGCACGGTGCCGGGTGGCGGCGGCTCGGGAAACAGGCACCGATAAGTTGGATTGAGATTTCCATCGGCGCCGCGCTCGTGCGCGCGGATCGTGGTGAGTGTGCCGTCGAATGTGCCGACAGCGGCCGTGACCAGCGGCTTCTTCGCGAAGTAGCAGGCGTCGGACACAAGGTATCGCGTGGCAAAATTGTCCGAGCCGTCGGCAATGATGTCGTAGCCGCCGACAATCGCCATTGCATTCTTCGCCGTCAGCCGCTCGGCGTGCGGCACCGCGCGCACGTGCGGATTGATCTTGCGGATCGCGGACGCAGCGCTATCGACCTTCGGAGCATCGAGGTCGCCCGTGCCGTGGATCACCTGGCGCTGCAGGTTGGACAGCGTCACAATATCGTCGTCGACCACGCCGAGCGTGCCGACGCCCGCCGCCGCGAGATAGAGCAGCAGCGGCGCGCCGAGCCCGCCGGCGCCCACCACCAATACCCGCGCCTGCTTGAGCTTGGCCTGGCCGGGGCCACCGACCTCGCGCAGCACGATGTGCCGGGCATAGCGCTCGATCTCGTCGGGGCCGAGGTCCATAGCGCATCATTGGCGCATCCGGCCCAGTTCGGCTAGGGTTCGGCCAGGGGCGCGAGTGGCAGAGTTTCCGATGGTCTTGCGCGTTTTTGCCTCGCTTTTGGCTGTACTTTTGGCGACCGGTGGGGCGCTGGGCCAGGCGGCGGAGCCAGCGGCCAAGCCCGCTGCCGCGAAGCCTGCCGAAAAACCTGCAGCAAAGCCGAAGCCCAAGCCAAAACCGAAGACTGCCGCCAAGCCCACCGTGCCGCGCGCTGATGCTCCGGCGACCGCCGGCACCGCGCCCGACGAAAAGCCCGAGCAATCCACCGCCGCCCCAAGCATCAAAGACTCCTACGCGGCGCTCACGTTCACCGAGCGGCTTTCGATCCAGTCCGACCTGGTCTGGACCGGCGACTACAATGGGCTGATCAACGGCGAGTTCAGCGATCGCCTGGTCGCCGCGGTCAAGGCGTTCCAGAAGCGCAACAAATCGAAGGACACCGGCGTCCTCAATCTGCAGGAGCGCGCCATCCTCGCTGCGTCGGCCAAGCCACAGCAAAGCGAGGTCGGCTGGCGCCTCGTCGAGGATCCGGTCAGCGGCGCACGCCTCGGCCTGCCCGGCAAACTCGTCCCCATCGCCGCGCGCGGCGCGTCCGGCACACGCTGGAGCTCGCAGCAAGGGCAATTCCAGATCGAGACCTTCCGCATTCCGAACATGCGGCTCGAAGCCGCCTACGAACGTCAGCGCCGCGAGCCATTCGACCGCCGGCCGAGCTACAACGTGCTGCGTCCCGAGTTCTTCGTCATTTCGGGCATGCAGGGCCTGAAGTACTTTTACGTGCGTGCGTCCGCGCAGGATAACGAGGTGCGCGGCATCACCATCCTCTACGATCAGGCGGAGGAAGGGACCATGGGCCCGATCGTGGTGGCAATGTCGAGCGCATTCACGCCGTTCGCGCAGCTCGGAGCGTTGCAGGAAGGCGTGCCGTCGCGGCGCAAAGTCGAGTACGGCACCGGCCTTGTCGTGAGCGGCAACGGTCACGTCGTCACCGACAAGCAAACCATCGACGATTGCAACGTCATCACCATTCCCGGCGTCGGCCACGCCGAGCGGCTCGCCGAGGACAAGTCGAGCGAGCTTGCCTTGCTGCACGTCTACGGCTCGCGCGATCTGGTACCGCTCGGATTGCTCGGCGCCGCGCCGCGCGGCGAGACGGTGACATTGCTCGGCATTGCCGACCCGCAGTCGCAGCAGGGCGGCGCGGCAGTATCCAACGTCGCGGCGAAGCTTGCCGCGAACGGCAATCCGCGGCCGCTCGACACCGCGCCGGCGGCTGGCTTCTCCGGCGCGGCGGCAATCGATCTGCATGGCCGGCCTTACGGCATGGTGGTGCTCAAAACGCCGGTGGTCGCCGGTCCCGCCCAGGCGCCGCAAGCCGCAGTCATCCCGCTGGAGCGCGTGGTCAACTTCCTGGAAGCGAATTACCTCGCGCTGGCATCGAGCCAGCCGGGCGCCGACATCAAGGCGTCGGTGGTGCGGGTGATCTGCGTGAGGAAATAGGCTTCACTTATTCTCAAACTTCGCCGGCCGCTTCTCGACAAACGCCGCCATGCCTTCCTTCTGATCCTTCGTCGCGAACAGCGCGTGGAACACGCGGCGCTCGAACAGCACGCCTTCGGCGAGCGACGTCTCGAATGCGCGATTGATCGCTTCCTTGGCGGAAAGCACCGAAGGCAGGCTCATCGACGCGATCGTTTCGGCGACCTTCATCGCCTCGTCCATCAGGCTCGCCACCGGCACCACGCGCGCCACCAGCCCGGAGCGCTCGGCCTCCGCCGCGTCCATCATGCGCCCGGTCAAAATCAGATCCATCGCCTTGGCCTTGCCGACCGCGCGGGTCAGCCGCTGCGTGCCGCCATAGCCGGGAATGACGCCAAGCTTGATCTCCGGCTGGCCGAACTTGGCGTTGTCGGCCGCAATGACGATGTCGCACTGCATGGCGAACTCGCAGCCGCCGCCGAGCGCGAAGCCCGCCACCGCCGCGACCACCGGCTTGCGGGCGCGCGCAATGGCGTCCTCGTTGGCGCCGAAATTATTGAGGAACGCGTCCATGTGTTCCTTGTCGACCATCTCCTTGATGTCGGCGCCGGCGGCGAACGCCTTCTCCGAGCCGGTGATCAGGATGCACCCGATATTCGCATCGGCCTCGAACGTTTTGATCGCATCGATCAACTCTCCGACCAGTGCGCGATTGAGCGCGTTGAGTTGCTGCGGCCGATTGAAGCGGATGATGCCGACGCGGCCTTTGGTTTCGACGAGGATGCTGGTGGTCATGTCTATGTCCCGGTTGGCGGCCAAGGTAATGCCTCGCCGACATCGCAGCAATGCGGTTGGAAGATGTGGCGCAGCCGCCATATGGCGCTAGGATCGGCGCAAAACCCATCGACTTCAGGAAACGCCATGAACGTCCTCGCCTTGCGCACGCCGCTTTTACTGACGTCATTGTTCGCCTTGCTTTTGCCTATTGCCGCGCAGGCGCAATCCTGGCCGTCCCGGCCGGTGAAGATCATCGTGCCATTCGCGCCGGGCGGCACCGCAGACCTATTCGGCCGCATCGCTGCGGAACATCTCAGCAAGGAGTTCGGCCAGCAGTTCGTGATCGAGAACCGCGGCGGCGCCGGCGGCCTGACCGGCTCGACAGCCGTCGCACAGGCGGACCCGGACGGCTACACGTTGCTGATCTCCGGTATTCCGACGCTGGTGGTCGCGCCGGCCGCTAGCAGCAATCCGCCGTTCGATCCGATGCGCGACTTCACGCACATCGCCTACCTCGGCGGCGTGCCGCTCACCGTGATCGCCAGTCCCTCACTCGGCGCATCCAACTACAAGGACTTCATCGCGCTGGCGAGGAAGAGCGACAAGGGGCTGGGCTACGTGTCGCCCGGCGCCGGCACCCACGCGCACCTGTTTGGCGATTATCTGGCGCGCAAGGAAAGCGTGAAGCTCGAGCACATTCCCTACAAGGGCGCGGGGCCCGCGATGGTCGATTTGATCGCCGGTCATGTGCCGCTCGGCGTGATGTCGTGGTCGGCGTCGATCCAGCAGATCCGCGCCGGCAAGGTGCAGGCGCTGGCGGTCTCGTCGGTCGCGCGCCAGCCGGAGTTTCCGAACGTCTCGACGTTCAAGGAGCTGGGCTACGACGACCTGACAGCGGCGACCTGGTTCTCGCTGTCCGGCCCGCCCAAATTACCGCCGGACATAGTCGAGAAGCTCAATCGAGCCCTCATAACCGGCCTGCAATCGCCCGAGGTGCAGAAACGGCTCGCCAGCGAAGTGGTCGAGGTGCGGCTGCTCACGCCGGAGCAGTTCCGCGCCTTTCTCGGCGACGAGATCAAGCGCTGGAGCCCGATCGTCAAGGCGATGGAGCCGGCGAGCTGACATGACGGATGACCCGCGCGTCGCCGACCTTCGATGCGCCCGTCGCCTGCGGTTCGGGCTGTTTCCTTCGTTCTTCTACAGCAAAGCGGCAAACGGCGAACTGCACGGCGTCGGCGTCGAAATCGCGCGGGCCTTGGCGGCAAACATCGGCGTCACGCTGGAACTGCGCGAGTATCCAAACCCACCCGGCTTGGTGCAGGCGCTGGCGGCAGGCGAGATCGACGTTGCAACCCTTGGCCTCGATCCGGCGCGCGCGGCGCAAGTCGATTTTACGCCGCCGTACATGAAGGCGGATTTCAGCTTTGTCGTGCCACAGGCCTCCTCTGTTCAAAAAATTGCCGACGCGGATCAAACTGGCATTCGCATCGCGATCGTACGCGGTCACGCGATGGACACCGTGTTGAAGACAAAGCATGCCGAACGCATCTATGCGGACGTGCCCGACGCGGCATTCGAATTGCTGCGCGCCAACAGGGCCGATGTGCTGGCGGGCATCCGGCCCGGCCTCGTTGGCTACGCCGCGAAACTGCCGGGCTCGCGCGTGCTGAGCGACAGCTACGGCGCCAACATTCTCGCGCTCGCGGTTGCGAAAGGCCAAGGCGCACGACTTGCGTTCGTTAGCGAGTTCATCGTCGAGGCGCGGACGTCTGGCCTGGTACAGCGTGCAATCGACCAGGCGGGCCTTCGCGGCATCGACGTGATCGCCAGTTAGCTACTTCTGGCAAACTCGGCACCAGAATGTCGAACGCCCGTTCTGCGTGAAGCGCCGGATGATGCCGCCGCAACCCGGCGTCAGGCAATTCTGGCCTTCGCGGTCATAGACTCGGAAGTTGTGCTGGAAATAGCCGAGTTCTCCCGAGGTCTGGCGGTGATCACGCAGCGAAGAGCCGCCCGCCTTGATCGCGGCGTTGAGCACCCCTTTGATGGAATCGACCAGCGGCGCTGTGCGCTCATGCGGCGCACCCGAGCGGGTCGTCAGCGTCGAGGCGAGACGGCGCGGCGACAGTCGCGAAAGATTGAGCGCCTCGCAGACGTAAATGTTGCCGAGCCCCGCCACCACCGTCTGGTCGAGCAGCGCGGCCTTCAGGCTGGTCTTCTTGCTTTGGCACGCGGCCGCAAGCATCGCGTCGTCGAACGCGTTGCCGAGCGGCTCCGGCCCGAGCGCACGCAGCAGGGGCTCCTGGTCAAGCGCGCCGCGCGCAACCAGCTTCATCGAACCGAACCGGCGCGGATCGTTGAAGCTCACCACCGCGCCGGACGACATGTGGAACACCACGTGGTCGTGCGCGGCCAGCTTGCCACGGTCGTGATGAAATTTTCCAGGCGTGTCCTTCGCGTCGTCCAGCACAATATGGAACGAGCCGGACATGCCGAGATGCATCACCAGCACGTCGCCGGATGACAGATCGGCGAGCAGATACTTTGCGCGCCGACCCATGCCGGTGACGATCGTGCCTTCGACGCGCCTGGCGAAATCCTTCGGCAGCGGCCAGCGCAGGTCGCCGCGATTTGCCTGCACCTTGTCGAAGCGCGCGCCCTCCATCACGGGCGCGAGCCCGCGGCGGACGGTTTCGACTTCGGGGAGTTCGGGCATTAGGGCAGGCTTCCATCTCGATGCTTGAGATGATTGCGGTATTCGGCGAACACAATGCGATTGTTGAATGGGTCGACCACCGACATTTCCAGCAGGCCCCAGTCCTGCTGCTGCAAGCCCGGGCGATTGTGCCGATACTTCTTGTCGTCCAGCTCGCGATGAAATTCTTCGACACCGCGCATATAGATGTACGCGATCGAGCCGGGCGTGCCGTCGCCGTGGTGCTCACTCAGATGGAAGGCCAACCCCTGGCGCGACACCTGCATGTAGACCGGGGCGTCCGCCGCGAAGCGGTGCTCCCAATCAACCTTGAAGCCGAGGAAATCGACATAAAACTCGCGCGCCTTGTCCAGCGAGAAGATCCGGAAAATGGGTACGGCGCGCCCGAACTCGATGGCCATTTGTCGGAAACCCTTAGTGGCGTGGGCCGCCAGAATCCAGGCCCGGTGCCGGTTTCTGGCTGGTTTGTAGCGTCCCAAGAGCCTTCGCGCTATCGTCCTCCCGACAGGCTCACAATGACCGAACGTGTTGGAAAACAGGCCGATTTCGGCTTCCGCCGGGTGCCGATCGCCGCCAAGCAGGCGATGGTCGACGGCGTGTTCGACAGCGTGGCCAAGCGCTACGACCTGATGAACGACCTGATGTCGGGCGGTCTGCACCGCGCCTGGAAGGACGTGCTGGTCGCCACCGTCAACCCGCCAAAGGGGGAGCGGCCGTTCGCGCTGCTCGACCTCGCCGGCGGCACCGGCGACGTGGCGTTCCGCGTTGCCAAGGCGGGCGGCATGGGCACGCATGTCACGGTCGCCGACATCAACACCGAGATGCTGGCGGTCGGCCGCACGCGCGCCGGCGAGCAAGGGCTCGACGTGACCTTCATCGAAGGCAACGCGGAGAAGCTGCCGCTGCCTGACCGCGCGTTCGACGCCGTCACCATCGCGTTCGGCATCCGCAACGTGCCGCGGATAGATGCGGCGCTCGCCGAGGCCCACCGCGTGCTGCGGATCGGTGGCCGCTTCCTGTGCCTCGAATTTTCCAACGTTGACGTGCCGGGGCTCGACAAGGCCTACGATCTTTATTCTTTCAACGTCATTCCGGCGATCGGCCGGGCGGTGACCGGCAACGCCGAGGCCTATCGTTATCTTGTCGAATCGATCCGCAAGTTTCCGAAGCCCGCCACATTCGCCGAGATGATGCGCGCGGCCTCCTTCCGCCGCGTGTCGCACCAGCCGCTGACCGGCGGCGTGGTCGCCATCCACTCCGGCTGGCGGTTGTAGCGGCCGTTGTGATCTCCGCCGTCGCCCATCTCACCCGTCTTGCCCGCGCCGGCTTCGTGCTGGCGCGCGAGGGCGTGTTCGCGCTGATCGATCCGGCGCCACTGCCGCTTCCCGCGCGCACCGCGCTCAAGCTGGCGCGGCTGATCGAGCGGCCGACCGGCGCCGGCGCCGGACACCGGCTCGCCGCCGCGCTGACCAAGCTGGGGCCCACTTACGTGAAGCTCGGCCAGTTCCTGGCGACGCGGCCGGACGTGGTCGGCATCGCGCTCGCGCGAGATCTCGAAAGCCTGCAGGACAAGATGGCGCCGTTCCCGCGTGCCGAAGCCGAGGCGGTGGTAACCGCGGCGCTCGGCAAGCCGCTCGGCGAAGCGTTCGCGGAGTTCGGCCCGGCGGTCGCCGCGGCGTCGATCGCGCAAGTGCATCGCGCCGAGGTCGACACGCCGGCCGGCCGCAAACCGGTGGCCGTCAAGGTACTCCGCCCCCACATCGAGCAGCGCTTCCGCGTCGATCTCGACGCCTTCTCGTTCGCCGCGCGGCGCGCCGAGGCACTGTCGACGGAAGCGCGCAGACTGCGACTGATGGAAACCGTCGCGACGCTGCGCCGCTCGGTGTGGATCGAGATGGACCTGCGGTTAGAGGCCGCTGCGCTGTCCGAGATGGCGGAGAATACCAAAACCGATCCGGACTTCCGCGTGCCCGCGGTGGACTGGGACCGCACCGCCAGAGACGTGCTGACGCTGGACTGGATCGACGGCACGCCACTGCACGACCGCGCCAAGCTCGAAGCCAAGGGCTTCGACCTCAAGCACCTCGCCCGCGCGGTGATCCAGACCTTCCTGCGCCACGCATTGCGCGACGGCTTCTTCCACGCCGACATGCATCCTGGCAATCTGTTCGTCGACGACGACGCCAAGCTGGTGTTCGTCGATTTCGGCATCATGGGGCGGCTCGGGCCGATGGAACGCCGATTCCTCGCCGAGATCCTGTACGGCTTCATCACCCGCAACTACCAGCGCACCGCCGAGGTGCATTTCGAGGCCG
>JBEVIJ010000007.1:0-4846 GCA_040510745.1 Xanthobacteraceae bacterium
GGTCGAGTATCTTCCAGCCGAACGCAAAGCGCGCGTTGTAGGTGGTATCGATGGTTGAGATCATGCCGTCCGCCGCGATCTGGTGGACGGCGTCGGCTCGTACCAAAGCTCCGCGTTGACGCGAAATCCGACATAGTCGCCACGCAATCCGGCCGAGGGATCGTCCGGCGACGTGCGGTGGTTCTGCACATCCAGTCCGCCGTAGATCGTGGCGATGAACTTGCCGCGCACAAAGTGGTAACCGGGCAGGATGGTGGCCGCGAGCAGTCGCCCACGACCTCGGTATTGTTCAGCGCGCCTGAGATGTAACGATAGTTTCCACCACCGAACATCACCTTGAGCGCGAAGCCTTCATTGTCTACGCCGCCGGGGGACCAGACCGCTCCGCCATGCACAAAGCCGCCGTGGCGCCAGAGGTCCGTGGTGGAGAACAGGAGAAAACGAGGGCTCGTCGCCGCGAGGTGGCTCACCCCCGGCCGACGCGGACGGTTGCCGTGGCGACACCCCCAACTCGACGCATCGAGGTCCCCGGCGCCGGAGTGGCGCCATCCTCGGCCGGAATCGTAATGCCGCGCTGGTTGTAGAGTAAAGGGCCGACACCTCAAAACCTATAGCGTGGCTGAGTTTTCGAGAGAGGCAAGGCTGCGAAGCAGCCCGTCGGAATCCGAATAGGTTCATTGGCAACAATGTCGTATATGAGGGCAACCGGCAGTGCCGGGCTGCGATTCCAAGGGCTCCGATGTCGTATTTCAGCGCGCTGACCGCGGACGAGGACAAGCGCCGCCGCCTGTCCATCGGGTTCAACAATTTTGCGCACGCCGTCGACCACTACGTCATGCTGATTTACCCGACGGTGGTGATCGGGTTGATGGCCGCCTATGGCAAGACTTATGCGGAGTTGATCGCGCTCGGCACGGCGTCGTTCTTCGCGTTCGGCCTGTTCTCGCTGCCGGCCGGCTGGCTCGCCGACCGCTGGAGCCGCCGCAACATGATGGCGGTGTTCTACATCGGGTGCGGCGCAAGCCTGATCGGCGCGGCGCTCGCACCCAACCTGATCGTACTGGCGATCGCATTGTTCGCGCTCGGCCTGTTCGCCGCGATCTATCACCCGGTGGGCACCGCGATCGTGGTGTCCGAAGCAGTGAACCGCGGCCGCACGCTCGCGTTGAATGGCGTGTGCGGCAATCTCGGCGTCGCATTTGCTGCCGGCATCACAGCGCTGCTCACCGCATGGGTCGGCTGGCGCGGAGCGTTTCTGATCCCGGCGATCATCTGCATCGCAACCGGCATCGCCTACGTGATGCTGGTGCCGGATGACCGCCACAAAGCCGCGGGCCGCAGCTCCTCGCCCGAGGTGCGGTTGGCCATGTGGTTGATGGTCTCGGTGTTTGGGCTGTTTGTCCTGATCGGCATCACCGCGGGCCTCGTTTTCAACACGGTGACGATTGCGCTGCCAAAGGTGATTGACGAGCGGATCACCGGTATTTCGCTCGTGGCCGTTGGCGGGATGGCGACCGTGGTCTTCCTCGCCGGCGCCGTCGCACAATTCACAGTCGGGCGCGTGCTGGAAAAGTATCCGCCGCATATCATTTTTGCGGTGGTTGGCTTCCTGCAATTCGTCGGCGTGGTCTGGGTGGTGTACGCGACCGGCTACATGCTGCTGCTCGCGCTCGCCTTTGCGATGGCCTTCATCTATGCCCAGGTGACCGTCAATGATTTCGTCATCGCGCGTTACACGGCGGACGCTTGGCGCGGCCGCATCTACGCGGTTCGCTACTTCATCACCTACCTGATTTCGGGCGCGGCGGCTTCGATGATCGCGTTCCTGCACGGCCGTGGCGGCTTCGACCTGGTGCTGGGGGTGATTGCAGTCGTGGCGCTCGGTTTCGTGATCGGCACGGCCTTCGTCGCCTTGCTGGTCAACGGCGTGGAGCGCGACGCCAAGGTCGCGCAGCCGGCCGAATAGCTAAAACAGCGGCGGCGCCAGATCGATGACCCGCGCGCCGGTGCGCTCCGTCACGATCTCGGCGATCTTGCCGCGATGGCAGTGCCCGACGTCGCGCTCGTAGCACAGCAGGCAAATGCGCTTGCCACCTTCGACCAGCGCGACCAGCTCTTCGATCTCGGCAATGGCCTCTTTGGTCTTGAGGTGCTTGCGGTAGATCTTCCAAAGCGTCTTGAGGTCGCCAAACCGTGCCGCCTCGCGGCCCTCGGCCGGCGTGCCGAGCTTCTGCAAATGCAGATACGCGATGCCTGCTTGGTCGAGCGAGGCGGCGAGCTGCCGTTTGGAGAAGCCCGGCCGGCGCGAGGCGGCGACGGCCCGGGTGTCGATCAGCAGCTTGACCTTGGCCCGCTTGAGCTCGGCGAGCACCGCGTCGGGCTTCGCCTTCTCGTAGCCGATGGTGAAAAGCTCCAGCTTTGCCATCACTTCAAACGTTCGATCAGTGCCATGGCTGCCGCCGGCGCGCGCACCTTGCCCTCATGGATCACGTAGGCATAGACGTCGCGCGGCTTGCCTTTCTTGCCGGCCGCGCCGACGCGATTGAGATCGCCCGGCTCGCCGCCCTTGGCCCAGTCGGTCAGCCGGCCGGCCCAGGCGTCGATCTCCTTTGGCGGATAGGCGGTCGGCACCGTGTCCTTGCCCTGCTGAAGGCGCGCATAGACGAAGTCGCCGGTCACGTCGGCGACCGAGGGATATTCGACGTGATCAGTGAACACCACCGGCATCGAGAATTTGCGCAGCAGCGCGATGAACTCCGGCGCGAGGAAGCTGTCGTGCCGCACCTCGACGACATGCCTCAGGTGATGGCCGTTGAACGTGCCCGGCAGCAGTTCCAGAAAGCCGCCGAAGTCGGCCTCCTCAAATTTCTTGAACGGCGCGAATTGCCAGAGCAGTGGTCCGAGCTTCGGCCCAAGTTCGGTCACGCCCGAATCCAAAAACCGCTTGATCGAGTCGCCCGCCTCCTTGAGCACGCGGCGGTTGGTGACGAAGCGCGAGCCTTTCAGCGAGAACACGAAACCGTCGGGCACTTCGCTCGCCCACTTGCGGTAGGTGGCCGGGGACTGGGTGCGGTAGAACGTGCCGTTGACCTCGATCGAGGTGAGCCGATCGGCGGCATAGGCGAGTTCCTTCGCGTGCGGCAGGCCCTTGGGATAGAACGATCCTCGCCATGGCGCGAACGTCCAGCCGCCGATCCCAACAAAAATGCCGGTTCTGGAGGTCATGAAGCTGTCACTGCCTTGGGATAGAAATACTCAAGTAGCGATGGTGCCGAGTAAGTGTAAGGCGCTTTCGCTAAGACGGCCACGAAGACGTTAAGGCGACGCCGGATGAACGCGCGCCTTCTCGTTCGTGGTCGTTATCATTTTCCGGCTCTGCAATCCCGTCCAAAATGAAAAGGCCCGGGTTTCCCCGGGCCTTCGCATTCGTGTTGTTGGCTGAACCTTAGAAGTCCATGCCGCCGCCGCCCGGCATCTGCGGCATGGCGTTTCCGCCCTTCTTCGGCGCCTCGGCGATCATCGCCTCGGTGGTGATCAGCAGGCCCGCCACGGACGCGGCGTTCTGGATCGCGGTGCGCACGACCTTGGTCGGGTCGATGATGCCCTTCTGAACCAGGTTGCCGTACTCGCCCGACTGAGCGTCGAAGCCGAAGGCGTACTGATCCTTCTCCAGGATCTTGCCGACGATGACGGAGCCGTCCTCGCCCGCGTTGATCGCGATCTGGCGAGCCGGGAATTGGATCGCCTTGCGTACGATCTCGACGCCGGTCTTCTGGTCGTCGTTGGCGGTGCGGATCTTCTTGAGGGCCTCGCTGGCGCGCAGCAGCGCGACGCCGCCGCCCGGCAGGATGCCTTCCTCGACCGCGGCGCGGGTCGCATGCATCGCATCGTCAACGCGATCCTTGCGCTCCTTCACCTCGATCTCAGTGGCGC
This sequence comes from Xanthobacteraceae bacterium, assembly GCA_040510745.1. Lineage (GTDB taxonomy): Bacteria > Pseudomonadota > Alphaproteobacteria > Rhizobiales > Xanthobacteraceae > Z2-YC6860. The sequence goes on from JBEVIJ010000007.1 coordinate 3,934, forward strand.
CGCCGACGCGGATCACCGCAACGCCGCCCGCGAGCTTGGCGAGACGCTCCTGCAGCTTCTCCTTGTCGTAGTCCGAGGTGGTTTCCTCGATCTGCGCCTTGATCTGCGTGATGCGGTCCTCGATGTCCTTCTTCTTGCCCGCGCCATTGACGATCGTGGTGTTTTCCTTGTCGATCATCACCTTCTTGGCGCGGCCGAGCATCGCGATCGTCACGTTCTCGAGCTTGATGCCGAGATCTTCCGAGATTGCCTGGCCACCGGTCAGGACCGCGATGTCCTGCAGCATGGCCTTGCGGCGATCGCCGAAGCCCGGCGCCTTCACCGCCGCGACCTTGAGGCCGCCGCGCAGCTTGTTGACGACGAGAGTCGCGAGCGCCTCGCCCTCGACCTCTTCGGCAACGATGACGAGAGGCTTCGAGGTCTGCACCACCGACTCGAGCAGCGGCAGCAGCTCCTGCAGGCCGGAGAGCTTCTTTTCATAGATCAGGATGTAGGCGTCATCCATCTCAACGCGCATCTTGTCGGCGTTGGTGATGAAGTACGGCGAGATGTAGCCGCGGTCGAACTGCATGCCTTCGACGACGTCGAGCTCGGTCTCCAGGCTCTTCGCCTCTTCCACCGTGATGACGCCTTCGTTGCCGACCTTCTCCATCGCGCGCGCGAGGAAGTCGCCGATCTCCTTGTCGCCGTTGGCAGAGATGGTGCCGACCTGGGCGATTTCCGCGTTCGACGTGACCTTCTTCGAGTTGGCCTTGAGGTGCTCGACGATGGCTTCGACCGCGAGGTCGATGCCGCGCTTGAGGTCCATCGGGTTCATGCCGGCGGCAACCGACTTGGCGCCTTCGCGAACGATCGCGGCCGCAAGCACGGTGGCGGTGGTGGTGCCGTCGCCGGCCACATCGGAGGCCTTCGA
>JBEVIJ010000008.1:0-11161 GCA_040510745.1 Xanthobacteraceae bacterium
CTTGGTGTCGGGGTTGTCGATGATCTTGCGCAACTCGACATTGAGCCGTTTGACGATATCGGGCGGCGTCTTGGCCGGCGCGAACAGTCCGGCCCAGGAATCCATGTCGAAGCCTTTGACGCCGGCCTCGTTGAGCGTCGGCAGTTCGGGGAACAGCGTGCTCCGCTGCAGCCGCGTGGTGGCCAGCGCACGGAGCCCGCCACTTTTCAGGTGCGGTCCGGCGATGGTGATATCGGTGAACATCATCGACACGCGCCCGGCCAGCAGATCGTTGATGGCCGGCGGCGCCGTGCGGTAGGGCACGTGGGTGATGTCGATGCCGGCCCAGGACTTGAACGTCTCTCCGGCCACCACGCCGGACGAGTTGCCGCTCGCGAATGTGAGCTTGCCGGGATTGGCCTTGGCGTAGGCAATCAGCTCCGGCAGCGTCTTGGCCGGGACGTCCGGATGCACTGCGAGGACGAAAACGTAGCTGCCGACCCGCGACAACCCGACGAAATCGTTGATCGGATCGTAGGAGATCGTCTTGTTCAAACTCGGCGCCGCCGACAGCGGGCTGTTGGTCGCCATCAGCAGCGTGTAGCCGTCCGGTGCGGCGCGCGCGACGAAGGCGCCCGCGATGGCGCCGTTCGCGCCCGCCTTGTTTTCGACGACGATGCCGGTGTTGAGCGCCACGCCGAGCTGCTGCACCACGATGCGGCAGATCGTGTCGGTGGCGCTGCCCGCGCCGAACGGCACGATGACGGTGATGGGCCGGTTAGGATAGCTCTGCGCGTGGGCCTGCGATGCGAAGACAACGCCGCAAAGCGCCGCAGCGGCGATTGCGATGCGAGACAGTCGAGTCATGGTGTCCTTCCCGCCGGTGCGGCGTTTATTGCGGCTCGATGCCCGCTTCCTTGATCATGCGCGACCATTTGACGAGCTGCTCCTTGACGAAGGTGTCGAGCTCTTCGGTCGAGCTCGAAAAAGCCTCGAAGCCGGTGACCGCGATCTTCGCCTTCACCTCAGGGTCGTCGATGATCTTGCGCAGCTCGGTGTTGAGCTTTGCCACCACGGCGGGCGGCGTCTTGGCCGGCGCGAACAGGCCGGCCCAGGAGTCCATGTCGAAGCCCTTCACGCCGGCCTCGTCGAGCGTCGGCAGCTCCGGCACCAGTGCGCTGCGCTTCAGCCGCGTCGTTGCCAGTCCGCGCAGCGAGCCTTGTTGGTGCAGCGGCCAGCCGGTCGCCATGTCGGTGAACAGCATCGACACCCGGCCGCCGAGCACGTCCTGCACCGCGGGCGGCGCGCTTTTGTAAGGCACGTGGACCATGTCGAGACCGGCCCAGCGCTTCAAGGTTTCGCCCGCCAGCACGCTGGAGGCATTGCCGCTGGCGAACGACAGCTTGCCCGGATTGGCCTTGACGTGCGCGATCAGCTCGGGGACGGACTTCGCCGGAATGCCGGGATTGACCAGCAGCAGTTGGGTGAAGCTGCCGACCCGGGAGAGCGCCACGAAATCCTTGGCCGGATCGTAGCTGATGCTCTTCATCAGGAACGGCGCCGCGGAATGCGGCGTGTTGGTGCTCATAAAGATCGTGTAGCCGTCGGGCTCGGCACGGGCGACCTGGTTGGCGGCCAGCGTGCCGTTGGCGCCGGGCTTGTTCTCGACGATGACGCTCTGATTGACCGCGGTGGACAGGCGCTGCGCGATAATGCGGGTGATGAGGTCGGTGCCGCTGCCGGGGCCAAACGGCACCACGACCGTGATCGGCTTGGACGGATAGGTTTGTGCGTGAGCCGGAACGGCGAACAGCGCGACGCCGAACGCGGCAAGAATGCGAAGCACAATCCTCACGTCATTACCTCCCTGACATTGCGCAGGCCTTTTGCTTGACCTGTCGGCGCAGAGCATAACAGGATTTGGCCCATGAACAGTCCCGTGAACAGCCCCGCCACGATCCCGGCCTGCCCCGGCCCGCTTGAGCCGAACAGGCCGAAAAATCCGCCGCCGCCCAAGGCGTGCGACACCCATGCCCATGTGTTCGGACCGTCGGATTGTTTCGCCTATTCGGGCGACCGCAGCTACACGCCGCCGGATGCGCCGCTTGCGAAGTACCTTGGCATGCTCGGCACGCTCGGCTTCGAACGCGGCGTGCTGGTGCAGGGCAGCGCGCACGGCCGCGACAATTCCGCGATGCTCGACGCGCTGGAGCGCACGCCCGACCGATTGCGCGGTGTCGCGGTGGCGGACGAGAGCGTGTCGCCGGCCGAGCTGCGCCGCTGGGACAAGCTCGGGGTGCGGGCGCTGCGGTTCAATCACTTCTTCCGCGGCGGGCAGTTGCACTACCGCGGCGGCGTCACGCTCGATACCGCGAAGACGCTGGCGCCGCAGATGAAGGACATCGGCTGGCACCTGCAGCTCTGGATCGACTGCAAGGATATGCCGGAGACGATTCCAATCCTGGATGCGATCGGCCTGCCGGTGCTGATCGACCGCATGGGCCGCACCGATGCGCGCACCGGCACCGGCACGCCGGGTTTCCAGAGCTTGCTGCGCTATGTCGGCGACGGCCGTGGCTGGGTGAAAGTCTCCGGTGCGCATCGCCTGAGCAACAACGCGCCGGATTTCCGGAGGCGAAACCGTTCCATGAGGCGCTGGTGCGGGCCAACCCGGAGCGGATCGTGTGGGGCAGCGACTGGCCGCATCCGCGCATCGAGGGCGAGATGCCGAACGCCGGCCACCTCTACGAGCTGTTCCACGACTGGACGCCGGATGCCGACGTGCGACGCAAGATCCTCGTCGACAATCCGGCCAGGCTTTACAGGTTTCCGAGTTAGACCGTTCGACGCAACGACACCCATTCCCACGCTACGACGACGATCAGCACCGCGGTCGTGAGCGCCGACAGCAGCACTGGCGGCACAACAATGGCGGCGGGGATCAGCAGCGCCAGCAACCCGAGGCCCACCGTGTGCGAGAGCGGGAAGTATGGCGCGGACAGTCGCTTGAACAACGAATTGCCAATCAGGTAGAGGGCCGGCCCGCCGAGGATAACGGCGGCGGTCTTTACATCGGTGTGGCCGCCTGGATGGTGCAGCACCAGCTCGTCGCCGACTGCCGCGACAATGATGCCGGCGACGATGAGGATGTGCAGGTAGGTGTAGCCGTTGCGCGCGATGCGTCCGGGGTCGTCGGAAGCCGCAGCGAGCTTGCTGCTGCGTTCGGCGCCGATGTTGAAATAGACCATCCACATCGCGACGCTGCCGAGGAAGGCGACAGCAAAGGCCGCGACGCTCGCGGCGTTCCAGGTCAGGCCGGCGAATGTCTGCCCGGTGATCAGGACGGACTCGCCGAGTGCGATGATGATGAACAGGCCGCAGCGCTCCGCCATGTGGGCGCCTTCGACGACCCAATCGGTCGTGCTGGAGCGGCCGAGCACCGGCACCCAGAAGCCGACAATGGGCCCGACCGTCTCGAAGCCAACGGCAAGTGCCCATAGCGTCATACGCAGAGGGTCGTCCACCAGCGCACCGAGAAGCCAGAGCGGCACCATCGCAATGTGCCAGATCGAGATGCGGACGAAGTTGCGATGGTTGCCGGCATCGTGGTTGTGCAAAGCCCACAACATGAACATATCGCGCACCGTCATCATGGCGATGTAAGCCAGCGCAAACGGCAGCGCGCGTTCGCCGAACGCTTTCGGGATCGCGGCGGACAACACCAGTCCCGCGAGCATGAGCACGAACAGCAGCACGCGGACCGCGGGCTTGTCGGGATCGAGCCAGTTGGTGATCCACGCGGTGTCGATCCAGGTCCACCACACCGCCAGCAGCAGGATCGCGGTCTGCAGCGCGCCGACCGGTGTGAGATGCTCCAGCAGGCCGTGCGAGAGCTGTGTCACCGCGAACACGAACACCAGGTCGAAAAACAGTTCGACAAAGGTGACGCGATGGTGCTCGTGACCGTGCCGGGTTCGCAGATGACTTGTACGCGCGGAGATCATTCGAGGGGCGGTCAGAACGAAATCATGTCGAGCCGGGTCAGGGTCACCTGATTGCTGATCCTTGCCGCGGTGGAGAGGTGCCAGGCGGTGTAGGCCTCGGGGAAAATGTCATCCGCTGACATGGCGTCGACCGGCACGATCACCTTAAAGCCCTTGAGGGCGGCGGTCGCGCCGGTGTGCAGCACCGAGGTCTGCGCCTGCGTGCCCATCGCGACAATCGTGGTGATGTTCTTGTCCTTGAGCGTCTTCTCAAGGTCGCTTCCGATGAACTTGTCCGGGCCGAGCGGAGGCAGAACCTGCTCGCCGGAGGCAGGCGTGAGCGCCTTCACGATATCGCCGGGCACCGACTTAGGCACCGCGACGCTGTAGATGATCAGCATGCCCATGGCGCGGGCCTCGTTCACCAGCTTGACAACCTTTGGCACCGACAGGGCGCAGCGCGGCCGCCGCTCCTGGCTGCAGGTCTGGTTGGTGAAGTCCATCACCAGCAGCGCGGTCTCGCCCGGCATGATCTTGGCCGGCTTGAGCATCGGTGCCGGGGGCAGCTTGGCCGCGGCCCATTCGTCGATCACGGTCTGCGCCTGCGCGCCGGATAGTGCGAGGCAAAGCGCGGCTGTCGCGCTTGCCGTGACGTGCCAGTTTCGCATGCTGCCCTCCCGCATGGCTGTTTGGCGAGGCTAACAGCGCGGATTGCCGCGCAACAGGCCATTCAGACGCTCAGGCTTGCGTTTGCGTGTCCGAATGGACAATTCTGATTGTCATCTGAAGGAGCAAAAGGCGCGTGGCCCAGGACGTTCCGATCGGCAAGACGCAGGTTTCGCTCGCGCAGCTCAACGAGCGCTCGCGGGAGATCTTCCGCCAGATCGTCGAAAGCTATCTGTCGACCGGCGAGCCGCTCGGCTCGCGCAATTTATCGCGCCTGATATCGACGCCGCTGTCGCCCGCATCGGTCCGCAACGTGATGACCGACCTGGAGCAGCTCGGCTTGATCTATTCGCCACACACCTCGGCCGGACGGCTACCGACCGAGCTTGGCCTGCGCTTCTTCGTCGATGCGCTGATGCAGATCGGCGACATCAACGAGAACGACCGCCGCGCGATCGAGGCGCAGGTCGCGGGCGCCGGCCGCTCGGTCGAGAGCGTGCTCACGGAGGCGTCGGGCTTGCTGTCCGGCCTGACCCGGACTGCCGGCGTGGTGCTGGCCGCCAAGTCGAACGTGCGGCTCAAGCACATCGAGTTCGTCCGGCTCGAGCCGGAGCGTGCGCTGGTCGTGCTGGTCAGCGACGACGGCCAGGTCGAGAACCGGGTCTTGACGTTGCCGGTCGGCCTGCCGCCCTCGGCGCTGATCGAGGCTAGCAACTTCCTCAACGCGCGGGTCCGCGGCAAGACGTTGGCCGAAGCCAAGGTCGAGCTTGAGCGCGCCATGAAGGAAGAGCAGGCCAAGCTCGACGAATTGACGCAGAAGATCGTCGAGGCCGGGCTGGCGAGCTGGTCGGGCGGCGAGACCGATCAGCGTCGCCTGATCGTGCGGGGCCAGTCGCACCTGCTCGACGATCTCAAGGCGCTGGAGGATCTCGAGCGCGTCCGGCTGCTGTTCGAGGACCTGGAGACGCGCCGCGACGTGGTCGACCTGCTCGGCCGCGCCGAGCAGGCCGAGGGGGTGCGCATCTTCATCGGCTCGGAGAACAAGCTGTTTTCGCTGTCCGGCTCCTCGACCGTGATCTCGCCCTATCGCGACGCCCAGGGCTCGATCGTCGGCGTGCTCGGCGTGATCGGCCCGACGCGGCTTAACTACGCCCGCGTCATCCCGATGGTCGATTACACCGCCAAGGTGGTCGGCAAGCTGATTTCCGGCTAGTTCGCATTCGGAAGTTCGCTTGAATTTTCAGCTTGTCGGAACGAACTTCCGAATCAAAGCTACACTAGCAACTCAATGATTTTAGTGTCCTTTGAACCGAAGTTCGCAAAGATGCTTGCTGAACGAGCCGTGCGAACCTCGGGTTCAGGACACCAGGGCAACCGCAGGTCCCGGCTTGATTTTTGGCGAATAAGCCCTGATATGCGGGGCACCATGTCAGACACGACCCAACCTTCCCCGGACGACGCGCTCCAGCCGGGCGATCAGGCCGCGCCAGCTGCCGCGCCAAAGCCGTCGACGTCGCTCGACCGCGAACTCGCCGATACCAAGGATCGCCTGCTACGGACGCTGGCCGAGATGGAAAATCTCCGAAAGCGCACCGAGCGTGAGGTCGCCGACGCTCGCATCTACGGCATCTCGGCGTTCGCCCGCGATGTCCTCACCGTCGCCGACAGCATGCATCTCGCGCTGGAAGCATTGGACACTGAGCTGCGGGAGAAGTCCGACAGCAGCGTCAAGGTGCTGCTCGACGGCGTGGAGATCACCGAGCGCGCGCTGCTTAACGCGCTCGATAAGCACGGCGTGAAGCGGATTGATCCGATCGGCCAGAAGTTCGATCCCAACAAGCATCAGGCCATGTACGAGGCGGAGAATGCCTCGGTTCCCGCAGGCCATGTCGCGCAGGTGGTCCAGGCCGGTTACCTGATCGGGGATCGTGTGCTGCGCCCGGCGCTGGTCGCGGTGTCCAAGGGCGCACCGAAGTCGGCAGCCGACAACGACAATTCCTGACGATCCGGCGAGTTAGCGCGGCACCATGCCGTCGCGTACGGCGCGGAAGCGAGCGTATGCCTCGACCCAGCCCTGCTTCGGCGCAAATCCGATCATGCGCAGATAGGCACCGCTGCCGAACCGCAACCACTGCACGACCTCTACGTCGGCGCCGGACTTTGCGTCCTTGCCGGTGACCCGCATTTCGTGGCCGGGCTGGCCGCCGATCCGCATCGGCTCCGAACTCAGGATGCGCACGTCCTTCAGATTGGGCGGCGAGGCGAACGCCAGCCTCGCGAAGCTGTCGCGATCGCCGGCATTCGGTGGGCCGCCGGGTGCTATTCCGATCACAAGATGCGGGCGCTCGGTCGTATCGGGCTCTTCCTGTCCGCCGTCGTTGAGCTGCACGGCGCGGCCGGGCACCACGCCGGCGACCTGAAAGCCGGCCAGATCGCCGAGCTTAAACGGCACCAGCGCGAGCTGTTCCGCAGCCGGGACGGTCGGACGCGTCGTCACGCTGGCGAACGATTTGCGGATCGCCGCTTCGGCATAAATCTCTTGCTTTGCGGAGAGCGGGATTTCCAGCGACACCAGCGCGGTCAGCCCGCCAAGCGGCGCGATCAAGAGCCACTTGCGAAGCTTTTCGTTGCCGGCCTCCTGACGTGCGACGACCAGCATGCCCTTGGCGTTCTGCAACGCGAACGGCTCTCGCTTCTCCACCGTGATGTTCTGCTTCTTCAGCGCCTGATTGGTCATCGACTTTTCGATTTCCGAGTAGGCGGCTTCCGGCATCGCGACGAGTCGAATGTAAATGTTGTTGGCGGTGTCCTCGAAGCCCTGGAAAGCTGTGCTCAGAGTCATGCCGGGCGGCGGAGTCAGACCGAGCCGCGACGCAATCGGAAACTGCGGCTCGTCTGCCGCGGCGGTCTCTGCCGCAGCGAAATGCGGCCATACCAGCATGGCGAGCAGCGGGAGCCAACCGAGGACGTGCCGACGGTTCATGACCCTGGGTATGGCGGCTCACCGGGCGAAACTCAACCCCGAGAATCACACCGAGAATCACATCTGGTCGGCGCGGCCACCTGAGACCGCCCTTTCATGCTTATCGACCTGGACCGTCAGCCGAATTTTGCCGCTTTGCTCGGTCTGGCGTGGCTGCTGGTGGCGCTGGTGCTGCTCCTGGTGCACTGGCCGCAGACCGCCGAAACGCTGCTGGACACCGACGACGCGATGCGGCTGGTCGAAATGCGCGCGTGGCTCAATGGTCCGGGCCTGCTGAGCGGCTGGTACGACCTGCACCAATCGAGGCTGCAACCGCCGGACGGCGTCGATATGCATTGGTCGCGGCTGATCGATGCCGGACTGGCCGGCTGTTCGCGTTCTTCCGCTTGTTCGCCGATCAGGCCGATGCCGAGCGTTTGCTGCGTGCGTGGTGGCCGCTGCTGTGGCTGATCCCGACAATGGCGGGCATGGTTTTGATTGCTTGGCGGATCGCCGGGCGCGAGGCGGCGATGGTGGCGCTGCTATTTTCGATGGCCGGCGTGCCGGCGTATCAGCAGTTCACGCCGGGGCGGATCGATCATCACAATGTTCAGATCGCACTGACGTTGCTCGCCGTGGCGGCGACGGCATGGTCGGATCGCAAGTGGTGGTGCGGCTATGCGGCCGGCGCGCTTAGCGGCGTGCTGCTCGCGATCGGCATCGAATGTCTGCTTTACCTCGCTGCATGCGGCCTGGCGTTGGCGTTGCGCTACGTCATGGATCGTGACGCCGGTGTCGCGCTTGCCCGCTATGGCCTCGCTTTGGCACTGTTCGCGGCGCTGGCTTTCGGCGTCAGCGTCGGTCCGCAGCATTGGACGCGCAAGCTGTGCGACGCCATCGCGATCAACACCGCGGCGGCCGCGGTCTGCGGCGGGCTCCTGCTGGCGCTCGCGGGACGGCTCCGGCATCGCGATCGTATTACGCGGATTGCGGCGGTGCTGGGTTCCGCCGCCGGCACGCTGGCGGTGCTGCTGCTGATTGAGCCGCGCTGCCTGCGCGGTCCGATGGCAATGGTCGACCCGGCGATCTGGCCGATCTGGCTCGGAGATGTCCGGGAGATGCAGCCGCTGTTGTCGGTGTTTCGCAAAAATCCGTTGACCGCTTCAGCCATCGCCGCGTTTCCGGTGGCGGCGCTGGTGGCTGTCGCGATCCTATTGCGCCAGGAAAGCCTGCGTACGGACTTCGGATTTCTTACGGCGGTGCTAATGTTTTTTGCGGCGGCGGCCACCACGGCCGTCGCGATCCGCGGCTTTTCCTATGCGATCTGGCTCGGCATGCCGGTGGTTGCCATGCTGGCGCTGCGGCTGATTGTGGCGTTCCAAATCAAGCGGCTGGTGCCGCGGCTGGCGATTGCTCTGGTCCTGACGCCAATGGCACTTTCGGCGGCGGCGATCAGCATCGGCACGGCCACCGGCCTGAGCGACCGCGACAACTTTTCCCGGCCGGACATGCGCGCCTGTTTCGCGACCGCGAGCTACGCGCCGCTTCGCGACCTCGAACCCGGACTGATCGCCGCCGATGTCAGCTTTGGGCCGTACCTCCTGGCGCTGACCCCGCATTCGGCGCTGGCGGCGCCCTATCACCGGCTTTCGAGCGGCATCGTGACGGCCCACCGGCTGCTTGCCCGCGCCGCCGGGGGAGGCACGCGATATCGCGCTGGACGCCAAGGTTAACTACGTCGCGGTCTGCGGGCCGCGTCCGCCGGACGGCTTGCTGGAGCCGGCGCGAAGCCAGAGCCTGTGGGCCCGTCTGCAGGCCGAGACCGCGCCCGACTGGCTCCAGCCGTTGGAAGCCGGTCCGGCTTTCGCGGTGTATCGCGTGGTCCGGCCCTGAAACCCTCTGCAAGTCCTTGCAGGGCAAAGGGCCTCTCCTATATGAGCCAGGACGTCGCAGGGGGCTGCGTCGAGTGCAAATTCGGGGGTCGGAAGAAGCCGCGCGGGTGAGCCGCGAAAGGCTTCATCCGGGAGCCGCAAGGGCCCGGCCGGCCTGCTGAGAAAGAGAGGAAGCATCATGGGCAAGGTCATCGGTATCGACCTCGGCACCACCAATTCTTGCGTCGCCGTCATGGACGGCAAGAACGCAAAGGTCATCGAAAACGCGGAAGGCATGCGCACAACGCCGTCGATCGTCGCATTCTCCGACGATGGCGAGCGCCTCGTCGGTCAGCCGGCCAAGCGCCAGGCGGTGACCAATCCGGAGAAGACCATCTTCGCGGTCAAGCGGTTGATCGGCCGTCGCTATGACGATCCGATGGTCGAGAAGGACAAGAAGCTCGTCCCGTACAAGATTTCCAAGGCCAGCAACGGCGACGCCTGGGTCGAGGCGGACGGCAAGCAATATTCGCCGTCGCAGATTTCGGCTTTCATCCTGCAGAAGATGAAAGAGACCGCGGAAGCGCACCTCGGCCAGAAGGTGGAGCAGGCGGTCATCACCGTTCCGGCATATTTCAACGACGCGCAGCGCCAAGCCACCAAGGACGCCGGCAAGATCGCCGGCCTGGAGGTGTTGCGCATCATCAACGAGCCGACCGCGGCTGCGCTCGCCTACGGCCTCGACAAGACCAAGACGGGCACCATCGCGGTCTATGACCTCGGCGGCGGCACGTTTGACATCTCCGTGCTCGAGATCGGCGACGGCGTGTTCGAGGTGAAGTCCACGAACGGCGACACGTTCCTGGGCGGCGAAGACTTCGACATGCGTCTCGTCAGCTATCTCGCCGACGAATTCCAAAAGACCCAGGGCATCGACCTGCGCAAGGACAAGCTCGCACTGCAGCGGCTGAAGGAAGCCGCCGAAAAGGCGAAGATCGAGCTGTCGTCCACCACGCAGACCGAGATCAACCTGCCGTTCATCACGGCGGATGCGGCAGGTCCGAAGCACCTCACCATGAAGCTCACCCGCGCCAAGTTCGAGGCGCTGGTCGACGACCTCATCCAGAAGACGGTCGAGCCGTGTCGGCAGGCGTTGAAGGACGCCGGCCTCTCGGCGGCCGAGATCAGTGAGGTGGTCCTGGTCGGCGGCATGACCCGCATGCCGAAGGTCCAGGAGGTCGTGAAGCAATTGTTCGGCAAGGAGCCGCACAAGGGCGTCAACCCGGACGAAGTCGTCGCGATCGGCGCGGCCATTCAAGCCGGCGTGCTGGCGGGCGACGTCAAGGACGTGCTGTTGCTCGACGTGACGCCGCTGTCGCTCGGCATCGAGACGCTGGGCGGTGTGTTCACGCGCTTGATCGACCGCAACACGACGATCCCGACCAAGAAGAGCCAGGTGTTCTCCACCGCGGAGGACGGCCAGACTGCGGTCACCATTCGTGTGTTCCAGGGTGAGCGCGAGATGGCGGCCGATAACAAGATCCTCGGCCAGTTCGATCTGGTCGGTATTCCGCCGGCGCCGCGCGGGGTCCCGCAGATCGAAGTCGTGTTCGACATCGACGCCAACGGCATCGTCAATGTGCAGGCGCGCGATAAGGGCACTGGCAAGGAACAGCAGATCCGCATCCAGGCCTCGGGCG
>JBEVIJ010000009.1:0-13308 GCA_040510745.1 Xanthobacteraceae bacterium
CGGCGTCGAACTTCACCTTGGCGCCGAGGCTCTTGTCGGAGAACGGATTGGGATAGCCGGCCGGCGCCTTGGCGTAGCTCGCGGGCCGCACCGGCAGGCGCTGGATCTTGGGATCGAGCAGGATCTGCTGGCCGTCCTCCGACAGCAGGAACTCGACGAACGCTTCCGCCGTCTTCTGATTTTTGGCGTTGGCGATGATGCCGACATTGGCCGGCACGATCGCGGTCACCGACGGATAGACGAACTCGACCGGGAAGCCGGACGCCTTGGCTGACAGGCCGAAGAAGTCGATCACGATGCCGACGCCGTACTGGCCGCTGTTCACCGCGTCGGGCACGCCGAACGAGCGGTCCGACACCTGCTGGAAATTGCCGGCGATTTCGAGCAGCAGCGCCCAGCCGTTGTCCCAGCCTTCGCCCTGCAAGATCGTCTCGACGGTGAGGTGCGAGGTGCCGGAGCGCGACGGCGCCGAGAAGCCGACGTGACCGAAATAGATCGGCTGCTTGAGATCGTCCCACTCCTTCGGTGCCGGCAAGTTGTTGGCGCGCGTGTAGCGCGTGTTGTACATGATGCCGTAGCCAGAGGCGGCGAAGCCTGCATAGAAACCATCGGGATCGTTGATCGGATAGCTGCCGACCTTGTCGGCGACGCCCTGCGCCTGCGGCTTGTACTTCTGCAGCAGCGAATTCTTCTTCAGCACCTCGAATGCATCTGGCGCCGAGGCCCAGAAGATGTCGGGCGGGCTCGATCGGGTCTCGCGAATGAAGGCGATCGCCGCGGCGCTGTTGCGGTTCTGCACCTCGACCTTGACGCCCGGGTGTTTCTTCTCGAACGCGGTCGCGAACGGGACGGTGAGATCCTTGGAGAACGAGGTGACGATGACTAGCTTGTCGCCGATGCCCTGGGCGTAGGCGGCGGTCGCGGCGAGCGCGAATGCGGCGGCGAGCGTCAGGCGGCGGGCGATCGGGCTCATATCAGTCCTCCCGGCGAAATTGTGGCCTCAGTTGATGACAGCCGTGTGCCGGGCGCAAGCGGGCCTGGCGTCGCACAAAGCAAATGGCCGGGCAGTCGGCCCGGCCATCGCGAAATCCAAATGGACTGACTTACTTGCCTTTGCGGCGCAGCCTGACGATCACATCGACGCGGGCCACTTCGTAGCCCGGCGGCGCATCCGGCATCGTACCCACGATCTTCTCGGCGTCCGGAATGTCGACCAGGGCATTCTCGCCTTCGACGAAGAAGTGATGATGCGAGGTGGTGTTGGTGTCGAAGTAGGTCTTCGAGCCGTCGACCGCGACCTGCCGCAGCAGGCCGACGTCGGTGAATTGATGCAGCGTGTTGTAAACGGTGGCGAGCGACACCGGGACTTTCGCCTTGGTGGCTTCCTCGTAGAGCATTTCAGCGGTCAGGTGGCGGTCGCCCTTGGCGAACAGGATCCAGCCGAGCGCCATGCGCTGACGCGTCGGACGCAGGCCGACGTCACGCAGCATCGACTTGACGTCGTGCCACGGGCAGCCCGTCAAATCGCCGCGATTCAGATTGGCCTGCACCTCATGGGCCGGCTCGATCGCGCTGGAGACAACCATGGTCCGCGTTGGATTCATTTGGTCACTCAGGGACGTGAAACTCTAGCTAGGAATGCTTCTAAACTGTTGCAATTGTAATCATATCTCGGCTGGATGCTTGATGCAACTTTCTCGCAACAACGTCTCGGCACACTCGTGCTGCGCCCGGTTTCGGGGCCTGTTTTTCCGCTCCAGCCGCCTCTATGTTAGCAAATTGCACCATTAGTCACTGCCGCGGCGACCAGGACAGCGATGGATAACAGACCAAGCAAATTCGAATACGAGGACCTGCTGCGCTGCGGCCGCGGCGAACTGTTCCCCGAGGGTCCTCAGTTGCCGCTGCCCCCCATGCTGATGTTCGACCGCATCTCCGAAATTTCGGAAACCGGCGGGCCGAACGGCAAGGGTTTCATCCGCGCGGAACTCGAGCTCAAGCCTGATTTGTGGTTCTTCCCGTGCCACTTCAAGGGCGATCCGGTGATGCCCGGCTGTCTCGGTCTCGATGCGCTCTGGCAGATGCTGGGTTTCTTTCTCGGCTGGCTGGGCTCGCCCGGCAGGGGCCGCGCGCTCGGCATGGGCGAGGTGAAATTCTCCGGGCAGGTGCTGCCGACGATGAAGACGGTAATTTACGGCATCGACCTGAAGCGGGTGATGCGCTCCAAGCTGGTGCTCGGCATCGCCGACGGCTGGCTCGAGGCGGACGGCTCGGTGATCTATCGCGCCCTCGATCTCAAGGTCGGTCTCTTCAAGGACGAGGCTGCGCAGCCGGCCTCCTAGTCCGGCAGGTTGCGGGATTGCTTCAACCGGGCCAGATGTGGCCCAATCGAACGATATTGCTGGAACTTGTGGGGTTTCTGATTTGCTTACGAGGCAGCCATGAGACGAGTCGTCGTCACCGGGATGGGTATCGTCTCATCGATCGGCAACAACACCCAGGAGGTGCTGGCCGGTCTGCGCGAAGCCAAGTCGGGCATCGTGCGCGCGGATGACTACGCCACGCTCGGCTTCCGCTGCCAGGTGCACGGCGCGCCGACGCTCGATCCTGCCGAATCCGTCGATCGCCGCGCGATGCGCTTCCTGGGCCGCGGCGCGGCGTGGAACCATGTCGCCATGGATCAGGCGATCCGCGACGCCGGCTTGCAGGAAAGCGACGTTTCCAACGAGCGCACAGGCATTATCATGGGCTCGGGCGGCCCGTCCACGCGCACCATCGTCGAGGCCGCGCTGACCGCGAAGGAGAAGGGACCAAAGCGCGTCGGGCCGTTCGCCGTGCCGAAGGCCATGTCGTCCACCGCCTCGGCGACGCTGGCGACCTGGTTCAAGATCAAGGGCGTGAACTATTCGATCTCATCCGCCTGCGCCACGTCGAACCATTGCATCGGCAATGCGATGGAGACCATCCAGTGGGGCAAGCAGGACATGGTGTTTGCCGGCGGCTCCGAGGATCTCGACTGGACCATGTCGGTGCTGTTCGACGCCATGGGCGCAATGTCGTCCAGCTTCAATCAGACGCCGGACAAGGCATCGCGCGCCTATGACAAGGATCGCGATGGCTTCGTGATCGCCGGCGGCGCGGGCGTCCTTGTGCTCGAGGAGCTGGAGCACGCCAAGGCGCGCGGCGCGAAGATTTATGCGGAGGTTGCCGGCTACGGAGCGACCTCGGACGGCCACGACATGGTGGCGCCGTCCGGCGAGGGCGCGGTGCGCTGCATGAAGATGGCGCTGGAGAACGTGCAGGCGCCGGTCGACTACATCAATCCGCACGCCACTTCGACGCCGATTGGCGACATCAAGGAAATCGAGGCGATCCGCGAGGTGTTCGGCGCCAAGTGCCCGCCGATCTCGGCGACCAAGTCGCTGACCGGCCATTCGCTCGGCGCGGCTGGCGCGCAGGAGGCGATCTATTCGCTGCTGATGATGAACAACGGCTTCATCTGCGAGAGCGCCAACATCGAGAATCTCGATCCGGCCATGGAAGGCATGCCGATCGTGCGCGAGCGGGTCGACGACGCCAAGCTCGGTTGCGTGCTGTCGAATTCATTCGGCTTCGGTGGCACCAATGCCTCCGTCGTGTTCAAGCGATTGGAAGCGTGATCCGATGACTCAATTGATGCAAGGCAAGCGCGGCCTGATCATGGGGGTCGCCAACGACCACTCGATCGCCTGGGGCATTGCGCAGGCGCTCGCCGCGCATGGCGCGGAGCTGGCCTTCACCTATCAGGGCGAGGCGCTCGGCCGCCGCGTCAAGCCGCTGGCGGATTCCGTCAAGGCCAAGCTTGTGCTTCCGTGCGACGTGGACGACGTCGCGTCGGTCGATGGCGTGTTCGCTGAGTTGAAGAAGCAATGGGGAACGATGGACTTCCTGGTCCATGCCATCGGCTTCTCGGACAAGAACGAATTGAAGGGCCGTTACGCCGACACCACGCGTGCGAACTTCGAGCGCACCATGGTGATCTCGTGCTTCTCGTTCACGGAGGCCGCCAAACGAGCCGCCGAGATGATGCCGAACGGCGGCTCGATGATCACACTGACCTACAACGGCGGCGACCGCGCCATGCCGAACTACAACGTGATGGGCGTTGCCAAGGCGGCGCTTGAGGCGTCGGTGCGATATCTGGCGGTCGATTTCGGGCCGCAGAAAATTCGGGTCAACGCCATCTCGGCAGGTCCGATCCGCACCCTGGCGGGCGCGGGCATCAACGATGCGCGCTACATGTTCGCGTTCCAGCAGAAGCATTCGCCGCTCGGCCGCGGCGTCTCGCTGGAAGACCTCGGCGGCTCCGGACTCTATCTGCTCTCCGATCTCTCCAGCGGCGTGACCGGCGAAATCCATTTCGTCGATTCCGGCTACAACGTCATCGCCATGCCGCAGCCGGACGCGTTGCGCGCCGAGGCGACCGAGAGCAAGGACGCCGCGCAATAACGCATTGCGAGGTTGTCATCGCCGGGCTTGTCGCCGCCATCTCCATCTTGCTTTGATGCATCCAAACGCAGGGAGGGAGCGAGCATGTCCGCGGCGCTGGAGAAGGGCTACGATGGCATCATTCTCGGCGCGGGGCACCACGGCTTGGTGCTTGGCTCGTATCTCGCCAAAAGCGGCCTCGATATTCTGCTGGTCGACCGGCGGCTGAAGTACGGCGGCGGACTGTCGACCGAAGAGGCGACGGCGCCGGGCTTCTATCACAACCTGCACTCCATCAATCACTTCCACATCACCGAGACGCCGTGGTTCAAGGATCTCGGTCTGGCCGATCGCGTCGGCTACATCACGCCGCGCTATGAGCTCGGCCAGCCGCATCTCGACGGGAGCGTGCTGGTTTTCGGCCGCGACCTCGAGGAGACGCTCGCCAACGTGGCGCGCTTCTCCAAGAAGGATGCGCAGACGTTCCGTGACTGGAACCGCAAGGCCGAGGAGATCACCGAGCGCATCTTCCTGCCCGAACGTTATGCCGAGCCGCTGCCGCAAGCCGAGCGCGAGGCGCTGCTGAACAAGAGCGCGATCGGCCGCGACTTCCTCGCCGTCTGCGCACGCCAGCCGTTCGACGTGGTGAAGGAGCTGTTCGAGAACGAGCACGTGCAGCTTCTGTTCCTGTTCAAGGTGTCGCTGTTCGGCACTTGGCTGGTCGACACCATGTCGAAGACCAGCCCGATGGGTTCCGTGATCCGCGCCTTCGACCTGCAGAGCGGCTACCAGCTCTGCCAGGGCGGTTCGTTCAACCTGGCGCGCGGGCTGATGGAGACGTTCATCGCGGCCGGGGGGCGTTTCGAGCCGCAGGTCGACGTCGAGCGCATCGTCGTCGAGGGCGGCAAGGCGACCGGTATCGCGTTGCGCGACGGCCGCACCGTGCGAGCCAGGCAGTTCGTCGCCTCGACGCTCGACGTGCATCAGACCTTCGAGACCCTGATCGGCCGCGAGCAGCTTCCCTCGGCGTTCGCGAAAAAGATCGACGATTTCCAGTACACCAAGTGGACGATCTTCGGCCTGCACCTCGCGCTCAATGAGCCGATCAAGCTCAACTCCGAGAAGTTCGATCCGAACATCGCCCGCACGCTGAAATGGAGCCTCGGCGCCGAGACGATGGACGATCTGATGGTGGCACATGCCGACGTGGTGGCGAACCGCGTGCCGGAGATCGTGCAGTTCGGCGCCGGGCCGCTGAGCAGCATCGACCCGACCCAGGCGCCGCCCGGCAAGGCCACCAACTACGCGTGGCACGTCATGCCGCTCAATCCGAACATCGGTGAAAAGGACTACGAGGACTTCAAGCGCGAGTTCGCCGACAAGATCATCGAGAAGTGGTCGCGCTATGCATCCAACATGACGCGGAAGAACATCATCGCGCAGCACGTCTACACCGGCCGCGAGTACGTCGCGCAATTCCCGCAGATGCGCGGCGGCGACATCTTCATGGGCGCGTTCAACGCCGAGCAGGTGATGTACAACCACTTCGGCTACCGCACGCCGGTCGGCCACCTCTACATGGCGGGCTCGGCGACGCACCCCGGCGGCGCGATCTCCGGCGGTGGCGGCTACATTTCCGCGGGCATCATCGCGCGCGACCTCGGCCTCAGGCCGTGGTGGAAGCCGTGGGATGCCGGCGAAGCGCTGCGCAAGGTGCCGTAACGGGTGCCCAAAAAGCCCGGTTCCATATCCCGCTAGCCAAAGGAGCGAACCATGAAATTTCGAATCTTGGCGGCAACGGTTGCCGGAACCGTAATAATATTTTCGTTGGGATATTTGATCTACGGCGTGCTGCTCGTTTCGTTCATGCAGGACAATCTAATTCAGTATCCGGTTTGAATAAGAACCCGCCCGATTTCGTTCCGTTGGCGCTCGCCAATCTGGTTCTTGCTTTTCTGTTGGCATTTATTTTTGAGCATTGGGCGAACGTTCGAACCTTTGTCGGCGGTTTGAAAAGTGGAGCGATCATCATGTTTTTGATTGCTCTCAGCAAAGACCTGAGTTTCATGGGATACATGAATCTCTTCAAAGGGTTCACGCCCGTCCTCGTCGATGTCTTTGCAGAGACCGTGAGGGTATCTCTGGCTGGCGGCGCGATCGGGGCAGTTTTGGGGATGATGAGTAAGGACGCAGAAACAGCCGGCTTATGAGCACACGTCCTAGAGCTTGATTTCGCTCTTCAGCTTGTCGCTGTTCTCAAGGCAATAGTAGCCGGACAGCCGCGTGATCAGTTTCAGCCTGATCCATTCATTCAGGATGCGGCTGACGTTCTCGCGCGCGATGCCGGCCATGGCGGCGACGTCGCTCTGGCTGATCTTCTGGCGGATGAGAATGCGGCCCTGGCCGACCGGCTGGCCGAACGCCTCGGAAAGATCGAGCAGGGCACGCGCCACGCGCCCCTTCAGCGGCAGGAAGCTTCCGGCCGCGAGCACCTCGTCGGTGTCGCGCAGCCGCGCCGCGAGCAGCCTGACGATGTGTTCGTAGACCTCCGGATGCGTCTTCGCGAAGGTCTCGAACGCCGTGCGGCTGATGAAGTGGAGTTCGGAATCGCGAACCGCCGTGACCGAAGCCGAGCGGGTCTTGCCGTCGATCGTGGACAGTTCACCGACAATCGCGCCCGGACCGAGAATCGCGAGAATGCGCTCGGCGCCCGATGGCCCGATGATGCTGACCTTCAATAGGCCCTGCTCGATCTGGTAGCAGCCGTCGCCGGGATCGCCGGCCAGGAACAGCACCCCGTCCGCCGCGAGTTTGACCGGCTTGGCGTGATCGAACAGCCGCGCCGAAAGATGCTCCGGGACGGCCGAAAGCAGATTGGCCGGTGCGGATGCCGCTTTTGTGGGTGGAGGCTTCGCCATATCCGCCGCGCGCGTGACAACCGGGCAGAACGATAGCGCAAAAGCGCAACCGGCAAGACATGAAAAATAAGCCCGTCGGGGCGGGGAATGCCACGGACGGGCTTGGAGTGAAACAGGAGGAAGGGACGAAAGGTCAGTCAGAATTCGCTTAGACAGGGCGGCCCACCAAAACTGCGCGATAGATGTCGGAGCGGGTCATGCCTCGGGTGGCGAGGTCGGGGCCGGACATCCGCGAATAGGTGCGATAGCGGGCCTCGATTTCCTGGCCTTCGCGGGCGCCCGCGCAGAATTCCGAGAAGCTGGCAACGAGGGCGGTGACGATGCCGGAGGCCTTGGAGGTGTCAGAGGCGGTGCGGCTGAGAGCGATGGTCGTCATGGCGGTCCCCATTCGGTGTTTAAGAGCTCTTCGCTCTTGGATGATTGGAGGTTAGTCCGCATCGACAAACAGCGATGTGACCGCGGTCACAGAAATGTGGAATCTATTAACCACTTGATTCATTAGGATAATTGGCAAGAAAAAGGGGCGCTTGAGGCGCCCCTTCGTGATCATGCCGCTGTCAAGCAGGCTGAATTGCCGGAAAGCTACGAACCGGACGCCTCCTGGCGCTGCTCGCCGCCACCCTTCTTTTCGAGATCCTCGCCGGTCGCCTGATCGACGACCTTCATCGACAGCCGAACCTTGCCGCGCTCGTCGAAGCCAAGCAGCTTGACCTTCACCTTGTCGCCTTCCTTGACGACGTCGGTGGTCTTCTGCACGCGGTTCGACGCGAGCTGGCTGATGTGCACGAGGCCGTCCTTGGCGCCGAAGAAGTTCACAAAGGCGCCGAAGTCCATCGTCTTCACGACGGTGCCCTCGTAGATGTGGCCGATCTCCGGATCAGAGGCGATCGACTTGATCCAGTTCACCGCGGCGCGGATCGACTCGCCGTCGGCCGAGGCCACCTTCACGGTGCCGTCGTCCTCGACGTTGATCTTGGCGCCGGTCTTCTCGACGATCTCGCGGATCACCTTGCCGCCGGTGCCGATCACTTCGCGGATCTTGTCGGTGGCGATCTTGAAGGTCTCGATGCGCGGCGCGTACTCGCCGAGTTCGGCGCGGGCGCTGTTCAGCGCCTTGCCCATCTCGCCGAGGATGTGGAGGCGTCCGCCCTTGGCCTGGTTGAGCGCCACCTTCATGATCTCTTCGGTGATGCCAGCGATCTTGATGTCCATCTGGAGGGCGGTGATGCCCTCTTCGGTGCCGGCCACCTTGAAGTCCATGTCGCCGAGATGGTCCTCGTCGCCGAGGATGTCGGACAGCACGGCGAAGCGCTTGTCCTCGAGGATGAGACCCATGGCGATGCCAGCGGTCGGCCGCTTCAGCGGCACGCCGGCATCCATCAGCGACAGCGAGGCGCCGCAGACGGAGGCCATCGACGACGAGCCGTTCGACTCGGTGATCTCCGACACCACGCGGATGGTGTAGGGAAAGTCCTCCTTCGACGGCAGCATCGGACGTATTGCACGCCAGGCCAGCTTGCCGTGGCCGACCTCGCGGCGTCCGGGCGCACCGATGCGTCCGGTTTCACCGACCGAGAATGGCGGGAAATTGTAGTGCAGCAGGAATGCTTCCTTGTAGGTCCCGTGCAACGCATCGATCCACTGCTCGTCCTCGCCGGTGCCGAGCGTGGTGACCACGATCGCCTGGGTCTCGCCGCGGGTGAACAGCGCCGAGCCGTGGGTGCGCGGCAGGAAGCCGGCCTCGACCACGATCGGGCGGACGGTGACGAGATCGCGGCCGTCGATTCGCTTGCTGGTGTCGAGGATGTTCCAGCGGACGATCTTGGCTTCGAGGTCTTTGAACACGCCGCCGACGGTCTGCATCGGACGCTCGGGATTGTCCTTGCCGTCCGGGAAGAAGTGCTCCATCGCCTTCTTCTTCACCGCGGCGACGGCGTCCTGACGCTCGGCCTTGCGCGGGATCGAATAGGCCTTGCGCAGTTCCTGCTCGACAATGCCGAGCATCTCCTTCTCGATCGCGGAGGTGTCCGGAAGCGCGAAATCACGCGGCTCCTTCGCGGCCTTCTCGGCGAGCTGGATGATGGCCTGGATCACCGGCTGGAAGTGCCGGTGGCCGAACATCACCGCGCCGAGCATGATCTCCTCAGACAGCTCGTGAGCTTCCGACTCAACCATCAGCACGGCGTCCTGGGTGCCGGCGACGACGAGATCGAGCTCGCTCTCCTTCATCTCGTCGATGGTCGGATTGAGCACGTACTCGTTATTGGTGAAGCCGACGCGCGCGCCGCCGATCGGGCCCATGAAGGGCGCGCCGGAGAGCGTGAGCGCGGCCGATGCGCCAATCATGGCGACGATGTCGGGGTCGTTCTCCTGGTCATGCGACAGTACGGTGATGATCACCTGGGTGTCGCAGCGCCAGCCGTCGGCGAACAACGGACGGATCGGACGGTCGATCAGGCGCGAGGTCAGCGTGTCCTTCTCGGTTGGACCGCGCTCGCGCTTGAAGTAGCCGCCGGGAATGCGGCCGGCCGCGTAGTACTTTTCGGTGTAGTTGACGGTGAGCGGCAGGAAGTCGATGCCGGGCTTCGGCGCCTTGGCCGCGACAACGGTCGCGATGACGGTGGTCTCGCCGTAGGTGGCGATGACGGCGCCGTCGGCCTGACGGGCGACCTTGCCGGTTTCCAGAGTTAGCTTGCGGCCACCCCAGTCGAGCTCAACACGATGGATATCGAACATATGGATCGTCTTTCATGGTTTTCGCGAAGGGGCGAACGCCATGAGCAAGACGGCGAGACACTGATCCGCGCGGTCGTTCCGCGAACTGGAAAAGTATCCGGCGATCCTGCCATGGCCTTCGTGCCTCCGGTGAGGCGAACCGGCGCCCTGTGCGGCCGGTCCAATAAACGGCAGCGCGTATCGCTGCCGGCGGTACAGCGGACGAATAAGCGTCCGCACGACGCGCGGGAAATCCCGCGCGGGATTGTTCAGCGTCGAATGCCCAGCTTGTCGATCAGCGTCTTGTAACGCGCTTCATCCTTGCGCCTGATATAATCAAGCAACTGGCGGCGCTGGGACACCATCTTGAGGAGTCCACGCCGTGAGTGATTGTCTTTGACGTGGGCTTTGAAATGCTCGGTCAGGCTGTTGATCCGTTCGCTCAGGATCGCCACCTGGACCTCCGGCGAACCCGTGTCGCCGGCCTTCGTCGCATATGACTTGATGACTTCGGCCTTGCGGCCGGCGTTTAGCGACATCGTCAGTGACCTTTTGTTGGGACGCGGCTGCCAATGAGCCCGGCCAGGTTGAACACGCGCTTGGGGACGATCTCGCCGCGGTCACATTCGGCCAGGGCCACCAGGCGGCCCGAAACCGTGACGTAAACCGTGCCGCGGAAGATTGGTGCGTCCCGTCCGCGCAACAAAACGGCCTGGCCCCTTTGGAGCCTGGCCGCGTCCCCCCCGCTAACGGCCAGCGCCGGGATGTCGTCCAGCGCGGTCTCAACAGGGAGGAGAGCTTCGGCGAGGTTGCCCTCGCCAGTGGCGGCTCTATGGCATAGGGCCGCCAGTTGTTCCAGCGAAATCATGGCGTCTTTTCCGAGCGTTCCGACCCGTTCGCGGCGCAGGGTCCGGATATGGCCATGGCAGCCGAGTGCGCGGCCCATGTCGCGGGCGAGCGCGCGCACGTAGGTGCCTTTGCCGCATTCGGCGACGAACTCGGTGTCATCGGCATCGCAGACGTTAAGGACGGCGAGGGAATGGATTTCGACCGGTCGGGCCTGCAATTCGACCGTCTCGCCGTCGCGGGCAAGGTCGTAGGCGCGCTCGCCTGCGACCTTCACGGCAGAGAACTGTGGCGGCACCTGTTCGATGGTGCCGGTGTAGCGCGGCAGCAGCGTCTCGATCGCCTCGCGCGTTGGCCTCTGCGCGCTGGTCGCAACGACCTGGCCGTCGGCGTCGTCGGTGTCGCGCGCCTCGCCCCAGCGCACCGTGAAGCTGTAGGTCTTGCGGCTATCCATCACGAACGGAACGGTCTTGGTGGCTTCGCCGAGCGCGATCGGCAGGCAGCCGGAGGCGAGCGGGTCGAGCGTGCCGGCGTGGCCGGCGCTCTTCGCCTGGAACAGCCGCCGCACCGCGCTCACCGCGTGGGTCGAGGTCATGCCGACCGGCTTGTCGAGCACGACCCAGCCGTGCACGTCGCGCTTCACGCGGCGGAATTGTTTTCCTCCGCCCTCATCCTGAGGAGCCCGCGAAGCGGGCGTCTGGAAGGACGAGGGCGGCCCCATGCTTCGAGACGCCGCCTTCGGCGGCTCTTCAGCATGAGGCCGGGAGACTTTGTCGGGGTCGTCGATCACTCGTCACTCTCGCGCTTGATGTCGCGCTGTACCGCGGGTGTTCGCAAAAGCTTCTCGATCCGTTCCGCTTCGTCGAATCGCTCGTCGGCGCGGAATCGAATCTCGGGAGCAAATTTCAGGTTAACGCGGTGCGCAATCTCGCCGCGCAGGAATCGTTTGTTGCGCTCGAGCGCCTCGAGCACCTCTTCGATGTCGCGGCCGCCGAGCGGCATCACGTAAATGGTGGCAAGCCGCAGATCCGCGGTCATGCGCACCTCCGGCACCGTGATGAGATGGCCTTCGAGCACCGGATCGTGCACGTCGCCGCGCGTCAGCATCTCGGCGATCGCGTGCCGGATCAGCTCGCCGACGCGCAAGCCGCGCTGCGAGGATCCAGCGGGCGATTCACGATCGCGATGTTTCTTCCGTGTCAAAGTCGTTTTCCGATATTGCGATCGTCATGCCGGCCTTGTTCCGAGCATCCACGTCTTCTTTCTCAAGAGAGAAAGTCGTGGATGGCCGGGACAAGCCCGGCCATGACGGGAAAGGGCGTTGGGTTAAATCACCGCACGTCTGAGACTTGGACTCAGAGCGAGCGTTGCACCGTCTCCACCCGGTAGCATTCGATGACGTCGCCTGGGCGCATGTCCTGGTAGTTCTCGAAGGCCATGCCGCATTCCATGCCGGCGACCACTTCTCTTGCGTCGTCCTTGAACCGCTTGAGCTGCGACAGCTTGCCTTCGTGGATCACGACGTTGTCGCGGATCAGGCGCACGTTGGCGCCGCGCTCGACCTTGCCGTCAGTGACGCGGCAGCCCGCGATCTTGCCGACCTTGGAGACGATGAAGATCTCGAGGATCTGCGCGTTGCCCAGCATGGTCTCGCGCCGTTCCGGCGTAAGCAGGCCCGACATCGCTTTTTTCACGTCGTCGACCAGGTCGTAGATGATGTTGTAGTAGCGGATCTCGACGCCGTCGCGCTCCGCTTGCGCGCGCGCTTCCTTGTGGGCGCGCACGTTGAAGCCGATGATCGCAGCGCCCGTCGATTCGGAGAGACCCACGTCGGTCTCGGTGATGCCGCCGACGCCGGAATGAATGACCTGGGCCGCCACCTCGTCGGTGCCGAGCTTCTCCAGCGAGCCAAGGATGGCTTCCACCGAGCCCTGCACGTCGCCTTTGATGATGAGCGGGAAGTCCTTGCGGCCCGCGGTCTTGAGCTGCGACATCATCTGCTCGAGCGAGCCGCGCATGCCTGTCGCGCGCGCCGATGTTTTCTCGCGCTTCTGGCGAACCCGGTAATCGGTGAGTTCGCGGGCGCGGGCCTCGGTCTCGACCACCGCGAGGCGGTCGCCGGCGTCCGGCGTGCCGGTGAAGCCCAGCACCTCGACGGGAACGGAGGGTCCCGCGGTCTCGACCGGCTCTCCGGCGTCGCTGACCAGCGCGCGCACCCGGCCCCATTCCGCGCCGGCCACGATGATGTCGCCGACGTGCAGCGTGCCGCGCTGCACCAGCACGGTCGCCACCGGGCCGCGGCCGCGGTCCAGCTTGGCTTCGATCACGGTGCCTTCGGCGGCGCGTTCCGGATTGGCCTTGA
>JBEVIJ010000010.1:0-32437 GCA_040510745.1 Xanthobacteraceae bacterium
CCTGCATGGCGGTGCGCAGCGCCTTGGGAATCGGCCGGGCGCGGCCGCCGGACACGAAAGCGACCTGGACCGCCGCCTCGACCAGAGCTTCGTCGCCACGCATGACACGCTGATGAAGCGTCACCGAGGCGCCCTTCACTTCAGCCGTCCGGGTCACAACGTCGAGTACGTCGTCCATCCGCGCCGGCTTCAGGAAGTCGATCGACATCGAGCGCACCACGAAGGCGAAACCCGGCGCCTCCCGCGCGGCCTCCTCGAACAGCGCGCGTTGATTGGCGCCAATCAGCCGCAGGTAATTGGTGCGGCCGCGCTCCATGAAGCGCAGGTAGCTGGCGTGATAGACCACGCCGGAGAAATCGGTGTCCTCGTAATAGACGCGGACAGGCTGGTGGTGCCGGCCACCGCGAATCTCACCGTCAAGGCCCGCGCCGCTCATCGCCACGGCACGCGGCGGGTCATCGCGTCTTCCCAGTTGCGGCCGTCGAACTGCTTGATTGAAAGCGACTCGACGTCGACGCCGTCGAGGCAACGCGCGTTGACGTCGATCTTATCCGGGTCCGAGCGCGGCACATAGAACGGATGAACGCCGCAGTGCTTGCAGAACGTGTGCTTCGCGACCTTGGTGTTGAACTGATAGGTGGCGAGATCGTCGTGGCCGCTGGTCTGCTCGAATTGCGCGGGCGGCACGATGAGATGGAGGAAACCCTTCATGCCGCAAAGCGAGCAATTGCAATAGGTCACACGGTCAAGGTCTGCGGTGACGCGAAAGCGCACCCGGCTGCAATGGCACCCGCCTTCCAAGGTCTTCATTTATTCCTCGTCCTGCGCAAACAGGCCGAACTGCGACGGGTCGCGCGCCGGCTCGGCCAGGCCGAGGTGCTTGAACGCGTGCGACGTGATCAGCCGGCCGCGTGGCGTGCGCTGGAGAAAGCCCTTCTGGATCAGGAACGGCTCGATGATCTCTTCGATGGCGTCGCGCGGCTCGGACAGCGCAGCAGCCAGCGTCTCGACGCCGACTGGACCGCCTCCGTAGTTCATGGCGATGGTCGTCAGATAGCGGCGGTCCATCGCGTCGAGGCCGCCGGCATCCACCTCGAGCTGAAGCAATGCCCGGTCGGCAAGCTTGCGATCGATTTTTTCATCGCCTGCGGCGTGGGCGAAGTCGCGCACCCGGCGCAACAGGCGGCCCGCGATGCGCGGCGTGCCGCGCGAACGCCGCGCGATCTCGTTGGCGCCGTCGTCCGTCATGCCGATGCCAAGCACGCGCGCGCCGCGGTTGACGATCAGCTCCAATTCCGCCTCGGTGTAGAAGTTGAGCCGGATCGGAATGCCGAACCGGTCGCGCAGCGGATTGGTGAGCAGGCCGGCGCGCGTGGTGGCACCGACCAGGGTGAACTTGGCAAGATCGATCTTCACCGAACGCGCCGCCGGTCCTTCGCCGATGATCAGGTCGAGCTGGAAATCCTCCATCGCCGGATAGAGGATTTCTTCAACCGCCGGATTGAGCCGGTGGATTTCGTCGATGAAGAGGACATCGCGTTCTTCGAGATTGGTGAGCAGCGCGGCGAGATCGCCGGCCTTTGCAATCACCGGGCCCGAGGTGGCGCGGAAATTCACGCCGAGCTCGCGCGACACAATCTGCGCGAGCGTGGTCTTGCCCAGTCCCGGCGGGCCGACGAACAGCACGTGGTCCAGCGCTTCGTTGCGCGATTTCGCAGCGTCGATAAAAATTTTGAGATTTGCGCGTGCCTGCTGCTGGCCGATGAACTCGGTGAGCCGCTGCGGCCGCAGCGACGTTTCCGCCGCATCATCCTCACGGCGTTCCGCGGTGACCAGGCGGCGCGGCATGGTGCTCAAAGCGTCCGCTCCCGGCTGTATTTGTTCGGCAACAGATCGCCGATGCTCACTGTTTCCGGCCCGTTGGCTCCCGGCACGATCACACGCGCGTTGCGATCGTAGTCCCAGATCAACTCGCGGCACGCGCCGCAAGGCGAAACCACCGCGATCGCCCGGTTGGCCTCCTCCGGGGGCGGATGGCGCACGGCGACAATGGCCTCGATCCCCGTCTCGCCCGCATTGGTGATCGCCTGACCGAGCGCAACGGCTTCGGCGCAGACCGCCATCCGGCCGAGATACGCATCAAGACTGACGCCGGTGAAAACCTTCCCCGAGCGCGTCCGCATCGCCGCACCGACCTCCTGCCAATCGTAACGATAGCGGCGACGGATCGCGTCGGAGGCGGCTTCGATCAGTTCCATGTCGAGGCTGCCCAGCGCAGCAACGCTTTCGTGCTTCACTTCGAAAGCTCCCTAAGACCCAACCGGATCAGTTGCGCGGTCTCGGCGCCCTCGCCCACGCCGCGCGAGGCTGCGGCGATGGCGGCCGCGGCCTGCGGCTGACCGTAGCCGAGATTGACGAGCGCCGACACCGCATCGAGGATGGGCTGCGGAGCGCGCTTTTCTTCAAGCGCGCCGGAAAGCCGGATAACGGACGGATCGAGCGACGAGAACGCGGGCGCCTTGTCCTTCAATTCGATGACGATGCGCTCGGCCACCTTGGGGCCGACACCCGGCGTGCGCTTGATCGACGCCTTGTCGCCCATCGCGATCGCGGAAGCGAGTTCGCCCGGCTTGAACGTGCTGAGCACCGACAGCGCCACCTTCGCGCCGACGCCCTGCACGGTCTGCAGCAAGCGGAACCATTCGCGCTCGGTGTCGCTGAGAAAGCCGAACAGGCGGATCTGGTCTTCGCGCACGTGCGTCTCGATCGACAGCGTCGCCGCTTCGCCGGCGCCGGGCAGCGCCTGCAGCGTGCGGGCCGAGCAGTGCACCAGATAGCCGACGCCCTGCACGTCGAGGACGATGAAGTCCTCGCCGTAGCTGTCGATCACGCCCTTGAGCTTGCCGATCATGCCGCTTGTTACCACGAGTCGGCGGCCGTCTTGAGGCCGGGAGGGATCGAATTCCCAGGCAAAGCGTTGGATTTGCGGGGATTGATTTTCTCGCATTTCAAGAAGGCATTGCCGTGGTCACCCAACCAAAAGACCTGCGGACCGGGCGCTCGGTCTGGGAGCAGCAACGCGCACCGCCGGTGCCCCACAGGCTACTCAAGCGCAATCTTGAGACCGATGTGCTGGTGATCGGCGCCGGCATCACAGGTGCGATGGTGGCCGATGCGCTGCGCGACAGCGGATTGCAGGTCGTCGTTGTGGACCGCCGCGGGCCGGCGAAAGGCTCTTCCACCGCCAGCACTGCGCTGGTGCAGTACGAGATCGACATGCCGCTGACCAAGCTGGCGCGCAAGATCGGGCAGCGCAAGGCGGAGCGCGCGTGGCGGCGGTCGCGGCTTGCGGTCGATGCGATCGCGGGGCGGCTGCGCGAGCTTGACGTGGCCGATATCGCGGAGCGCAACTCGCTCTATCTCGCCGGCGACGTGCTCGACCGTGACGGACTGATGAGGGAGCACAAGGCGCGGCGCGCGGCCGGGCTGGCGAGCCGTTTCCTCGAAGCCAAGGAATTGCGAACGCGATTTCGCATTCGGCGATCCGCGGCGATCCTGAGCTACGGCAATATGGCCATCGACCCGCGAAAGGCGACGATCGCCCTGCTCAATGCCGCTGCTTCGGAGAATGCTCTGATATTCTGCCCGGTCGATATCGTTGATATCGACGCAAAGCCGCGCGGCATCACCGCCACAGCGGCGAATGGGCGGCGCATCCATTGCCGGCATCTTGTGTTTGCAACCGGATACGAACTACCAAAATGCGTGCCGGCGAAGGGTCACCAGATCGTCTCGACCTGGGCCATTGCGACGTTGCCGCAGAAGCGCCGGCTGTGGCCGGAGCAATGCATGATATGGGAGTCGTCCGACCCGTATCTCTATCTTCGCACCACCCAGGACGGCCGCATCATTTGCGGCGGCGAGGACGAGGAGTTCTCCGACGAGGCGGCGCGCGACGCGCTGCTGCCGCGCAAGACGGCGGCGCTCAAGCGCAAACTGGGGAAACTGATCCGCGGCGCCGACACCACCGTGGGTTTCGCCTGGACTGGCTCGTTCGGCACCAGCAACACCGGCCTGCCCACTATCGGGCAAATCCCGCGCATGCCGAATTGCTGGGCCGCGCTCGGCTACGGCGGCAATGGCACGACCTATTCGCGAATTGCCGCCGACGTCATCTCCAGCGCGGTGGGCGGACGCACCGACGCCGACGCCGACCTTTACAATTTCTAGCCGCCGGCAACCCGGCGCATCATCGCGGCCGCTCCGCGGTGATGCGCGTGGCAGATCGCAATCGCCAAAGCGTCGGCCGCGTCCTCGGATTTCGGATCGGCTTTCGGCAGCAGCACTCCGACCATCATGCGGATCTGCGCCTTGTCGCTGTGTCCGGCGCCGACGATGGTCTTCTTTACAAGGTTCGGGGCGTATTCTGCGACTTCGATGCTCGCGCGCGCCGGCACCAGCATGGCGATGCCGCGCGCCTGACCAAGCTTCAGCGTCGCCGTCGCGTCCTTGTTGACGAAGGTCGCTTCGACCGCCGCCTCACCGGGATGAAATTGCTCGATCACGCGAACCAGACCATCGTGGATCGCCAGCAGGCGAATGGCGAGCGCGGCTTTGTCTTCACTCGCGACCGAGCCGCAGCCGACAAACGACAGCCGGTTGCCGTCAACGTCGATGACGCCCCAGCCGGTGCGGCGGAGCCCTGGATCGATGCCCAGGATGCGAATCGGTGAGCCCATGCCGAGCCGTTCATAGCGCCGCCCGGCCCGACCGCATAGGAGCCCGGCAGGTTCGCCAATCGCCCCGCCCGCTATCCACTGCTAGACAAGCGTGCCGGACAAACCCTGGATCTACCTTCCCGACAGCGCCACCTTCGCTGCAGCTCTTTCCGAGCGGCGCCTCTTCATGGGGATGGCTGTCGCCGCGCTGGCCGGGCTGGTGCGCGGCTTTTCGGGATTTGGCGGCGCAATGATCTACATGCCGCTGGTCGCGGCGGTGTACGACCCGCGCATCGCGGCGGTCACCATCCTACTGGTCGATTTCGTTTGCAGTTCGCCGTTCGCGATTCCCGAGATGCGGCGCTGCAACTGGCAGGAGGTCGTGCCGATCTCGATCGCCATGGCCGTCGGCGTGCCGTTCGGGACCTGGGCGCTGATCGCGCTCGACCCGATCGTGCTGCGCTGGTGCATCTCCGTTGTCGTCCTCGGCCTGCTGCCGCCGCTGGTGCTCGGATGGCGCTATCACGCGCGGCCAAGCTTGCCCGTCACGATCGGCGTAGGGCTTTTCTCAGGCGTGAGCGCGGGCGCCGTGCAGATCGCCGGGCCGCCGGTGATCCTTTATTGGCTGAGCCGGATCGGCAGTTCCGTCACCGTGCGCGCCAATATCATGGTTTTCTTCCTGATCTGCGGCGTCGTGCTGGTCGCCGTTTACGCATACGAGGGCCTGTTCACGGCGCAAACCCTCGCGCTGTCGCTGCTGCTTGGCGTTTTCTATCTGGGCGGCGTCGGGCTCGGCTCGTATTTTTTCCACGGGACGTCGGACCAGACCTATCGGCGCATCGCTTACGTCATCATCGCGATCGCCGCTCTGCTCAGCCTACCGCTGCTCGACCCGATCTTCCGCTAGACACGAACTCCCACCGCAATGGTGGGCAGCAATGCGACGACATGACTCGTCATCCGTGCCGCCGATGACTAGCATCCTGCCCGCCATGCCGGGTTCTTCCAGGAAACGCCGCGTCATCATCGTGGGCGGCTCGATGTCGGGACTGTTCAGCGCCGCGTTCCTACGCCAGATCGGCTGGGACGTCGATGTGTACGAACGCTCGAACGTCGAGCTGGTCGGCCGCGGCGCCGGCATCACGACACATCCCGAATTGCTGGACGCGCTCGAAGCGGCCGGCGCCGGCACCCAGGATCTGGGCATCGAGATACCCAAGCGCATCGCGCTCGACCGTCAAGGCCGCGTCACCGAGCAGCGGCCACTGCGGCAGATCATGACTTCGTGGGACAAGCTGCAGCGCCTGCTGCGCGCAACGATCGATCCCGCGCACTACCACCTCGGCAGGAATTTCGAGCGCGTCGACCAGGACGAACGCGGCGTGCGCGTGCAGTTCTCCGGCGGCCGCGTCGAGCACGCCGACATCCTGGTGGGCGGCGACGGCATCCGCTCCGGCGTGCGCGCGCAGGTCGCCCCAGAATTGCAGCCGATCTACGCCGGCTACTACATCTGGCGCGGAGCGCCGAACGAAGCCGACCTCGCGCCGCAGACGTTGCGCGATATATTCCCGTATTTCGTTTTGTATTGGCCGAAGCGGCAGCAGGTCATCACCTATCCGATCTCCGGTTTCAGCGATGACCTGCGCCCGGGCAAGCGCCGCTACAACTTCATCTGGTATCGTGTCGCCGACGCCGCGCAGATGAAGGACATGTGCGTCGACGAGCGCGGCGTGCAGCACGAATATTCGGTGCCGCCGCCGCTGATCCGCAAGGAACTGATCGCGCAGATGCATCAGGACGCGCGCGATATCATGCCGCCGGTGTTGCTCGATTGCGTCATGAATATTCCGCAGCCGTTCATCACGCCGATCTACGATTTCACCGCGCCATCCATCGTATTCGGCCGTGTCGCCATGATGGGCGACGCGGCAACGTCGGCGCGGCCGCACATGGGTTTCGGCGTCGCCAAGGCCGGCGGCGACGCGGAGGCGCTGGCACGCGCGCTACGCGACCACGACGACATCGACACCGCGCTCAAAGCCTACAACGCCGAGCGGCAGCCCTACGGCAACAAGGTGGTGATGCACGGCCGCAAGCTCGGCACGCACCTGGGCGTCGACCTCAAGACCGAAGAAGACCGCCGCATGCATGCCCTGCTGCAGAGCGACGCCGGGGCGCTCGACTGGATCGCGGTTCCGAACTTCCTGGACGCCCACCAATGAGCGATCTGCCCAAGCCGGACCAGGCACGCAACAGACGCATCGTCGGCCATTCCAGATCAGGGCGGCAGGCCGCCTAGCCCGCGGCCACCTTGGCGACGACCGCGTCCGATACTTCGAAATTGGCGAATACGTTCTGCACGTCGTCGTTGTCCTCGAGTGCCGCAATCAGCTCCAGCATCTGCTCGCCCTTGGCTTCATCGAGCGCGATCGAGTTCTGCGGCTTCCAGGTGAGTGCGGCCTTGCGCGGCTCGCCGAAGTTCGCTTCCAGCGCCTTGGCCACGTCACGCAACGCGTTCGACGCGGTGTAGATCTCGTGGCCGCTGTCGTTCGACACGACATCCTCCGCGCCTGCCTCAATCGCGGCCTCGAACATCTGATCGGCGCTGGCGGCCTTGGGATCGAACTCGATCAAGCCGACATGACCGAACATGAACGACACCGCGCCGGTCTCGGCCAGGTTGCCGCCGTTCTTGGTAAAGGCCGCGCGCACCTCTCCAGCGGTACGGTTGCGGTTGTCGGTCAGCGTCTCCACGATGACCGCGACGCCGCCCGGCCCGTAGCCCTCGTAGCGCATGTCTTCATAATTCTCGGCGTCGCCACCCTGCGCCTTCTTGATGGCGCGCTCGATGACGTCCTTGGTCATGTTCTCGGCGCGCGCCGCGAGTATCGCCGCGCGAAGCCTTGGATTGAACGCGGGATCGGGCAGACCGAGCTTCGCCGCAGTGGTGATTTCTCGCGCCAGCTTACCGAACACCTTGGAGCGCACCTTATCCTGGCGCCCCTTGCGGTGCATGATGTTCTTGAATTGGGAATGTCCGGCCATGGCCTCTACCCGATGCAAGCGCACGCCGGCATCCGGCCGCGCCCGCGCAATGATCCTGTGGGTAGCCGTTATATAATTGGGCCGGTTGGGGCGGTCAACGAAATGGCGCTTTATGCGCCGGCGACCGCCACATTGCGCAGCATCGCGCCGATCTGCGCTCCGACCTTGCCGACATTGTCGTGGACGCGGGTCTTGTAGCCCGTAACCGCGTCACGGTCGACCAGGAAGAAGTTCTTTTCCGAAAATGTGCGGCCGAAAATGTCGATCAGCATGCTGCGAAACTTGCCGGAAACCATGCCCGGCATCTCCGAGTCGGGCTGCTCGGTGAAGGCAACCAGCTCAGCCGAGGTGAGCGCGCACAGCAGCGGGTGCAGGCGCGTGGAGAACACGTTCTTGTGGCGCTGGATGGTCTGGATGGTGCGGTCGAGCGGAAGCTCCTTGAGGATGTCTTCGTCAATGGTCAAAAGCGAATCCTCGGTCGGCCGCGACATCGGGAACTGATCGATCAGCCAGTCGCCGAGATGCACAACGTTGCTGCGGCCACGGCCGTACATCAGAACGTCTTCCTCATAGCGCGCGTACCAGGTGTCGAGCCGGTCGAGCAGCGCGTCGATCGACGGACGCGGGATCAGCTCGCGGTACTGCGTGCCGAAGATTCCGACCGACGCCTTGCCGCGGTTGAGCACCTCGAAGATCTCGTCGGTCAGCAGCGGCTGGAAGATGCTGTTGCCGATGCCGAGGATCACGAGGTCGTAGGTTTCGCGCGCCGCCTGCAGATTGCGAAAGGTGAGATGGTGCACATCGGCGGTCGCCGGCAGCAGCGAGTTGATGATGTGATAGCCGAGCCGATCGCCGAAGTTGCCGACGTCGTTGTACGAGATGACGGCAACGTCGCATGACGGCGGCACGATGGCGCGGTCATCCGGCGTAAGCCGCATCAGGAACTGGATCTCGTCGATCCGGTCCGATCGCTCAACGCGGAAGCCGAACTTGTCGAACAGAACGGCAAGCTCCATCAGGCTGAGATGATTGATCCAGCCGAGCGAGGCACGGTCGATGTCGCCGGTGAGATCGCTAACGCAGTAGCTGACCACCAGATCGCACTTGCTGTGGCGCAGGTGCGTGAACAGCGCTTCGAGGTCGACCACGTATTCGAGCACGCCAAGCATGACGATGACGTCGGATTGCGCCGCCGGCGCGCTCGGGAACTGCCCGGCGTTGAGATCGCAGACGATGGTGCCGCTGTCGCGGGCGACCAGATCGCAAGGCTGGTAAGCGCAGCCATTCGGCAGGAAGCGCGACAGCGCCATGCGCCCGCAACCGATATCGAGCACGCGCGAGCCATTCGGCACGAAGCCGGCGGCCACCTCGGCGCGCTGGTCCCAGGCGAGTTCGAGCGCTTCGACGTCCGACCACCGGTCGACGTCGGTTTTCTTGGCGATCGCGAGGTTGCGATTGATAGCCATGCCGGATCCCCCCGAAAAAGGGCCGGACCCGGTACTGCCGGCCGCGAATCGTTCGTGAGAGAACCTATGCCAGGTTGCGCGGGAACGAAAGATTCTCACTCGCGCATGATCTTGTCGGCGAACCGGCACCCCTTCGCCGGCTTATGCGCTACCAGAAGCCCGGCCGCGCCGCTTCCAGCCTGCCCCCGAGCCGCACCGCGCCGATTTGCCGGGCCAGGCCCGTGGCATCGTCGGTCTCGACCGCGATGGCGCACAGCGTGCCCGGCCCATTGGCGGGCTCGAACCGGGCGGCCGGAATCTTCCGGGTGAACCGCGACATCGGCTCGTCGCGGTCCATGCCGATGATCGACTCGTAGTCGCCGGTCATGCCGACATCCGACACGAACGCCGTGCCGCCCGGCAGGACGCGATGATCCGAGGTCGGCACATGGGTGTGCGTCCCGACCACCAAGCTGGCCCGGCCATCGGCAAAATAGCCCAGCGCCTGCTTCTCGCTGGTCGCCTCGCAGTGCACGTCGATTAGGATGGCGTCGGCGCCCGACTTCAGCGCGCAGGCGGTGAGCTCACGCTCCACCGCCGCGAACGGATCGTCCAGTGCGTCCATGAAAATCCGCCCCATGACGTTGATGACCAGCGCGCGCGCGCCGTTCTTCGCCTCGATCATGGCGGCGCCACGGCCCGGCGTGCCGGGTGGATAGTTGAGCGGACGGATCAGACGCGGCGCGCGCTCGATGAACACCAGCGCCTCGCGCTGATCCCATGCGTGGTTGCCGAGGGTGATCGCGTCGGCCCCGGTGTCGAGCATGTCCCGGTAGATCGCCTCGGTGATGCCGAAGCCTCCGGCAGCGTTCTCGCCGTTCACCACCACGAGATCGAGCCTCCAGTCGGCGATCAGCTTCGGCAGTTGCGCGTGCAACACCGCGCGCCCGCTGCGGCCAACGATGTCGCCGACGAACAAGATCCGCATACTATTTCCTGCCGCAGTCGATCACTTCGCGCTCGGTTAGCACGAGATCGAGCCGCGCGTCGCGCGGCGTGAATGGCACCACTGCGGCGTGCTGGGCTTGATACGCAAGTCCGATCGCGATCACAGGCTTGATCAGGCGCAAGCGATTAATGGTGAGATCGTAGTAGCCGGCGCCGTACCCGATCCGGTTGCCCTTGCGATCGAACACAGCAAGCGGCACCAGCAGGATGTCCGGCCACGCCTCGGCCGCCTCCGGTGTAGGCTCCCGGATACCCCACACACCCGTTGCCAGCGGCTGACCGAACGCCCATTCGCGCATAACCAGCGGCTTGCCGCGCGCCACCACAACCGGCAACGCCAGCGTCGCGCCGGCATCCGCCAGCTTGCGCATCAGCGGCGCCGGATTGAGCTCGGTGCGCATCGGCGCGTAGGCGGAAACCACCATGCCCGGCTTGATCTGATAGGGAAACGAACGCTGCGCGATCCCCTCGGCCGCGGCAGCGCGGGCCTCCGCCGGAATAGCGTCGCGCTTGGCCAGATAAACCTGACGA
The DNA here is from genome assembly GCA_040510745.1 of Xanthobacteraceae bacterium. Lineage (GTDB taxonomy): Bacteria > Pseudomonadota > Alphaproteobacteria > Rhizobiales > Xanthobacteraceae > Z2-YC6860. The sequence continues at coordinate 10,748 of JBEVIJ010000010.1, forward strand.
AGTTCGGCCTTGAATTCCTCAGGGGTCTGCTTCGCCATAAGCCGGTCCGTCAGGCGGCCAGCGAAGTGCGGAGCCGCACCGGCCGTCGGAGCGCTGATCCCGGGAACCTACAGAAGTAGGTGGGCGCCATATAGCCGGACCCAGGGGTCCAGCTAGGGACAGCTCCCTTCAGGATCGTAAGGCCCCGGGGAATTGTCTCCAAACGCACCGGGCAGCCCCGCAGGGGCAATGTAGTCTGCGCGAGCCCCCGACGCCACCTCAGCCTTGCGCGAGCCCGGGACCGCCAATCGACTGGTTCAGCTTCTTGGACACCCCTTCGAGCCGCTCCGCGGCGGCGTTGAATGCCGCCGCCACGGCAGCCTGGGTTGCCTGATTGCGGTCGGCGAACGCAACCCGTGCCTCCTTCAGTGCCGAAAGCTCTGCCTCCAGCCCGCGGACCTTCTTCGTCACCTCTGACAGTTCGTCGGCCACCGTGAGCGCCGCCATGATGGTCAAGCGCGCATCGCCAACCTCACCAATCCGGCCGCGCAGATCGGAGATCAGCGCATCGAAATCGACGGCGAGCTTTTCGATATGCTGTTCCTGACCGTCTTCGCAACCGATCCGGAATTGGCGGCCGTTGATGGTAACGTTCACTGAAGCCAAGGCACCCTCACAGTCCTCACCGGTCCTGCGTAGCGATGACAGAACGGATGTTGTCGATTGCCGAATCGAGCCGTCGCGCGATCTCGCGGTTGGCGGTTTCCAACTGACGCGAGCGCGCCGTCTGATTGTCGAGCTCCGACGCCAGCCGCGCGCGGTCTGCGCCCAGCGCGTGAACCTGGTCGGCAAGCTGCGTCGCGCCGCGTTCGGCCTCGAGCCGCCGCTCGACCGCTGCGTCGAGCGCATCAAGCGCCTGCGTCAGGCGCCTGGTCGCGGCATCGATGGCAGTTTGGTCGGACATTGCTCGGCCTTTGCACTCGGGCGGTGAAGAACGCCGCCCAGACATTGTGAAAACAGTGCGTTAGCAAGCAATTAGAACGGGAACTTTACGTGCTGCCCGACTTTGGCGTCAAACGCCGCGGCGTTGTTATCCCAGTGTTTTCGCGCCCTGTGCATGGCCTTCCGTCATGAAGCCGCTCGCATTGGACTCATGCACCCCCCGTGCTATCCCACGACCGTCACACGGGTCCCAGAATGAGCGCTCAACCCTTGCCGGCCATCGCTCAATCGCCACACCAAAGCCGCGCCGAGCACGACCGCATGGCGAACGCCATTCGCGCGCTTGCCATGGATGCCGTGGAGTTGGCGAAGTCGGGGCATCCCGGGCTGCCGATGGGCGCCGCCGACATCGCGACGGTGCTGTTCACCCGGTTCCTCAAATTCGATCCGGCCGATCCGGCGTGGCCCGATCGCGATCGCTTCGTGCTGTCCGCCGGCCATGGCTCGATGCTGATCTACGCGTTGCTGCATCTGCTCGGCTACGAGGCGGTGACGCTTGATGAGCTCAAGCGCTTCCGCCAGATCGGCTCCCTGACGCCCGGGCACCCGGAAAATTTCATCACGCCCGGTGTCGAGACGACCACGGGTCCGCTCGGCCAGGGCGTCGCGACCGCGGTCGGCATGGCGATCGCCGAACGCCATCTCGCCGCAGAGTTCGGCAAGGAGGTCGTCGATCACGCGACCTTCGTGCTCGCCTCCGATGGCGACCTCATGGAAGGCATCAGCCAGGAAGCCATCGCGCTGGCCGGGCATCTCAAGCTCGCCAAACTGATCGTGCTGTTCGACGACAACGGCATCTCGATCGACGGGCCGCTGTCGCTGTCCGACTCGGTCGACCAGGTGAAGCGCTTCGAGGCCGCCGGCTGGGCCGCGACGCGGATCGACGGCCACGACCCGGAGGCGATTGCCGCCGCAATCGAGAAGGCCAAGACTTCCGACAGGCCGTCGATGATCGCCTGCAAGACGACGATCGGCTTCGGCGCCCCGACCAAGGCCGGCAAGTCGTCCTCGCACGGCTCGCCGCTCGGCGCCGACGAGATCAAGGGCGCGCGCGAGAAGCTCGGCTGGAGCGACGCGCCGTTTCAGATTCCGACCGACATCCTCACGCAGTGGCGCGCCGCCGGCCAGCGCTCCAAGAATACGCGCAAGGAATGGGACAAGCGGCTCGCCGCGGCGCCTGCCGAAAAGCGCACCGAGTTCGAGCGCCGGATGCGCGGGGACCTGCCCGAGCAGAAACTGGCCGACGCCGTGCGCGCCGTAAAATCGGCGCTCGCCAAGGAGCCGAAGGATATCGCGACGCGGGTGGCGTGCGAATATGCGCTGGAGAGCCTGATACCGGCGGTGCCGGAGATGGTCGGCGGTTCGGCTGACCTGACCGGTTCGAACAACACCCGCACGAAGTCGATGACGGCGATCAGCGCCGCCGACTTCTCCGGCCGGTTCATCCATTACGGCGTGCGCGAGCATGGCATGGCGGCGGCAATGAACGGCATGACGCTGCATCGCGGCATCATCCCGTTCTCCGGCACGTTCCTGGTGTTCGCCGACTACTGCCGCCCCGCGATCCGGCTCGCCGCCCTGATGGGCGAGCGGGTGATCCATGTGATGACCCACGATTCGATCGGCCTTGGCGAGGACGGCCCAACCCATCAGCCGGTCGAGCACCTGGCGTCGCTGCGCGCGATGCCGAACCTCAACGTGTTCCGGCCCTGCGACGCGGTCGAGACTGTGGAATGCTGGCAGCTTGCCCTTGAGGCGCGCGACACGCCGAGCGTCCTGGCGCTGACGCGGCAGAACCTGCCGCAACTGCGCAAGACGCTGGATGACGCCAACCGCTGCGCGGCCGGCGGCTACGAGATTTCGCCGGCGAGCGGCAAGGCGCAGGTTTCGATTTTTGCGACGGGCTCCGAGGTTTCAATCGCAGTTGACGCGCAGAAGCTGCTGGCCGCCAAGGGCGTGGCAGCGCGCGTCGTGTCCGTGCCATGCATGGACCTGCTGCTTGCCGCCCCCGAGACGACGCGCCGCGCTGCGATCGGCGATGCGCCGGTCAAGATCGCGGTCGAGGCGGCGGTCCGGCAGGGCTGGGACGCCATCATCGGCCCCGATGGCGTGTTCGTCGGAATGTCCGGCTTCGGCGCCAGCGCGCCCTACAAGGACCTCTACAAGCACTTCGGAATCACGCCGGAGAAGGTCGCCGAGGCGGCGCTGAAAAAGCTTGGCTAGGCTGCGGTTGCGTTACTTGACCCGGCAATCCATTTTACGGTTCAACGATCACGATTGAGGCCCGGGTGACGCCTGGGCGCGCCAAGTTGCAAGGAGCCGGGCGATATGAGCATTCGGGTAGGCATCAACGGGTTTGGCCGCATCGGCCGCAACATTCTGCGCGCCATCGCGGAGTCCGGGCGCAAGGATATCGAGGTGGTCGGCATCAACGACCTCGGTCCGGTCGAAACCAATGCTCACCTGCTGCGCTTTGACAGCGTGCACGGCCGCTTTCCCGGCCAGGTCACCGTGAACGGCGACACCATCAGCGTCGGCAACGGCGCGATCAAGGTGACCGCGATCAAGGACCCGGCGACGCTGCCCTGGAAGGATCTCGGCGTCGACATCGCGCTGGAATGCACCGGCATCTTCACCGCGAAGGACAAGGCCTCCGCGCACCTCACCGCCGGCGCGAAGCGCGTGCTAGTGTCGGCTCCGGCGGACGGCGCCGATCTGACCGTGGTTTACGGCGTCAACCACGACAAGCTGACGAAAGACCATAAGATCGTCTCCAACGCCTCGTGCACCACCAACTGTCTGGCGCCGGTCGCCAAGGTGCTCAACGACGCGGTCGGCATCGACAAGGGCTTCATGACGACGATCCACTCCTACACGGGGGATCAGCCCACCCTCGACACGATGCACAAGGACCTCTACCGGGCGCGTGCCGCGGCGTTGAACATGATCCCGACGTCGACCGGTGCGGCGAAAGCTGTCGGCTTGGTGCTGCCGGAGCTCAACGGCAAGCTTGATGGTGTCTCGATCCGCGTGCCGACGCCGAACGTGTCGGTCATCGATTTCAAGTTCGTCGCCAAGAAAGCGACCAGCAAGGACGAGATCAACGGCGCGATCAAACGCGCGGCCGAGCAACAGCTCAAGGGCATCCTCGGCTTCACCAACGAGCCGAACGTGTCCGGCGACTTCAACCACGACCCGCACTCATCCGTATTTCACATGGACCAGACCAAGGTCATGGACGGCACGTTCGTGCGGGTGATGTCCTGGTACGACAACGAGTGGGGCTTCTCCAACCGCATGGCCGACACGGCGGTGGCGATGGGCAAGTTGCTCTGAGGTCGCGGAGAATGCGATGGGGTCCGAGACGGCTTGGGTCTTGGCAGCCTGATCTTGATCGTTGCGTTCGTCTCCTATGCTTTTTACCTGGGCTCCAAAGTGAGAAGGCCTCCCAATAGCTGCTCGTCCAACACCACCGTGGACCTCACGAGCGTGGATGACTTGCGTTGAGTTTGCACGATGGCGGAATGGACGGCAGCACAATGGATCGGGCTCATCGGCCTGATCGTGTTTTCCGGAATGCTGGTCTGGTCGCTCGTCATCGGCCACAAGACCCCGCCCGGCAAGCAATGAGTGCTTCATGAGCAGCGCCGTTCGTACGCTCGACCAAGCTGACGTGAAGGGCAAGCGCGTGCTGCTTCGCGTCGACCTTAACGTGCCCATGGAGAACGACAAGGTCACCGATGCGACGCGCATCGAGCGAATCGCGCCGACCATCGCCGAGATCGCCGACAAGGACGGCAAGGTCATTCTCCTCGCCCACTTCGGGCGCCCCAAGGGTCCCGACCCGAAAGAGTCGCTGCGTCCGGTGGCGGCGGCGGTTTCAAAAGTGATTGGCCGGCCCGTCGCGTTTGCCGAAGACTGCATCGGTGACAAGGCCGAATCCGCGGTCGCCGCCATGAAGGCGGGCGACATCCTGTGTCTCGAGAACACCCGCTTTCACAAGGGCGAGTAAAACAACGACCCCGCCTTCGTCGAAGCGCTCGCCAGGCTCGGGGATATCTGGGTGAACGATGCTTTCTCGGCGGCGCACCGCGCGCACGCCTCGACCGAGGGGTTGGGCCACAAGCTCCCCGCCTATGCCGGCCGCACCATGCAGGCCGAGCTCGACGCGCTGTCGAAGGCGCTGGAGGTTCCGCAGAAGCCGGTCATCGCCATCGTCGGCGGCGCCAAGGTTTCGACCAAGCTAGTACTCCTGGAGAATCTGATTGGCAAGGTGCAGGGCCTGGTGATCGGCGGCGCGATGGCCAACACGTTCCTCCATGCCCAGGGGTTCAACGTCGGCAAGTCGTTGGTCGAGAGGGACATGGCTGACACAGCGAGACGCGTCATGGAGAAGGCCGAGCAAAAGGGCTGCGCCATCATCCTGCCGGTCGATGCCATCGTGGCGTACCATTTCGCGGCCAACGCGCCCTCTCATGCCTATGGCGTCGATGCCATTCCCTCGGACGGCATGATCCTCGACATCGGCCCGCAATCGATGGAGCGCGTCAAAGGCGCGATCGACGACGCCCGCACCCTGGTCTGGAACGGGCCGTTCGGAGCGTTCGAGCTTCCGCCGTTCGAGCGGGCGACGGTCGAGGCGGCGCGTTATGCCGCGGAGCGCACCAAGGCCGGGAAATTAGTCTCAGTCGCCGGCGGCGGCGACACGGTCGCGGCACTGAACATGGCCGGCGTTACCGACAATTTGACCTATGTGTCCACAGCGGGCGGCGCCTTCCTGGAGTGGATGGAGGGCAAACCCTTGCCCGGCGTCGAGGTGTTGAGGCAAAAATGACGCCGAAGGCGTCCGGGCGAGGCGAGGCAACGCGCCGAGACCCGGGATCTGGTACCGGCATCGAGGAGAGAGCGCGATGAATCTCGCAGAACTGAACAAGATCGCGGAAGCCATGGTCGCGCCCGGCAAGGGCATTCTGGCGGCCGATGAGTCCACCGGCACGATCAAGAAGCGATTCGACGCCATCGACGTGGAATGCACGGAGGACAACCGCCGCGACTACCGCGAGATGCTGTTCCGCGCCACGGAGGGCATGAAGCACATCTCCGGCGTGATCCTGTACGACGAGACGATCTGGCAGAAGGCCAAGGACGGTACGCCGCTGGTCGAGATCATCAAGAAGGGCGGATCGCTGCCCGGCATCAAGGTCGATGAAGGCACCAAGCCGCTGCCGAACTGCCCGAACGAACTGATCACCATCGGCCTCGACAAGCTCGCCGACCGCCTGCCGAAGTACTACGAGCAAGGCGCCCGGTTCGCGAAGTGGCGCGCGGTGATCGACATCGGTGCAGGCATTCCGACTTCAACCGCGATCCGCACCAACACGCACGCGCTGGCGCGCTACGCCGCGCTCTGCCAGGCCGCGCAGATCGTGCCGATCGTGGAGCCGGAGGTCCTGATGGACGGCGACCACGACGTTGACCGCTGCGTCGAAGTCACCACCGCGGTGCTGAAGGCACAATTCGAGGAGCTGTACGCACAGCGCATCGCGCTCGAAGGCATCGTGCTCAAGCCGAACATGGCAATCTCCGGCAAGAAGAACGGCAAGCGCGCGAGCGTCGACGAAGTCGCGGAGAAGACCGTCAAGATGCTGCGCAACTGCGTGCCGGGCGCGGTGCCCGGCATCGCGTTCCTGTCGGGCGGCCAGTCCGACGAGGAGGCGACCGCGCATCTCGACACCATGAACAAGATCGGCCGGCTGCCTTGGCAGCTCACCTTCTCATATGGACGCGCGCTGCAGCACGCGCCGCAGAAGGCATGGTCCGGCAAGAGCGAGAACATCGCGGGGGCGCAGCGCGTCTTCTCGCACCGTGCGCGGATGAACGGGCTGGCGGCGCTCGGCCAGTGGAAGGCCGACCTCGAGAAGAGGGCGGCATAGCCCTTGCGGGTTCGCAGGACAGCACTCACATCCCGTTGAACCTAAACGGGACGAGAAGCGACCACTGCGAATGAGCCACCTCAAGAAAGAACTCGACGAGCATCTGGCGCATTTCGAGCGCCGGCTGCCCGAAAGCTTTCAGGGGTTCGTGCGCTGGCTGCGAAAGCCCGGTTCCGGATGGACCCGGATCCCGTTGGGCATCATCCTGATCCTGGGCGGCGTCGTGGGATTTCTCCCCATTCTCGGCTTCTGGATGGTTCCGCTGGGCTTCCTGGTCCTGGCGATCGACGTACCGTTCGTGCGGCCGCCGCTGATCAGGCTGCTCGATTGGGTGGAGTTGAAATGGCCGGCGCCCAAGGCGCCGCCGGTGCCTTGAATATCGCACGCTTGCGCGAGCACATTGTCACGGTCGAGCGAATCGCCGCCAATTCGCCAGATTGAGGCCGCATCCGAGCGCCATGACCCATCCGAAGCAGTTGAAGGCTCCCGCCACACAGCTCTACCTCGTTACGCCGCAGATCGAAGATGCCGCGGCGTTTTCGCGCAAACTCTCCTTGGCGCTGGGTGCGGCGGATATCGCCGCAGTGCTGCTGCGGCTTGCTCCCTCCGATGAGCGCACGCAGATCAATCGCCTGAAAACGCTGGCGCCGGTCGTGCAGGGCAAAGGGGCCGCGCTGGTGGTCGACGGTCATGCCGACATCGTCGCCCATGGCGGCGCCGATGGTGCGCATCTGACCGGCATCGAAGCGTTCTCAGCAGCGCTCGGCACGCTCAAGCCTGCGCGGATCGCCGGGTGCGCCGGACTTGCAAGCCGGCATGACGCCATGACCGCGGCCGAGCAAGGCGCGGACTATGTGATGTTCGGCGATGCCTATGACGGCAAGCAGCCGTCGTTCGACGCAATCATCGAGCGCGTCGCCTGGTGGGCGGAGGTCTTCGAAATCCCCTGCGTGGCGATGGCGCACAGTTTCGACGAAGTCGGTCCGCTGGCCGCAGCCGGCGCAGATTTCGTCGCGGTCGGCGATTTCATCTGGAGCGATCAGCGCGGGGCCGCTGCGGCGCTCGCCGCGGCCCGCCTCGCGCCGGAGGCTGTCGCATGAAACGTGTCGCGCTGGCCGCGATTGCCGCTGCGCTCACCGTGTCTGCCGCGGCGGCGCAGACCAAGCCGCAGGCCCCTTCGGCCGCGCCGCCGAAGCCTGCCGCGTCTTCCGCCGCCCCCGAGCCTGATCTCATCTACGGCGCGTATCAGCGCGGCATGTACCGCACTGCATTTGCCGAGGCCACGAAGCGCGTCGAAGAGAAGAGCGACGTCAAGGCGATGACGCTTTTGGCCGAGCTCTACGCCGATGGTCTTGGCGTCCGAAAGGACGAGCAGAAGGCGGCGGACTGGTATCGGATCGCCGCGGAGCGTGGCGATCGCGAAGCGACGTTCGCGCTGGCGATGTTCAAGATGAACGGCCGCGGCGGCCCCCGTGACCGCGACGCCGCGGCAAAACTGCTCGCCGCGGCGGCCAAGCTCGGACACACCACCGCCGCGTACAATCTCGCCCTCCTCTACGTCGAGGGTCAGTTGTTTCCGCAGGACTTCAAGCGCGCCGCCGAGTTGCTGCGCATCGCGGCACAAGCCGGAAACCCGGAAGCACAATATGCCCTGGCCACATTCTACAAGGAGGGCCGCGGCGTTCCACAGGATCTGCGCGAAGCCGCGCGCCTGCTCGGCGCCGCCGCGCTCGCCGACAACACCGACGCCGAGGTGGAGTACGGCATCGCGCTGTTCAACGGAACCGGCGTCGCCAAGAACGAAGCCGCCGCCGCCACCTATCTGAACAAGGCCGCGCGGCGAGGCAGTCCGATCGCGCAAAATCGCCTCGCCTTCATGTACGCGACCGGCCAGGGCGTGAAGCGCGATCCGGTGCAGGCGGCACGCTGGCACCTGATCGCCCGTTCCGGCGGCGCCGGCGACCTGTTCCTGGAAGACTATCTGCGCAAGATGAAGCCGGAGGACCGCGCCGCTGGCGAAGCTGCCGCCAAGCCGTGGATCACGCGGCTCGCCGCTCAGCAGCCGCAGGATGCCTCCCTCATCAATCCGCCTTGACGGACGTTGCGCCGCCTGTGCATCTCACGACTGGATCACAGCGGCAGACAGCGGACAGATATGGCGAAAATTAGCGGCAGCGACATCCGGCCCGGCATGGTGATCGAGTACGACGGGTCGCTCTGGGCCGCGGTGAAGACCGGAGCGGTGAAGCCGGGCAAGGGCCCAGCCTACAACCAAGTCGAGCTGAAGAATCTGCTCGACGGCCGCAAGCTCAACCAGCGCTTCGGCAGCTCCGACCGCGTGGAAGAGACGGAGGTCGAGCGCCGGCAGTTCCAGTTCCTCTACCGGCAGGAAGAGCAACTGGTGTTCATGGACACCGCAAGCTACGACCAGATCGAGCTGGCCAGCGAATTCGTCGGCGACCGCTCGGCGTTCCTGCAGGACGGCATGATGGTGCAGGTCCAGATGCACCAGGAGCGGCCGATCGGCATCAAGCTGCCGGACACTGTGATCCTCGAGGTGGTCGAAGCCGATGCAAGCATCAAGGGGCAGACCGCGGCGTCGTCATACAAGCCGGCGAAGCTTGAAAACGGCCTGCGCGTCCTGGTGCCGCCGTTCATCTCGGCCGGCGAGAAGATCATCGTGAACACCGACGAAGTCGCTTACGTGAAGCGAGCCGATTGATGCCCGCTTATTCCGCGCTCCTTACCGTCATGATCGGCGCAGCCCGCAAGGCGGCGCGCTCGCTTAAGCGTGACTTCGGCGAGGTTGAGAAGCTGCAGGTGTCGCTCAAGGGTCCGGCGAATTTCGTCAGCTCGGCCGACCGGCGCGCCGAGGAAATCCTGCGAACCGAGCTCACCAAGGCGCGGCCGGGGTATGGCTTCCGTGGCGAAGAAGGCGGCCACCACGAGGGCTCTGACAAAACCCACACATGGATTGTCGATCCACTCGACGGCACGACCAATTTCCTGCATGGGCTTCCTCAGTTCGCCATCTCGATCGGCCTTCAGCGTGCCGACACCGTGGTCGCAGGCGTGATCTACAATCCGATCACCGACGAGCTGTTTACGGCCGAGCGGGGCAAGGGCACTTTCCTTAACGACTATCGGCTGCGTGTCGCGGCGCGAAAGCGCATGACCGATTCGGTTGTCGCCTGCGGCCTGCCCCACTATGGGCGTGGCCAGCTTGAACTCGGCCGCGCCGAGCTTGCCGCGGTTCAGGAAAAGGTTGCGGGCCTGCGACGATTCGGCTCGGCGGCGCTCGACCTCGCTTATGTCGCAGCCGGCCGATTCGACATCTATTGGGAACGCAATCTGTCGCCGTGGGACATGGCGGCAGGCATCCTGATGGTTCGCGAAGCCGGCGGCTTCGTCACCGACCTCGACGGGCACGACGCGATGTTCGCCAAAGGCCATATCATCGCCGGAAACGAACCGCTGCATAAGGAACTGCTGGCGGTGCTCAAATCGGCCGTCAAGGGCTGAAGCTTCCACCACTTTCGAACGCGCCTGCACGCTCCCATCTGCCATGACGGCAACGTAAATATCGGGCGTTTGATTTCGCCGGGCCTGTGCCATATTGAGGCGCAGGCTGCGTCCACATGAAGGCCCCTCATGGCGCAAGACCACGATCCATTCAAAGTCTCCTCGCCCCGCATTTTCCTGCTTCGGATGGTGATCTTCCTCATCCTCTGCGGCTTGATTGTCGTCGTCGTTCACCAGCAGATCTGGAGCGCCTTCAAGGCCAACCCGCCACTCAACGCCTTGATCATCGGCGTCCTGCTGATCGGTATCCTGCTGTCGTTCCGGCAGGTGATCCGGCTATTCCCAGAGGTGGCGTGGGTCAATGAATTCCGGCTCGCCGACCCCGGCATTACGGTGACGCGGCCGCCCGTGTTGCTCGCGCCGATGGCGGCGATCCTGCGCGACCGCACAGGTCGCATGACGATCTCATCGCCGACCATGCGCGGCATCTTGGATTCGATCGCCATCCGGCTCGACGAAGCGCGTGAGATCTCGCGCTACATGACCGGGCTGCTGATCTTCCTCGGCCTGCTCGGTACGTTCTGGGGCCTCATCGAGACCGTTGGTTCGGTTGGCAAGGTGCTGGAAGGCCTGAATGTCGGCGGCGACGCCGGCTCGGTGTTCGAGACGTTGAAGGAAGGCTTGGCTGCGCCGCTGAGCGGCATGGGGATTTCGTTTTCGTCCTCGCTGTTCGGCCTCGCCGGGTCGCTGGTGCTCGGCTTCCTCGATCTGCAGATGAGCCAGGCCCAGAACCGCTTCCACACCGACCTCGAGGATTGGCTGGCGACCACGGTGCGCGACCTTGGCGGCGATCCGGTCACGCCGGTGGCCGGTGTGGCGGCGGGCCCCAACGTCTCCGGCGAGATCCGGGCCGCGATCGAGCGATTGCGTGAAGCGATGGTCGACGCCGGTTCCGGCAAGGCCGCAACCACCGCGATGGCAAACCTCGCTGAGGCCATCCAGGGGCTGGTTCATCACATGCGCACGGAACAGCAGATGATCCGCGATTGGGTCGATTCCCAGGCCGAGCAGAACCGCGACATTCGCCGGCTGCTGGAGCGACTGGTGCGTGAAGGCGTGGAAAAATAACTCATGGCTCGTGCCCGCAGCCGCCATGGCGGCGTCGACTACTGGCCGGGATTCGTCGACGCACTGTCGACGTTGATCCTCGGCATCGTCTTCCTGCTGAGCGTGTTCGTGATCGTGCAGTTCGTGCTGTCGCAGGAGGTCACCGGCAAGGACACCGCGCTGCAGAAATTGTCTGCACGCATCGCGCAACTCACCGACCTGCTGTCGTTGGAGCAGACCGGCAAGCTCACGCTCGAAGAGCAGATCGCGCAGCTTCGCGCCGGTCTCGCCGCAACCGAAGGCGAGCGCGACCGCTACAGGGGCCTCTACGAGGGGCTCGGCAGCGGCGCGGCGACGGCGCAGGACAAGGTGTCCGAGCTGTCGACCCAGCTCGACTCCGAGAAGCGCATCTCGCTTCGCGCTTTGGCCCAGATCGAGGTGCTCAACCAGCAGATCGCTGCATTGCGCCGCCAGCTCGGCGCGCTCGAGCAGGCCCTCGAAGTCACCGAGAAACGCGACAAGGAGTTCCAATCGCGAATCTCCGAGCTCGGCCAGCGGCTGAACCTTGCGCTGGCTCAGCGGGTCCAGGAGCTTTCGCGCTATCGCTCCGACTTCTTCGGCCGGTTGCGCGCAATTCTTGGCAACCGTTCCGACATTCGCGTCGTGGGCGACCGCTTCGTGGTCCAGTCGGAGGTGTTCTTTGACACCGGACAGGCTGTGCTCAAGCCGGAAGGCCGTGCCGAGATCGACAAGATCGCGGCTGCGATCGTCGAGCTCGACAAGCAGATCCCGCAGGAGATTGCCTGGGTGTTGCGCGTCGACGGCCACACCGACGTGCGGCCGCTTTCGGGCAGCCGCACCAACTGGGACCTGTCGGCATCACGCGCGATCGCCGTCGTGCAGTACATGATCAGCAGGGGCATCCCGCCGCAGCGGCTGGTCGCCGCAGGCTTTGGCGAATTCCAGCCGATCGATCCAGCCACCACCGAGGAAGCCTACGCGCGCAAACGGCGCATCGAGCTGAAGCTGACGGAGCGGTGAGCGCCTAGACCTACACGCTACGCTCCTACGAAGCCTCCGACGAGGACGCTGCGATCGAGCTGTGGCGGCGCACCTGGCAGGCCGCCTATGCCCATCTTGATTTTTCCGCGCGCACCGACTGGTGGCGCGAGCGCTGGCGCAAGGAACTGATCCCGCAGGCGACGATCGTCGTTGCCGAGACCGCCGGCACGCTCTTCGGCTTCATGACCGTCGAGCCGGAGAGCGGCTACCTCGACCAGATCGTCGTCGCACCGGAGTGCTGGGGCACCGAACTCGCCAGCCTCCTGCTCGACGAAGCCAAGCGCATCTCGCCGGGGCGGCTCGATCTTCTCGTCAACAAGGACAACGCCCGCGCCATCCGATTTTACGAGAAGCATGGCTTCAAATACGCAGGCGACGACGTCAATCCGGTATCGGGCCGTCCGGTCAACCGGATGACCTGGCGGGCGTAGAGTACGATTTCAGCGACGCGAAGCGTCGAGCCAAATAGCGACCCTTGCCAGGCTTCGCGCAGGCGGGAAACCGGTTCCCATTTTTCGCGATCATGCTCTAGCTGAAGCTGATCAGTTCTCGCCCTTGTCCTCGGACTTGCCGCCAAGCTGCTTGAGCTTGGCGAACACCGCGTTGACGTTGAGGTCGTCCTTCTCCTTCGCGGCAGCGGGCGTTTCTTCTACTTCCTCGACCTGCGGCGCGGTGGTGACAGCCGCTGGCAGCAGCGTGACGCCGCTGTCGGTCGGCGCCGGCTTCTCCTTCGAGGCACGCTGCACCTCGAAATCGAGATCGATCTGTGAGCAAAGTCCGAGTGTCACCGGATCGAGCGGGGTCAGCGCCGCGGCGTTCCAGTGGGTCCGTTCGCGGATGCCCGAGATGGTCGACTTGGTGGTGCCGACCAGCCGCATGATCTGGCTGTCCTTGAGCTCGGGATGATTGCGAATCAGCCACAGAATGGCATTCGGGCGGTCCTGGCGGCGGGACACCGGCGTGTAGCGCGGACCCTTTTTCCGCTTGGGATCGGGCACCCGGACATTCGAGTTTTGCAGTTGCAATTTATGTTCCGGATCCTTGACGCCCTTGTCGATCTCATCGCGCGTGAGTTGCCCGGTCTGGATCGGATCGAGCCCCTTGATCCCCTGAGCGGCGTCACCGTCGGCAATCGCCTTCACTTCAAGCGGATGCAGCTTGCAGAATTCGGCCACCTGGTCGAACGAAAGGGCCGTATTGTCCAACAGCCAAACTGCGGTCGCCTTGGGCATCAGCGGCGCGTCCTGCATGGCAAATATTCTCCTCTGCGCCCCGCCCGCCCTTCCGGACGAGGCCTGTGTCATCAAGGATGACTGGAAAGTGGCCGGAATATAGGCCCTTGTGCCCATATTCCGCAATGGTGGATCGTGCGCTTGACAGGGCGGCGTGCGGAACCCCATGTCAGGGCCATGTTAGCTGGGAACCCAAGTCCTTCCGGCAAGCCGCCGCTGACGGTTTTGCTGTGCTCGCCGCGCGGATTTTGCGCGGGCGTGGTGCGCGCCATCGATTCCGTCGAACAGGCGCTCAAGCGCTATGGCGCGCCGGTCTATGTGCGCCATGAGATCGTGCACAACCGCTATGTGGTGGAGAGCCTCAAGGCGAAGGGCGCAATTTTCGTCGAGGAACTCGATGAAATTCCCGACGACACCACTGCCCCGGTGATTTTCTCCGCGCACGGCGTTCCGAAGTCGATCCCCGAGGAGGCCAAGCGTCGCAACTTCTTTGCGTTCGATGCGACCTGCCCGCTGGTCACTAAGGTGCATCGCGAAGCGGAAATCCATCACCGCCGCGGCCGCGAAATTGTGTTGATCGGTCACGCCGGACACCCCGAGGTGGTCGGCACGCTGGGCCAGTTGCCCGAGGATGCCATCCGGCTGGTGCAGACCGTCGAGGAAGCCGAGTCGTTCGAGCCGAATGACGCCAGCAAGCTCGCCTACGTGACGCAGACCACGCTTTCGCTGGACGACACCGCGGGCATCGTCGGCGTCCTCAAGCGCCGTTTCCCCAACATCGTCGCTCCCCATAAGGAGGACATCTGTTACGCCACCACGAACCGGCAGGAAGCGGTCAAACGGGTGGCGCCGCAGGTCGATGCCCTGGTGGTGGTGGGCGCGCCGAACTCCTCGAATTCGCGCCGCCTGCAAGAGGTGGCCGAGCGCGCCGGCTGCCGCTATTCCGTGCTGGTGCAGCGCGCCGCCGAAATCGACTGGACGCGATTCGAGGGCGTCAAGACGCTGGGCGTCACCGCCGGCGCGTCGGCCCCCGAAGTGCTGGTCGAGGAAATCCTCGATGCCTTCGCGGACCGCTACACGCTCAACGTCGAAACCGTGTCCGGCGCCGACGAATCCGGAATGTTCTTCCCGTTGCCGCGCCAGTTGCGGGAGCGCGCCACCGCCTGAGCCACTGCCCCCGAGCCGCCGTTTCGCCTCTTGACGAAAGGGGCCAACGCAGGGCCGTAGTAGGCAAATGGCCGTCTACACCGACGTCGCAGCGGAAGACCTCACCAAATTCCTCGCCGGCTACGAGCTGGGCGAGTTGCTGTCCTATAAGGGCATCGCGGAAGGCGTGGAGAACTCGAACTTCCTGGTCCACACCGGGCAGGGCCACTACATCCTTACGCTCTACGAGAAACGCGTGGCAGCCGGCGACGTTCCGTTCTTCCTGGCGCTGATGGAGCACCTCGCGGCGCGCGGCATCACCTGCCCGCAGCCGGTAAAAAACCGCAACGGCGAGACGCTCGGCCATCTATGCGGCCGGCCGGCGGCGATCGTCACCTTCCTCGACGGCATGTGGATCAGGCGGCCGGATCCCCGGCACTGTTACGCGCTTGGCGCGGCGCTGGCGCGCCTGCATCTCGCCGGAGCCGACTTTGCACAGAAGCGGCGAAACAGCCTGTCGGTCGAAGGCTGGCGCCCGCTTTATGAGCAGGCCGCGGCGCGCGCAGACAGCGTGCAGCCTGGAATCGGCAAGATCATCGAAGACGAGCTCGCGCATCTGGAGCGACACTGGCCGCGTGATCTGCCGCAGGGCGTCATCCACGCCGACCTGTTTCCCGACAACGTGTTCTTCCTTGGCAACGCACTGTCGGGCCTGATCGACTTCTACTTCGCCTGCACTGATACGCTCGCCTACGACGTCGCCATCTGCCTCAACGCGTGGTGCTTCGAGCCCGACCATTCCTACAACGTCACCAAGGGCCGCGAGCTGCTGCAAGGCTACCTGCGCACCCGGCCGCTGTCGCCGGCCGAGCTTGACGCCATGCCGCTGCTGACGCGCGGCTCGGCGATGCGATTCCTGCTGACGCGATTGACCGATTGGCTCAATGTTCCCGAAGGCGCACTGGTGCGTCCGAAAAATCCATTGGAGTATTTCCGCAAGCTGCGCTTCCACCAGACCATCAGGAGCGTAGGCGACTACGGCGTTATGGCGGAAAGGACCACGGCGTGACGGAAAAGCCGCACGTCGTTGCCCATACCGACGGCGCCTGCTCGGGCAATCCCGGGCCGGGCGGCTGGGGCGCGATCCTGTCGTTCGGCGACCACGAGAAGGAGCTTCAGGGCAGCGAGGCGCACACCACCAACAATCGCATGGAGCTGATGGCGGCGATTGCGGCGCTTGAAGCGCTGAAGAAGTCTTGCAAGGTCGAACTGCACACCGACAGCCAATATGTTCACAAGGGCATCTCGGAATGGATCCGCGGCTGGAAGCGCAATGGCTGGAAGACCGCTGACAAGAAGCCGGTGAAAAACACGGACCTGTGGCAACGGCTCGATGCGGCCGTGGCGCGCCATGACGTGCGCTGGCACTGGGTCAAGGGTCACGCCGGCCACGAGATGAATGAGCGGGCCGACCGCTTGGCTGTCGATGCAATCGCGCAGCTGCGCCCCGCGCAACGTCCGTCCGCCTGAACCCTTATCTGCAATACATGATGTGGCAGGTTTGGCGATGCGGCGTGCGCCGCGCGCATTCACAGAGCGCCCGGCGCTTCGCAGCGTTCAGGTTGTCGTTCGTGCCCCATCCATAGGAATTCCGGCTTTCCGCCCGGCAATACCAGGCGTAGGCCGGTCACTCGAGTCATGGTTTGCCCCGAATGGAGCGAAGCGCTGTCATCCGCGAGCCCCTGGATGACGGCGCCCGGGCTACGCTTAGAGGCTCTTCATCAAGTTGTCGGCGCCGGATACGTCGGCCTTGCCGGGCGCGTCTTCGACGTTGAGCGTTTTTACCACGCCATCCTCAACCACCATGGCATAGCGTTGCGAGCGAACGCCGAGCCCGCGCTCGGTCAAATCCGCAACCAGTCCCAAAGCCTTGGCGAAGCCGGCGCTGCCGTCGGCCAGGAATTCGATGGCATCGCCGCCCGAGGCCTTCTTCCAGGCGTCCATGACGAACACGTCGTTCACGCCGGTCACCGCGATGGTGTTGATGCCCTTGGCCTTGATCGCGTCGGCGTTTTTCACGAAGCCCGGCATATGGTTCTTGTGGCAGGTCGGCGTGAAAGCGCCGGGCACCGCGAACAGCACAACCTTCTTGCCCTTGAAGATTTCGTCGGTTGTCTTCGGCTTCGGACCCTCAGCGGTCATCACCGTGAAAGTCGCGTTCGGTACGCGATCGCCGACCTTGATAGCCATGATCTCATCCTCTCGCATGATTATAGGCGTTTCGATTTTGGGGGCTCAAATTAGCGCGCCCGCGGCAACCTAGTCGAGACGAAATACGGCCTCGATCGCCTCTTGAGCGGAGGTTGCGGTGAGTTTGAGGACCGCACCCTGCGCCGCCGCGCCGGTGGGCAAACCGTCGAGATCGAAGGCGAAGCGCCGGGTGCCGGCGGCGGCACCTGCGACCGGCTCCGGCAGCGGCAGAGCCCATTCGGACGTCGGCCCTTCGGCGAACAGGTCGACGTTGGTCCCGGCAGGAGCGGCTATTTCGACGAACACCCTCGGCTTGCCGGAGCTCGCATCGCGCCACGCCTTGCGCAGTATGAGCGAAGCGCCCTCCCCCAAGGAAACCGGCCTGGGAACCCGCGCCTCGGCGGATTTGAGCAAGGCCTCCTGAGAGCCGGTGGCATGTGCGAGCTTGAGCTCCGCCTTGCCCTTGGCCGGCACACAGAGCGTCTCGCACACCGCGTAGTCGAGACTAAGCCGCAATGTAACCGGCTTGCCCGGATCAAGTGGCACCACACGCAAAGGAAAGATCACACCGTCCTTGTATCCAATCGAATCGCCGCTGCCGTCGGCAAAGCGCACCGGCGCAGGCCACAACACCGTCGCTGCTTTGACGTTGTCAGACGCAGCGAAGTCGAACGCTGGCGGCACGCCGGAGTCGCCCGGATAACGCCAGTAGGTCTTCCAGCCAGGCTGCATCTTGATCTCGACGCCGGCGCGAAGCACCGCACCGCCCGAGTCGTTAATGGCGCTTGCGCCGATCAGGCGCACCGCGGAGCGGATGTCGTTATCCCAGGCAGAAACATCGGCGGCGGACACCGGCATCGGTGCCGCGCACAGTGCAAAAACCACCATCAATTCCGGCGAAATTCGGGCGCGGAAACCTTCTCGCATGAGGGGTGTTTAATAGACGCCGACATCGCTTGCCATTGAATTCGTTGTGAACGCTTGTTGCAAAGCAGCAGGATCGCGGTAACCTCCCCTAAATGCGATTGACACGCAAAGCATTGGTGAAAAGCGCGGCGGAGAAGAGCGCGGGCGGCAGCTTTCTGGACGGCCAGATGCTGATTGCGACTCCCACCATGCAGGATGAGCGGTTCTCACGCAGCGTTATTTACATCTGCGCACATTCGTCGGAAGGCGCAATGGGCATCGTGGTCAATCAGCCTGCAGCAAACGTCAGCTTCCCCGACCTCCTGGTAAAGCTCGATGTGATCCCGGCAACCGACCTCATCACGCTTCCCTCTCGCGCCGGCGGTGTGAAAGTGCTCAAGGGCGGCCCGGTCGAAACCGAGCGCGGCTTCGTGTTGCACTCTGCCGACTTCTTCATCGAGAATTCCACGCTGCCAATTGACCGTGGTATTTGCCTCACTGCGACGCTTGACATTCTGAAGGCGATCGCGCGGGGCAAGGGACCGGAAAGCGCCATCCTGGCGCTGGGCTATGCCGGATGGGCCCCTGGCCAGCTTGAAACCGAGATCCACGACAACGGCTGGCTGCACTGCTCCTCCGATCCCGAGCTTCTGTTCGGCACGGAGATCGAGACGAAATACGCCAAGGCGCTGCAGAAAATAGGCATTCGGCCGGGTATGCTGTCCAGCGAAGTCGGCCACGCCTGAGGGCTTCTCATGACGCGGATTGGGGCGGCGATCGTGACGATGGCAGTGCTGCTGCCTACGATGCCGGTGAATGCCATGGAACTTAGGGTGATCTCCGCCGGCGCAGTACGCGGCGTCGTCGAAGGCATGATCGACGACTATTCGAAGAAAACCGGAATCAAATTCAATTTTACCACAGGGCCGACCGGCCTGCTGCGCGACACCATCGCCTCAGGCAAGCCGGCCGATCTTATCATCGCCTCGGCACCGCTGATGTCTGAGCTTGAGGCGGCGGGCAAGATACTGCCGGGCAGCAGGGTCGATCTCGGCCGGCTCGGGTTGGGCGTGGTTATTCGCTCCGGCGCCGCCGCACCGGATGTCTCGACGCCGGATGCGCTCAAGCAGACTTTGCTCAAAGTGCAATCGATCGCCCATACCGATCCGAAATTCGGTGGCACGTCGGTGATCCATCTGATGAAGATCGCGGACGGCTTCGGCATCGGCACGGAGGTGCGCAAGAAGAGCGTCAATGCAACCGGCGGCAACGACGCGGTTGCCAAGGTGGCCAAGGGCGAAGCGGAGATCGCAGTCGTCCTGGTCAGCGAAATCCACGACAAGGGCGCAAAGCTTGCCGCGATGCTGCCCGAACCGTTGCAACTCTGGACCGTCTACTCTGCAGCGATCCCCTCAAGCAGCACCGACCCCAGGAACGCACGCGCGTTTGTCGACGCGCTGACCAGCCCTGCGCTCCGCCCGCGCTGGATGGAAGCCGGCTGGGAACCGTTGTCCAAATAGCAGCGGTTTATTGCGCCGCTTCGAGTTCGTCGTTGAGCAGAAGTTCGCGCGCCGCTTCGACCGACATCGGCTCGCCGAAGATGAAGCCCTGCGCGTATTCGCAGCCGAGCTGATAGAGCTCGATGGCGTCGGATTCCGTCTCCGCGCCCTCCGCCACCACATCCATGCCGAGATCGTGCGCAAGCGAAATGATGGAGCGCAGAATTACCGGCCTCGTGCCTTTGTTGTTCATGCGCACGAACGACTTGTCGATCTTGATCGTGTCGAACGGGAAGCGTTGAAGATAGGCCAGCGAGGAGTGTCCGGTGCCGAAATCGTCAAGCGCCAGCCCCGCGCCAAGCTCCCGCATCCGCGTGAGCAATTGAGCGGCGTGCTCCGGATTTTCCATCACAAGAGATTCGGTCAGCTCCAGCTTCAGCGTGCCGCGGGCAAGCGCCGAGCGCGACAGCACGGTGCGCAGATCGTGGATCAGATCCTGGCGAAGCAATTGCTGCGAGGAAACGTTGACGCTGGCGAACAGAGGCTCGCGTCGCTTGATGCTGCGCTGCCAGGCGCTGAGCTGTCGCGCCGTGCGCTCCAGCATGAACAGGCCGAGGTCGACGATCAGCCCGATTTCCTCGGCGATGCTGATGAATTCGGAGGGCGACATCCGCCCCATCTTGGGATGATCCCATCGCGCCAGCGCCTCGAAACCAGCAATCGAACGGTCTTCGAGCCGCACGATGGGCTGATAGAGAATGGTGATCTCCTCACGCTCCAGCGCGCGGCGCAACTCCGACTCCAGGGTCAGCCGGTCGGTCTTGCGGGCCCGCATCGCGGGCTTGAACACCTCGATGCGATCGCCGCCGATCCGCTTGGCGTGATACATCGCCAGCTCCGCGTCCTTGACCAGCTCCTCGGAGCGGTGGGTCTGGCTGTCTGACAATGCAAGACCGATTGAGGCGGTGAGGAATATCTCGCGATCGTTGAAGGTGATCGGCGCGCGCAGCGTCTTGCGCACTGTTTCGGCGAAGGCCACGAGGCGAGTCGGCTCCCGCTCGGAGAGAATGATCATCGCGAACTGGTCGCCGGCGAGCCGCGCCAGCGTGTCCTGCGGCTTGAGCAGCCGCGACAGCCGTCGCGCGAGTGTCAGAAGAATCGAGTCGCCGATCGCCATACCGACCGAGTCGTTGACCTGCTTGAAACGATCAAGGTCGATCACCACCACGGTACACTTCATCGCAGGATCGGCCTTGGCAAATCCCAGCACGGCTTCAAGCCGGTCGATGAATAGTTGCCTGTTGGGCAAGCCGGTCAGATTGTCATGCACCGCGTCGTGGAGGAGCCGTTCTTCGGCGGTCTTGAATTCGGTGACATCGGTGAGCGTGCCGACCAGACGCACCACCTCGCCGTCGGAGCCGACCACCGGGCGCGTCTTGAGCGAGAACCAGAGGTAGTTGCCGTCCGGCGTGCGCAGGCGAAAATCCTGCACCAGGCGGCCGCGGCGTTGCTCAAGCACGCTGTCGAGCGAGGCGCGGAAACGGTCACGGTCGAGCGGATGCAGCACTTCGAGCCATCGCGACGCCGGCCCGTCGAGCGCGCCGCGCTTGAGACCGAGCAGCACTTCGGTTTCCGGACTGGTGTAGACGCGATCGGACGACACGTCCCAATCCCAGATCATGTCGCCTGCGCCGGTCAGCGCCAGCGCCCGGCGCTCGACGTCAGAGACGATGTTGTGGGTGATGCCGCCGGCAAACGCATGCTGCATCACCGTGAATCCGATCAGCATGACGATCAGAACAAGACCGCCCAGCAGTGCCGGACCGATGATATCGTTGGTCACCCAGCCGGTCACAGTCAGCACGGCGGCGATGGTCCAGACCACCAGCAGGAACCAGGTCGGGATCAACAGCACCGCGCGATCAAAACCATGGGTCGAGAGATAGACCACCATGCCGAAGCCGAGAAACGCGACGCCGGCAAGCGACAGCCGCGCAATGCCCGAGGCGATCGCCGGATCGAACAATGCGAGCGCGACGAGCGCGGCAAGGC
>JBEVIJ010000011.1:0-4447 GCA_040510745.1 Xanthobacteraceae bacterium
CGGACAAAATTCTTTCCAAGGAAACATCAATGTGTTTGCTTATCAGGGGAACAACTTAGAAGATTTTTCGGATTTCCAAGCACCGTCTATTGGTTCAGTCGGAAGCTTCAGCACGATTGGGCTTACAACCAGCGACACGATCAGCTTGGATATCACGAGTATTTTCAATGCAGCCATCACTGCGAATTCGAGTTCTCTGGGCATTCGGCTACTGGCTTCGGCCCCGAATGGGGCGGCGATGACCTTCGACAATTTTCGGCTGACATCCACCGTCCCCACGGTCGCCGTTCCAGGTCCGATTGCCGGGGCGGGTCTTCCGGGTCTGCTGGCGCTCGGCGCATTCCTGTGGGCGCGGCGCCGCAAGGGCGTAAAGGAAGCCTCCTCGATCTTCCTGCGGCGGCATTGATCGCCGTTCGCACCTCAAAATCGCCGCGCGGCTTGCCGCCTGCGCCGCACGGCCGCTCACCACACTTGGGGTTGCCAATAGACAGCCCGCCATTGCCCGCCAGCGAGTCGCTGGGCGGTTTTCCGCTCATCCGTCCGGGGTGCTTACCCCTTGCTTACCCGGCGATCAGGCGGACGCCGAAAACACTGGCGCACCCGACAAGATTCGAACTTGTGACCTCTGCCTTCGGAGGGCAGCGCTCTATCCAGCTGAGCTACGGGTGCGTTGCGCCCTGAATAGCGCAAGGGGCGGGAGGCGGCAACGGTCGGTGAGGGGTCAAGGATTGATCGCGGCCGGCGGCTTCCGTTTCCGCTCGCTCAACACGAGACAAAGCGACGCCGCGATGATCAGCGCCATGCCGGCGAAGTTCCACGGCCCCGGCACCTCGCCGAACAGCAGGTAGCCGAGGATCGCGGCATAGATGACGCGGGAATAGTCCAGCGTCACCAGCACGCCGGCTTCGGCCATGGTGTAGCCATGCGTCACCAGGCCCTGGCCGTAGATGCCGAGGATACCGACCGCGGCCAGCATGACGAGTTCGAAGGGCGTCGGTGTCACCCACCAGTAGAGCGCGGGGATCGCGGCGAACACCGAGGTCCAGAGCGAGTAATAGAACATGATGACGCGCGTCGGCTCGGTCCTGGCGAGCCACTTGATGCAGATCACCACCCAGCAGGAGAACACCGCGCCGGCGGCGCCGACGAACACGCCGGGATCGAAGCCCGCGGTGAACGGCCGCGCGTAAACGAGAATGCCGAGAAAGCCGACCATCACGATCAGCGAGCGGCGGAGGTCCGCGCTCTCGCCGAGGAACAGCACCGCTAGCGGCAGCATGAACAGCGGCCGCGAGAACTGCAGCGCCACCGCGTCGGCGAGCAGCATGTGCGTGATGGTCCAGAAGAAGCAGACGTTGGCCATCGCCCCCATCACGCCGCGGATCAGATGCGCGCCGGGCCGCTTGGTGCGCAAGGGCTCCATGAGGTTCCTGGCGAAGAACGGCAGCACGAACAGGAAGCCGATCGCGGAGCGGAAGAACAGGATTTCGATCGAGGGAATGCTCGAGCCGAGCTGCTTGATCACCAGCGCCATCGCCACCAGCATCATCGAACCGGTGGAGACGAGCAGGATTCCCTTTGCGCTGGCGCTCATGGCATCCCAGCGCGCTCGGAAGGGGTTCTGGAAGAGAGGCATGTCGAATGGCACTCAACGTCGCTGCCGGTTCTTTCGCAAGCGGAGAGTTCGGTTGGCTGCTCTGTGTGATGACTGGCAGCACTCTCTCCGTCGTCGTCCCCGCGAAATCGGGGACCCATAACCACCATCGGGAGTCTGGGTCTGGGTCCCGCCTGCGCGGGGACGACAGCAGAGTTTGCCGCACGAATTGCGGCAAACCGCTAGTCCGGAGGACCCGCTTTCGCGAGGACGGCAAACGAGATAATCGCTAAGATAGACGCAAGAGCTACACGCAGGAGTTTCTCATGTCGCAAACCGCCGAAAAGACCGCCAAGAAGCCGGCGACCGTCCTCAAGGACAGCGAGTTCAACTGGCAGGATCCGCTCGATCTCGAAAGCGAGCTGACCGAAGAAGAGCGCATGATCCGCGACAGCGTGCGCGAGTTCGCGCAGGACAAGCTGATGCCGCGCGTGCTGCTCGCCTGGCGCGAGGAGAAGGTCGACAAGGACTTGCTACCGGAGATGGGCGCGCTCGGCCTGCTCGGTCCCACGATCCCGGAAGAGTACGGCGGGGCCGGCCTGGGCTATGTCGCCTACGGCGTGATCGCGCGCGAGATGGAGCGCGTCGACTCGGGCTACCGCTCCACGCTATCGGTGCAGTCTTCGCTGGTGATGCACCCGATCTATTCCTACGGTAGCGAGGCGCAGCGGCGAAAGTATCTGCCCAAGCTCGCCAAGGCCGAGCTGGTCGGCTGCTTCGGCCTGACCGAGCCCAACCATGGCTCCGATCCCGGCTCGATGGTGACGCGGGCCGACAAGGTGTCCGGCGGCTACAAGCTCAACGGCACCAAGATGTGGATTTCCAACGCGCCGATCGCCGACCTCTGCGTCGTGTGGGCGAAACTCGACGGCAAGATCCGCGGCTTCGTCGTCGAGCGCGACACCAAGGGATTCTCGACGCCCAAGATCGAGGGCAAGCTCTCGCTGCGCACGTCGGTGACCGGCGAAGTCGTGCTGGAAGACGCGTTCGTGCCGGAGGACAACCTGTTGCCCAACGTGTCCGGCCTCGCTGGGCCGTTCGGCTGCCTCAACATGGCGCGCTACGGCATCGCATGGGGCGCGATGGGCGCCGCGGAGTTCTGCTGGCACCGCGCACGGCAATACGTGCTCGACCGCAAGCAGTTCAACCGGCCGCTCGCCGCCAACCAGCTCGTGCAGAAGAAGCTCGCCGACATGCAGACCGAGATCGCGCTCGGCCTGCAGGGCGCGCTGCGGCTCGGCCGCATGCTGGAGGCCGGCAAGGCCGCGCCGCCGTCGATCTCGCTGATGAAGCGCAACAACTGCGGCAAGGCGCTCGACATCGCGCGAGTCGCCCGCGACATGCACGGCGGCAACGGCATCTCGGACGAGTTCCACATCATGCGCGTGATGGCCAACCTGGAGACGGTCAACACCTACGAGGGTACGCACGACATCCACGCGCTGATCCTCGGCCGCGCGCAAACGGGGATTCAGGCGTTTTTCTAGTTTGATCAACGCCACGTTATCCAAC
Source organism: Xanthobacteraceae bacterium (assembly GCA_040510745.1). Taxonomy (GTDB): domain Bacteria; phylum Pseudomonadota; class Alphaproteobacteria; order Rhizobiales; family Xanthobacteraceae; genus Z2-YC6860. The sequence continues at coordinate 3,167 of JBEVIJ010000011.1, forward strand.
GTCGTCATGGCCGGGCTTGTCCCGGCCATCCACGTCTTGGATGCAAGATAAGGCGTGGATGCCCGGCACAAGGCCGGGTATGAGGGTGGAAAGAGCGTTGGAAGTAACAACCATCGCAATGCTGTTCGGCGCCGGTGTGATCGGCGGCTCGCTGTCAGGCATCGTCGGCGGCGCGTCGCTGGTGACGTTCCCCGCGCTGCTCGCCGCCGGGCTGCCGCCGGTGACGGCGGCCGCCTCCAACGTCTGCTCGATGATGTTTGCCAACATCGCTGCCGCTTTGTCGGACCGCGCCATGTTGCCGAAAGCGGATCGTTCGCTTGCGGGACTGATCGCCGCTTCGATCGGCGGCGCGCTGATCGGCGCGAGCCTGCTGGTGATCACACCGCAGCGCGTGTTCGAAGTCCTGGTGCCGCTGCTGATCGGTTTCGCCACGGTGTTGTTCGCGCTGTCGCCGCCCATCAGCGCGTGGCTTCGCGCCCGCGCCGAGCGGGGCGGGCGTCAGGCGCCGCGGGTCGGCGCCGGCAGCATTCCGATGATGCTGCCGGTCTCGGTCTATGGCGGCTACTTCGGCGCCGGCGTCGGCGTGCTAGCGCTCGCGGTGATGTCGATCGGCACCGGCGGCGAATACCGGGCCGCCAACGTGGTGAAGAACATCGTGATGGCGCTCAACACCGTGGCCGCGGCTGCGGTGCTGGCCTGGCAAGGCGCGGTGGATTGGCCGCCTACCCTGGTGATGATGCTCGGCGCCTCCTTCGGCGGCATGATGGGCGGCAGCCTGGGGCGATACATTCCGCAGGAGGTGATGCGGGTTGGCATCATCGGCTTTGGCGCGCTGTTGACCGGAATTTTCGTCTGGCGCTATTGGCTTTAGGTTCGCTTTGCCAATTCCACGACTCGCTTCGTCATCGCGCTGTTCGGGTCAGCCATCGCATCGCAAACGGTGAAATGATTCATGCCCGGGATCGCTTCGTAGCTGGTCTCGTTGTCCTTCGCCCATGCGTCCGCGATGATCTTGCTTTGCCGCAGAAATTCCGACGATTCGATGCCGCCGACGACCGCGTCGAGCACCTTGCCTTTCGGCGCCGGCCAGAACAGCGGCGAGATCGCCCTGGCGCTCGCCTCGGTCAGCTTGAACTCGGCGTTGCCCGCGAGGTGCGTCAGCACGGTGAGATCGTAGAGGCCGGAGATCGCATAGGCGGCGGGAACGAGATCGGCCGGCGCGCCAGCATCGAGCTTCTTCCAATCGGTCGCGACCATGCATCCGGCGAGGTGTCCGCCGGC
>JBEVIJ010000012.1:0-8563 GCA_040510745.1 Xanthobacteraceae bacterium
TCGAGGAACTTGAACAGCACGCGCGCGCGCCGTTGCGGATTGGTGGCGGCCCAGGCCGGCTGAGCCATGTCGGCAACCGCGATCGCGTGCTCGACCTCCGAATGCTTGGCGAAGGCGACCTTGGCCTGCACCTCGCCGGTGTTGGGGTTGAACACGTCGCCGAAGCGGCCGGAACTGCCGGGCACTTCCTTGCCGCCGACGAAATGGCCGATCTGGCGCATGAGTTCCTCCCTGTTGCGGGACTTGTTGCGACGTCATCGACCCTGGCACCTGGGTCGTGCGGGCTCGCCGTCGGGGACCCGCTACCGTCAGATAGCGCAGCTTGCGTCGTGCGGGAAGCCGGAGCGCGCCGTCCTGCTAGCGGGCTTGCGCCAGCGCTTCGGGGTGGCGTGCCGGTTGCCTGTCCGCGGTGCCGGCGAATTCGGACATCACCTGCGACGCAAACAGCTGCATCGATTTCTGCGCCGCGCGGTAGTCGAGATTGCCGAAGTTGATTTGCAGCGAGGCATGCTCGAACGTTCCGACCGCGGCGACCACGCGGCGGATGATCGCCTTGATCTCGTCCGGCGTGCCCACCCAGGCGCCGCCGGATTCGATCTGGCCGTCGAGCGTGAACGATCGCAGCCTGCGCATCGATTTGTCGTAGTCGCGATAATCCTTCGAGGTGGCGCCGCGCGCCCAGTCGCCGACCGCCTCGTTGAGCGCGCGGAAATATTCCTCGAAGGGCGGGCGCGCGATGTCGCGGGCAAGCTTGGCGTCCTCGTGGCAGAACATGTGGAACGCCACCATGACCTCGCCCTCACCGGGGTGGCCGGCTTCGCGCCAGGCTTTGCGGTAGAGCCCGAGCAGCGGCCCGATCGGCCCGATCGGGATCGCCATCAGCGCGTAGCCGCTCTTGCCGGCGAACTCGAACGATTCCGGCGTCTGGGTCGCGGCGATGTAGAATTTCGGCCGCGGCTTCTGCGTCGGCCGCGGCAGCGACGTGACGTTCTCGAACGAGTGGAATTGGCCGCGATGGGTGGCGTTCTCCTGCGTCAGCAACAGCTCGATCTGCTCCAGCCCTTCGCGGAAACGTGCCTGCGATTCATCGGGCGAGATGCCGAAACGGCGGAATTCGTGCGGCAGGAATGCGCGCGCGAATCCGACGTCGAGCCGTCCCCCCGAAATGCCGTCGAGCATGGCGATCTCGCCCGCAAGCTTGAACGGGTGGTTGAACACCGGCAGCACCGCGCCGGTGACCAGGCGGATCGTCTTCGTGCGCTGCGACACGGCGGTGAGAAAGACGATCGGGTTCGGGCTGTAGCCGCCATAACGCGTAAAATAGTGCTCGACCGTTCGCGCATGGGCGAATCCCAAACGCTCGGCTTCCTCGGCGATCGCGAGCGATTCCGCGTAATAGTCGGCTGCGCTCTTGTCGGTATGGTCGACGGCGGGAAAGAACTGCACACCGAATTGCATTTTGGCGCCGATCTCCCGTTCCGCTCGCGTCGAGTCCTGGCCGGTCATGGCGGGATTTTCGAGCACTATAGGGCGGCGTGCCTGCCAGTCAATCGAACGCCGAGCGGGGCTGCCGTCAGCCGGCGCAATTGACAGGGTGGCGACGTCCTCTAGACTCGTGCTCCAACGATCGTTGCAGACGCGAGAGGTTGACCGCCATGTCCGCAGTCGCCGCCAGGAACGACGCCGCCGCAAGCGAAGCGACCAAGTTCGAGATCGACGCGCTTCGTCAGGCGTGGAAGGAAGCCAATCTCGCTCCGCTGTGGGAGAACAAGCTGGCGCACCGGCCGCCGCCGCCGCCCGAGGCCAGCTATCTGTGGTCGTGGGAGGAAATCCGTCCGCTGATCGCGGGGGCGATCAAGGTCGCCTCGCCGGAGGCGGTCGAGCGGCGGGTGCTGCAGCTCATCCCGCCGTCGCGGTTCGAGCAGGAAGCCGCGCAGACGTCGAAGACGCTCGCCGCCGCCATCCAGGTGCTGCTGCCGGGCGAACGCGCGCGGCCGCACCGTCACACCATGAATGCGCTGCGCTTCGTGCTGGAAGGCTCGGGCGCAGTCACCATCGTCGACGGCAAGCCGTGCCCGATGGAGGAGGGCGATCTGATCCTCACGCCGGCCTGGACCTGGCATGAGCATGCCCACAACGGCGCCGCGCCGATCATGTGGCTCGATGCGCTCGACGTGCCGCTCCACCACTACATGGGAACAGGCGCGTTCCAGCCGGGTCCGGTCGCGGAGCTGCCGGAGACCGTGGACGATGCGGCGTTTGCGGTTGCCAATGTGGTTCCCGACGCGAGCTACGCGACGACCGAATATTCGCCGGTGTTCCGTTATCCCTACGCGACGGCGGCGACGGCGGTGGCCGCCGCGCCGCCCGCGCGCGACGGCTCGCGCCGCGTGCGCTACGTCAATCCGCTCAACGGCGGCTCGGCGATGGCGTTGATGGACTGCTTCCTGGTGCAACTCGATCCCGGCACGACCACGCTGCCGTTCCGTACCAATGCCAATTCGGTGTGCTGCGTGGTGGAAGGCGCCGGCGAAAGCCAGGTCGGCAATGAAACCATCAGGTGGAAGAAGCGGGACATTTTCACGCTCCCGCAAGGCAACCGGATCGTCCACCGGAGCACAGGCGGCGCCGCCCGGTTGTTCCAGGTCTCCGACCGCGACATCTACGCCCGGCTCGGGCTGTTGAAGGAAGAATACGGAAATATCGCCGCGTGACAGCGCGGCGCGCTCGCACCCCGGGCAGGCCTATGGCCGCGACGCCTGTTGCGAGCTTCCGCGCGGCGAGATGAGTTTTTCCTCGATCTCCTGGTAGATGCGCATCAGCCACTTCTCGGCCCGCGCGGCGCGATCCAGTGATTGCTCGAGCTCGGTCTGCAGATGATTGATGCGGTCCTCGGCAGCGCGCAACTGGATCGACAGCTTGTGCGCCAGACCCATGGCCCGGTCGCAGTTTTCATTCGACAGGTTGGCCGCCTGGTGCAGCAGCGCAACGATCGCCTGCCCGGACTGATCCAGCGGATCACCGTCGTTGCGCGGCGGTTTTTCCTTGGGTGCGAACTGCAGGACTTGCTCGGGTACGTCGGCCGGGCGCGGACTCATGACTACTGACTCCCCCATCCACTTCCAAGCTTAACACTATAGAGCGTTCCGGCGAAGTGGAAGCTGATCCGTCGCAGAAAACGCGTCAAACCGATCACACTGCCGTGCCGGCAGCCGAGTCGCCTTTCGATTGCAGTCCGAAGCGCCCACGCGTGGTCAACGGCTCGGCAGGTTGCCGGTTAATCGAGAAATCCGAACTGCCGCCTCCCCAACTGCGTCGCGAGGGCTCCCTGGAGGGTGAACCCTACGTGGGCACCAGCGATTGCCGCGAGCATGGGACTCGATCGAGGCGGAAATCCGGGCGGCAGCGCGGGTTTGGGGGCGAAATTTCGATTGCGACCGCGACGCCGCCCGCCGTTATCGTGAAGTTTTGGTAACCGTCCCTTAAGCGCGGCAAGGCTAGGGTCGTTGCCGGCGTCGTCGGGGTATGGGCGTACGCCCGTTCGCGTATCTGGGCGGGGTTTGTTCCATGGATTTCGCAACCGGCATCGGCCTGATCGCCGGCGGTATCGTGCTGGTCACGCTCATCCTGATGGGCGGCGATTTGCGGATGTTCGCCGATACCCACGCGGCGATCGTCATCTTCGGCGGCTCGTTTGCCGCCACCCTGATCCGGTTTCCGCTCTCGTCGATCTTTCACGGCCTTCCGCTGGGCGCGAAATTCGCCTTCACCATGCGCCGCATCACCCAGCGCGACCTGGTCGACGAGCTCGCGGCGCTCGCCGAGGTCGCCCGCAAGCAGGGGCCGATCGGGCTCGAAAAGATCGAGATCGAGGATCCGTTCCTGGCCAAAGGCATCCGTTTCGTCGCCGACGGCTACGACAACGAGTTCATCCGCGACAACCTCGAGCGCGACCGCGACAACTTTCTGACCCACCTCGACGAGGGTCAGAAAATCTACCGCGCGGTCGGCGATTGCGCGCCGGCCTTCGGCATGATCGGCACCTTGATCGGCATGGTGCAGATGGTCGCCAATATGACCGACCCGTCCAAGCTCGGCCCCTACATGGCGGTGGCTTTGCTGGCGACGTTCTACGGCGCCGCCGTGGCCAATCTGTTCTGCCTGCCGATCGCCGACAAGCTGCACCTCAAGCTGGTGGACGAGGAGATCAATCGCACCCTCATCATCGACGGCGTGCTGATGATCCGCGAGGCCAAGAGCCCGACGCTGGTGCGCGAGATGCTGCTCGCCTATCTGCCGGAAAAGCATCGACACCAGGAAGCCGACGCCGAGACGGTTCCGGCCTGAGCCTCGGACGCGCGCGATGGCCAAGAAACGCGGCGCGGCACACGGTGGTCACGGCTGGTTCGTCACCTTCGCCGATCTCATGGGTCTGCTGGTCGCGTTCTTCGTGATGCTGGTTGCGTTCTCCACCCAGGACCAGGTCAAGCTCCAGATCGTGGCCGGCTCCATGCGCGACGCCTTCGGCGTGCAGGATCGCGTGCGTTATTCGGGGGTGATCGAAATCCCCGGGCTGCCCACCCGACCGAAGCTCAAGAACACCGCGCCGATTTCGCCTGAAGACGCGTCCGCCACGCCCACCGCCGACGAGGGCGGACGCCAGCATTCCTACGGCGCGAAATTCGAGCAGGATCGCGCCTTTGCGCTCGCCTCGGCCTCGCTGCGCCAGGCCCTGCAGACGATGCCCGACATCACGGAAATGTCGAAGCACATCATGATCGAGGAGACCAAGCAGGGTCTCAACATCGAGATCGTCGACCAGGACGGCCGCTCGATGTTCCCGGAGGGATCGAAAGAGCCGCACGAGCGCACGCGCCGGCTGATCCAGCGGCTGGCCGCGCCGCTCAAGGCCGCCTCCTTCCGGCTCTCGATCGCCGGCCACACTTCTGCGAGCAAAATGCCGGCGCAGCCCGGTTACGGGCCGTGGGAGCTCTCCGCCGACCGCGCCAACGCGGTTCGCAAGCTGCTCGAGATGGAGGGCATGCCGAGCGCCCATTTCTACATGGTGGCGGGCAGATCCGACACGCAGCCGCTTTTCCCCGACGATCCCTACATTGCGGCCAACCGTCGCGTGACCATCACGCTGATGCGGGAAGAGCCGCCGATTCCTCCCAACTTCAAGCCGTAGAGCCGGCTGGGCGACCCCGAATCCCAAGCGCGTGTCAAGGTCCCGCGGAACTTGTCCCAGCGGGCCATGTTGCTTGCAGAGGAGCGGTGATATAACGCGCCGCCTTTCGCGGTGCGTCGAGATCGATGCCGGCTCCCATGGACAATGTAGCGCACGAACGAACCGCGCCCGCCGCGGCCCATTCGGCTACCGCTCCCAATTCGCAAGACCAACCCGGCCTCTGGCCGCTGGCACTCGGCAGCGTCGGCGTCGTCTATGGCGATATCGGCACCAGCCCGCTCTACGCGTTTCGCGAGGCGGTGGTGGCGGCGGGCGAATCCGGACCGGTCTCGCGCGAGACGGTGCTCGGCGTGCTCTCGCTGATCCTTTGGTCGCTGATCGTCGTCGTCACCATCAAATACGTGCTCATCCTGCTGCGCGCCGACAACAACGGGGAGGGCGGCACGCTGTCCTTGACCGCGCTCGCGACCCGCGCGCTCGGTCGGCGCACCCCGCTGGTCTTTCTGCTCGGCGTCATCGGCGCTTCCATGTTCCTCGGCGACTCGGTGATCACGCCGGCGATTTCCGTGTTGTCGGCGGTCGAGGGATTGAAGCTCGTGACGCCGGCGTTCGATCACTACGTGGTGCCGCTCACGATCGTCATTCTCGCCGGTCTGTTCGCGGTCCAGACCCGTGGCACCGCGCGAGTGGCCAGCTTCTTCGGCCCGGTGATGGTGGTCTGGTTCGTCGCCATCGCAATCGCCGGCCTCCTGCACATTCGCGATGATCCAGGGGTGCTGTGGGCGGCCAATCCGATCTTTGGAATCCAGTTCCTGTTCGAGCATGGCCGCATCGGCCTGGTCACGCTCGGCCTGGTCTTCCTGGTGGTGACCGGCGGCGAGGCGCTCTATGCTGACCTCGGTCACTTCGGGCGCAGGCCGATTCAGCGCGCCTGGTTCGGCCTCGTCTTGCCGGCGCTGGTGCTCAACTATTTTGGGCAGGGCGCGCTGGTCCTTGCCGATCCCGCCGCGGTCGAAAATCCGTTCTACCGGCTCGTCCCCGAGACGCTGTTGCTGCCCATGGTCGTGCTGGCGACCGCCGCGACCGTGATCGCGAGCCAGGCCGTCATCACCGGCGCCTATTCGCTCGTGCACCAGGCGATCCAGCTCGGCATGTTGCCGCGGCTCGCAACGCTGCACACGTCGGCAGCGCAGGCGGGACAAATCTACATCCCGCGCGTGACCGCGGTGCTGTTCGTCGGCGTCGTGCTGCTGGTCGGCGTGTTCAAGACCTCGAGCGCGCTCGCCTCCGCCTATGGCATCGCCGTGACCACCACCATGGTGGTCGACGGCCTGCTGGCATTCATCGTGGTGTGGAAGCTGTGGCACTGGCCGCTGTGGCGGGTGGCGCTGGTGATCGCGCCGCTCATCGTCGTCGATTTCACCTTCTTCTCCGCCAATCTGCTCAAGCTGTTCGAAGGCGCCTGGGCGCCGCTCACGTTCGCCGTCGCGATGATCCTCCTGATGCTGACCTGGCGGCGCGGCACCAACCTGCTGACGCAAAAGACGCGGCGCAGCGAGGTGCCGCTCGATACGTTGCTTGCCAGCCTCGAGAAGAAGCCGCCCCACGTCGTGCCCGGCACGGCCGTGTTCCTCACCAGCCAACCCGACTTCGCCCCGACCGCGCTGTTGCACAATCTCAAGCACAACAAGGTGCTGCACGAGCACAACGTCGTTCTTACCATCATCACCACCGATACGCCGCGAGTCGCGGAAGACGAGCGCGTGAAGATGACGGTGGTGTCGCCGCACTTCAGCCGCGTGGCGCTCAAGTTCGGCTACATGGAATCGCCGAACGTGCCGAAGGCGCTGGCGGTCGCCCGCAAGCACGGCTGGCACTTCGACATCATGTCGACGTCGTTCTTCCTGTCGCGCCGCGCGCTCAAGCCGGCCGTCCATTCCGGCATGCCGCGCTGGCAGGACCGGCTGTTCATCGTGCTGGCGAAATCGGCGAGCGACGCCACCGACTTCTTCCAGATCCCGACCGGCCGGGTGGTGGAGGTCGGCACCCAGGTGACCATCTAGGCTTTTGGTCTAATGAGGCGCTTGGTGTTCGGAGCGAGCGTCGCATCGGTATTGCCATATAAGTATTTGAAAACGTGAGATAAAGTCTTGCGCCCCTGGGCCACTAATTTGCGGCCGTTGCATGCCTGCCACGCGAATTGACAGTGATCAGCGGGCGGGCAACGCCGGTGCGGTGATATAAGCGCCACCCATATTGCACCGCAGCATTACAAGGCAACGCAGATGCCCCAGTCCATTGCCGCCCCTCACCAAGGGGGCGTGTTGCCCATCAACGGGAACGGCGAAGCGCGTCGCAAGACCGCCTTCTGGGCGCTCACCATCGGCAGCGTCGGCGTCGTCTACGGCGACATCGGAACCAGCCCGCTCTATGCGTTGCGCGAAGCCGTCACCGCCGCGGGCGCCGGCGGCACTGCGACCCGCGCGGCGGTGCTCGGGGTGCTCTCGCTGATCCTGTGGGCGCTGATCGTCGTCGTCACCCTCAAATACGTGCTCATCCTGCTGCGCGCCGACAACAAGGGCGAAGGCGGCACGCTCGCCCTGATGGCGCTGGCACAGCGCGCCTTGGGCCGGCGTACCGGAGCGGTGGTGCTGTGCGGGATCATCAGCGCGGCGCTGTTCTACGGCGACGCCGTGATCACGCCGGCGCTGTCGGTGCTGTCCGCCATCGAAGGGCTCAAGATTGCCACCCCGGCCTTCGAGCCTTTCATCGTGCCGCTGACGGTCGTGATCCTGGTCGCGCTGTTTGCCGTGCAGTCGCGCGGCACCGCCAGCGTCGCGGCCTTCTTCGGGCCGATCACAGCGCTGTGGTTCATCGCCATCGCCATCCCCGGCGTGGTCTATGTTGTGGGCAATCCCGAGGTGCTGCTTGCCTTCAATCCGGCTTATGGGGTGCAATTCCTCGCGTCCCATGGCGTGATCGGCCTGATCACGCTCGGCGCCGTGTTCCTGGCGGTGACCGGCGCCGAGGCGCTCTATGCCGATCTCGGTCATTTCGGAAAGAAGCCGATCCAGACCGCCTGGGTCGTCCTGGTGCTGCCCGCGCTCGCCATCAACTATCTCGGCCAGGGCGCGCTGGTGCTCGCCGATCCCAAGGCGATCGAGAACCCGTTCTTTCTGCTCTATCCCGACTGGGCGCTGCTGCCGATGGTGGGGCTGGCGGCCGTCGCCACCGTGATCGCCAGCCAGGCGGTGATCACCGGCGCCTATTCGATCACCCAGCAGGCGATCCAACTCGGCCTGTTGCCGCGGCTCGAGATCCGTCACACCTCGGAGGAGCATTACGGCCAGATTTTCATGCCGCGGGTGAACGCGC
>JBEVIJ010000013.1:0-5641 GCA_040510745.1 Xanthobacteraceae bacterium
TGCGTTTGCAGCGCGGTCTCAACCTCTTTGACGCGCAGCGCTTCGTTCACCGCCTGCGATAATTTCATCACGGTCTCGCGCGGCGTGCCCGTAGGCGCCAGCAGGCCCATCCAGACCACGGCGCCGTAGCCCGGCAGCCCCGCCTCGATCATGGTCGGTACGTCGGGCGCGATCGCCAGCCGCTTCATCTGCGTCGCCGCCAGCGCCTTGAGCGTGCCGGCCTGCACATGCGGCAGCACGTTGGCGGCGGAGCCGAACATCAGCGGCACGCGGCCGGCGATCACGTCGTTCACACCCTGGGCGCTTCCGACGTACGCCACCGGAACGAGTTTAATGCCCGCCAGGTGGTTGAGCAGCAGGCCGGACAGGTTCGACAGCGTGCCGACGCCGGACGTGGCGTAGGTAATGGTGTCGGGCTTCGCCTTTGCCATCGCGATCAGCTCCGGCATGGAATTCACGCCGAGCGACGGATGCGCGACGAGCAACTGCGGTGACGACGCCACCAGCGTCACCGGCGTGAGGTCCCTGGCGAAGTCGAACGGCAGCGGCCCCATCGCGGGGTTGATGGTGTTGGCGATGGTCGCCATGAACAGGGTGGTGCCGTCGTTCGCCGCGCGCGTGACGTACTCGGCGCCGAGGTTCGAGCCGGCGCCGGCGCGGTTCTCCACCACGATCTGCTGGCCGAGCGTCTGGCTCATGCGCGCGCCGATCACGCGCGCCGCGATGTCGGCCACCGAGCCGGGGCCGAAGCCGATCACGATTCGGATCGGGCGGGTGTCTTGGGCAGCGGCGCTTGTGGTGAGCAGCGCGCTGAACGCGGCGGCGATGGCGAACCGGCGCCGGTTCATGGCTTTACACCCTCGCTTCGGCGGCCTGCTTCTTTCGGATGTCCGCCGACCACTCTTCCATCGGCTTCCAGCTCGGATCCTGCTTCACCATCGTTTCGGTGCGCTTGTGAATCTCCGGGGCCGGCAGCGTGAGGTCGAGCGGCTCGCCGAACGGCTGTTCGACGTACCAGGGCGACGACACATAAACCTCGAGGCGGTTGCCTTCGGGGTCGGCGAAATACACGCTCCAGGCGTTGCCATGATCGCGGGGCTCCATCTTCGCAACGTTCTCCTTGCGCAGGAATTCGTACCAGCGCTTGAGGTCGTCGAGGTTGTCGACCTTGAACGAAATCTGATTGATGGTGGAGAAGGCCGCGTCCTTCGGCCGCCCGCCGGCGATCACGAGCTGATGATGCTCGTCGGCGTTGCCGCTGAGAAACGCGATATCGAAGCCACGCGATGAATGCCCCCAGTCGGTCACCGTGAGCCCAAACACCCGGGTGTAGAAGTCGACCATCTTGCTCAGGTCGGTGGCGTAGATGCCGATGTGGCAGAGCTTTGGCGTCGGCAAAGCGGTCATGGCGGCCTCCCATATTTCCAGTTTGGCCAAGTCTGGCACGCGCAAATGACGGCCTGCAAACCCGCGCTTGACAGGCGCAATCGGCTCTTGTACTTAACCTAGAAGTTAATTAGCTAGTTGGTGAAATACGACCCCCGAAACACCGCGGAAACGCTGAACGATCGCCATGCCGACTGACCAGCTCAGCACCATGTTTTCGGCTCTCGCCGACCCGACCCGCAGGGCCATCTTGGCCCGGCTGGCGCTGGGCGAGACGTCGGTGACGGAGCTTTCCAAGCCGTTCGACATCAGCGGCCCGGCGATCTCCAAGCATCTCAAGGTGCTGGAGGGCGCGGGCCTGATCACGCGCGGCCGCGAGGCGCAATGGCGGCCCTGCAAGCTCGAGCCGAAGGCGCTCAAGAGCGTCGATGACTGGCTGGAGCGCTATCGCAAGCTTTGGGAGCAGCGGCTCGACCGCCTGGAGGACTATCTGCGCGAGCTGCAGGCCAAAGAAAAGACGGAGAAGAAACGTGCTCGCAGGAAGTAGTGTCGATCTCGATCGCGACCCGAAGGCGATCATCGCGACGCGCGAGCTTGATGCACCGCGCGATCTGGTCTGGCGAGTTTGGAGCGATCCCAAGCACCTGGCGCAGTGGTGGGGGCCGGACGGCTTCAGCATAACCACCGCCGCGTTCGATATGCGGGTTGGCGGCGTGTGGCAATTTGTCATGCACGGGCCGGACGGCCGCGACTACGACAACCACGTCACCTTTGACGAGATCGTGAAGCCCTCGCTACTGCATTACCACCATCGCAGTGCGGCTGATGAGCCGGTGCAGTTTCGCACTACGGTCACATTCGAGGATTTGGCTGGTGGCCGCACCCGGATCACGCTGTATGCGGTGTTCCCCTCGGCCGAGGCGCGCGACCGCGTGGTCCGCGAATACGGCGCCGCCAAGGGCGCCGAGCAGACGCTGGCGCGGCTTGCCGATTATGTCGCCCGGATGAGCTGAGCAGTTTCAACCAGGAGCAAACGGAGAGAGTCATGCAAGTGCAGTCCTATCTGATGTTCAACGGCCGCTGCCAAGAGGCGCTCGATTTCTACCAGAAGGCGATCGGTGCCAAGGTCGAGATGGTGATGCGATTCAAGGATGCCCCGGAAGGGCAGTGCGCCCCGGGCACCGAGAACAACATCATGCATTCGTCGTTCAAGGTCGGCGACACTGTGCTGATGGCGAGCGACGGCATGAATTCAGGCCCGCTCGAATTCAAAGGCATCTCGCTGACGCTCAATCCCAAGACCGAAGCCGAGTGCGAGCGGCTGTTCAACGCGCTGGCCGATGGCGGCCAGGTGTTTCAGCCGCTGATCAAGACGTTCTTCTCGCCGAAGTTCGGCGTAGTGACCGACAAGTTCGGCGTGAACTGGATGGTCCTGGTCGACCAGCAGCCGGCCACCAAAGCCGCCTGAGCAACCAGAGGAACGTGGAGAACAGCGATGAGTGCAGCCCCCGCAACCGCCAGCACCAGCCCCGACTTCGTCATCTCGCGCACGTTCGACGCGCCGCGCGATCTGGTCTGGAAATGCTTCACCGACCCGGCGCGCATGGCGAAATGGTGGGGGCCCAAGGGGGTCACCGCCGGCATCGTGAAACTGGATCTGCGGCCCGGCGGCATGTGCCACTACACCATGACGTCGCCGGACGGGAAGGTGATGTGGGGCAAATCGGTGTATCGCGAGATCAAGGCGCCCGAGCGCCTGGTTTTCATCAATTCGTTCTCGGACGAGAACGCCGGCCTGACGCGGCATCCGCTGGCGCCGACCTGGCCGATCGAGATGCATACGATCATCACCTTCGAGGAGCAGCGGGGCGGCAAGACCAAGCTCACCATCCGTTGGTCGCCGCTCAATCCGACCACGGAGGAACGCCACACGTTCGACACCGGCCACGACAGCATGCGGATGGGCTGGACCGGTTCGCTCGATCAGCTCGAAGCGCATCTCGCGCAAACGCACTGACGGAGGGCGACCATGGATGCACGGGTGAAGAACCGCATGGAGCTGACGCTCCCGTCCGAGCGCGAGATCGTCATCTCGCGTGAATTCGATGCGCCGCGCCGCAGGGTGTTCGAAGCCTGGACCAATCCCGAGCGCGTCAAGCAGTGGTACGGCTGCGGTGAGATGCATCTTGTCTCATGCGAGATCGACCTGCGCGTCGGCGGTGCATATCGCTATGGGCTGCTCGGGCCGGACGGCGCCGAGCACACGATGACGGGCAGGTATCTCGAAATCGTGCCTCCGGATCGGCTGGTCTACACCGAACGCTATGTCTCTCGGGATTTCCAGAGCGACGAGGCTTTCGTTACGGTGACGTTCGTCGAGCGCGACGGGCGGACCAAGTTGACCAGCGCGGTGCTGTACAAGTCGGCCGAAAGCCGCGACATGCATCTCAACTCCGGTGTCGAAACCGGGGCCGCACTGACGTTGGATCGGCTGGAAGGGCATTTGCGGACGATGGACTGACACGCCGCCGCTACTGCGCCTCAAGGTGATGAACTGTGGAGAGAAGTATGATCAAGACCATCCTGAAGTGGGCCGGCATCGCGGTCGGTGTTTTTGTTGTCGGCGTGCTAGCCCTGGCCTTCACCAAACCCGACGAATTCCGGGTGCAGCGCGCGATCTCCATCAACGCGCCACAGCAGACGGTGTTCGAGTTGGTCAACGACTACCGCAACTGGGGTGCTTGGTCGCCGTGGGAGAAGAAGGACCCCGCGATGAAGCGCAGCTACAGCGGTCCCGCCAGCGGCAAGGGCGCGCTCTACGCCTGGGACGGCAACGGCGAGGTCGGCAAGGGCAGCATGCTGATCACCGAGGCGACGCCGTCGCAGGTGTCGCTGAACCTGGACTTCGAGAAGCCGTTCGAGGGCCACAACAAGGTGGTGTTCGCAATTGAGTCGAAGGGCCTCACCACCGACGTGACGTGGAGCATGTCCGGCCCGTCGCCGTTCATAACCAAGGTGATCCAGGTGTTCTGCAACATGGACGCGATGATCGGCGCGGAGTTTGAGAAAGGCCTCGCCGCCATGAAGACCGAGGCGGAGAAGAAGGCGGCGGCAAAGCAGGCCAAGGCGCAGTGATGAACGCCGACGCCCTTCCCGAAGTGACGATCAAGCGCACCTTCAACGCGCCGCGCGCCAAGGTCTTCCAGGCGTGGGTCGATCCGAAGCAGATGGCGCAGTGGTTTGGTCCGAAGGGCTTCGTCAATCCGGTCTGCGAACTCGATGTGCGGCCGGGCGGCAAGCTCAAGATCCACATGCGCGGTCCCGACGGCACCATCTATCCCTGCCACGGGACCTTTCACGAGATCGTGGAGTCGGAACGGTTGGTGTTCACGTCACAGGCGATCGATGACGACGGCACGGTGCTGATCGAAGCGCTCAACACGGTTACGTTCGCGGACGCGGGCGGCCAGACTGCACTGACGGTGCATGCGCGTGTCGTCAAGGTGACCGGCCTCGGCGCTCAGTACGTCAAGGGCATGAATCAGGGCTGGGGTCAGAGCTTGGATAAGCTCGAGGCGCTGCTCTAGATCACCCGCCAGACCAGCCAGCCCAGCAACAGCGCGATTGCCCACAGCGCGGCCGCGGTCCAGCGGCCGCGCTTTTGCTCGGCTGCGCCGATCGCAGCCACGGTTTCCGGCGCCAGCACCAGGCCGTCGCGAGTGATGGCGTCGAGATGCTCCATCATCGCTGCGCCGCGCGACATCAGGCCGGGCACGCCGGACAGCACGCGGCCGACTTCGACCGCGCCTTCGGCTGCATCCTCGATGCGGCCCGCGGGGCCGAGATGGCGCTCGACCCATTCGCGCACGACGGGCTCGGCCACGGTCCACATGTCGAGCTTGGGATCGAGAGCGCGCGTCACGCCTTCGACCACCACCATGGTCTTCTGCAGCAGCAGCAGTTCAGGCCGCGTCCGCATGTCGAACATTCCGGTGACCTCGAACAGCAGCATCAGCAGCTTCGCCATCGAGATCTCGTCGGCGGCGCGATTGTGGATCGGCTCGCCGATCGCGCGAATCGCCTGGGCGAACGCCTCGACGGAATGGTGCGCCGGCACGTAGCCGGCCTCGAAATGCACCTCGGCGGTGCGCTGGTAGTTGCGGGTGATGAAGCCGTACAGGATCTCGGCGAGGAATCGGCGTTCCATCGGCCCGAGCCGCCCCATGATGCCGAAATCGACGAACACCAGCTTGGC
>JBEVIJ010000014.1:0-11502 GCA_040510745.1 Xanthobacteraceae bacterium
ACCAGCACCGCACAGCAGAGCGCCCTGAACGGATTCACGGCTTTCCTCCCCCTCCCCATGTTCTGTTAGCATTGCACTTCAATCACCCTGCCCGCGCAAGGCAGGCTTACGAAGGTGAGGAACAGGTATGGCAACGGCGCAGGCGCAGCTCGCAATCCCGGCAACGGACGGCATCTGGAGCGCGGAATACTGGACGCAAAAGGGCACCACCAAGCTCAGCCTCTGGCGCAAGCGCGTGGGCGCGCCGAAGCCCGGCGAAAAGCCGCGGCCGGTGCTGTTCATGGTTCATGGCTCGTCGAACTCGACACGCTCGTCCTACGACCTCAGCGTGCCGGGTAAGGGCGAGTATTCCTTCATGAACGTGATGGCCGGCTACGGATTCGACGTCTGGACCATGGACCACGACGGCTACGGCCGCTCGGAAAGCTCCGGAAACAACTCCGACATCGATAGCGGCGTCGAAGATCTCAAGGCCGCCATTCCAGTCGTAGTGAAAGAGACCGGCGTGCAGAAGATGCATTTCTACGGCACCTCGTCGGGCGCGATCCGCGCCGGCGCCTATGCAAACGCTCATCCCGAGCGCGTCGACCGGCTTATCCTTTGCGCTTTCACCTACAAGGGCACCGGCTCGCCGGAGATCGCGCGGCGTGCCGCGCGTGCCGACGAGTTGCGCGCCAACCCGCGGCGCAGGCGCGACGCCGCCATGATCCGCTCGATCTTCACCCGCGACGGCCACCCCGGCGCGGTCGATCTGGCCGTGCCGGAAGCGATCATCGCGGCGGAAGCTCCGTTCGGGGACACCATTCCGACCGGCACCTATCTCGACATGGCCGTCAACCTGCCGAAGGTCGATCCGAAGAAGGTGCAGTGCCCTGTCCTGATGCTGCGCGGCATTTGGGACGGCAACTCGACCGACCAGGACCTGCTCGACTTCTATGTGCGGTTGCCGAACGGCGACCGCCAGTTCGTCATCCTGCCGGAGACGGCGCACAGCCCGGGCTACGGCAAGAACCGGCACCTGTTGTGGTACGCGGTAAGCAATTTCCTTAACGCACCGGCGACGGTGCCGACATCCTGAGGCGGCAGCCATGAAAATCGTGCAGGGCGATCAGGTCGAATGGGTGCGCGGACTCGAACACCGCGGCGGGACGTTCCACTTCCGTCATCTGATCGACGGCGAGCCCGGCACGATCGGCAACTTCTCGCTTTCGATGGGACGGAACGACAAGGATTTTGTCTCGCCGCGCCACCGGCACAATTTCGATCAGTTCCGTTTCCAGATCGAAGGCGATCTCAACTTCGCGCGCGACGGCAAGATGACGCCGGGCATGGTCGGCTATTTCCCGGAGGGCTCCTCTTACGGCCCGCAGACTAGCGACGCGACCGCGATGACCCTCGTGCTGCAGTTCGGCGGCGCGAGCGGCGGGGGTTATCTATCCCGCCAGGAAACCAAGCAGGCAACCAACGAGCTCAAAGTGCTCGGGACGTTCGACGACGGCGTATACCGGCGCAACGAGGGCGTGCCCGGCAAACGCAACCTCGACGGCTTCCAGGCGATCTGGGAGCATGTCAACAAGCGGCCGCTGCACTTTCCGAAGGCGCGCTATCCGCAACCGATCATGATGGACGCCGGCCACTACGACTGGGTCGCCTCGGCGGGCAATCCGGGCGTGGAAGAGAAGCTCCTCGGTGTGTTCACCGAACGACGCACCGAGGCCCGCATGGTCAGGCTCAACCCCGGCATCACATTGCGTGCCGGCGGACGAGCCATCTATGTCGCCTGTTCGGGCTCAGGCCGCGTGGAGCAGGAACCGCTGCGCCAATACACCGCCGTGTTCCTCGAACACGGCGAAGCCGCGGCCTTCACCGCCGAAACGACGGCCGAGCTACTGCACCTCGGCCTGCCCGATCTGCGCGGGCTTGCGGCGCAGCCGAGCCACGCCGTCGCCGCCGAATAGCGCGATCTCACCGCGCCGGCCGGTTCTTCGCCCACTCGGTGTACTTCTTCGCCTTGGCGTGCGTCTCGGCGAAGTACTGCGCGTAGGCATCGCCGGTCATGATCTTGATGCCCAGGCCCTGGTTTTCCAGCTTACTGACATGATCGGGATCCTGCATCGCCTTCATGAGGACTTCCTGCAGCCGGCTCACGACAGGCGCCGGCATGCCCTTCGGCCCCACGATGCCGCGCGTGGAGTTCGACATCACGGTCGGATAGCCGAGCTCCTTCATGGTCGGCACGTCGGGCATGAACTTGGAGCGAACGTCGTCCAGCACCGCGAGCGCGCGGACCTCGCCCGTTTTCACGCGGGTCGCGATGCTGCCGACGTTGTCGTAGGCGGCATCGAGGTTGCCGGCCATGATCTCCTTGAGCTGGGTGGCGCCGCCATCAAGATGCACGATCCGGAAAATCGCGCCGGGCGCCGCCTCCTCGGTCATCAGGATGGCAAGGTGATCGTCCGAGAGAATGCCGGTGGTAGCCGTGCGAAGGGTGCTCGGCGCTTTCTTTGCAGCGGCGATCAGGTCGTGCACTGTCTTGTACGGGCTGTCCGCCCTGACCCAGATCACGCCCGGATCGAGCACCTGGTTGATGATCGGCGTGAAGTCCTTCTCGGTGAAGATCGCCTTGCGCTCCGGATCGAGGATCACCGTGTTGGTGGCGGGCAGGTTGATGTAGCCGATGTAATAGCCATCCGGCTTCTGGCGGATCAATTCGGTCCAGCCGACTTGCCCCCCGGCGCCGCCTTTGTTCACCACGATCATCGGCTGCCCGAGAGTTTTTTCCGCAATCGCAGCAACGATGCGTGCGCCAACGTCGGTCGAGCCGCCCGGCGGATACGCGACCATGAGCTGCACAGGCTTGTTGGGGAAGTTCTGCGCGCTGGCGCCAAAAGGCGCCGCGAGCGCCAAAGCGGCGATGGCGATGACGATGACGATGCGACATTTCATTGACGTTTCCTCCTCCTGGTTGCGTTTTCAGTCGTTCGTTGCACGCACCGCGGACGGTGGTGCGCGCCACATCGAGCCGATCAGCACCACGGCCGCGAGCAGCAACAGTCCAAGACATAAGGGCCGCGTGTAGAATATCGAGAATTCACCGCCCGACATTTCGAGCGAGGTTCGCAGCGATTTTTCGATGAACGGCCCGAGGATCAGTCCGAGCACCAGCGGCGCGACCGGCAGATCGACCTTGCGCAGGAAATAGCCGATCACGCCGCATCCGATCATGACGCCGACGTCGAACACGCTCTGCTGCAGGCTGTACGCCCCGATAATGCAGAACAACAGTGTCCCCACGCACACATATTGGTAGGGCAGACGCAGCAGGCGCGCCCACAGGCCAACGAATGGCAGGTTCAAGATCAAGAGCATGATATTGCCGACCATGAAGCTCGCGATCACCGCCCAGACCAGGTCCGGACGCTCCTTGAACAGGAAAGGGCCCGGCGTAAGGCCGTTGATGATGAAGGCGCCCATCAGCACCGCGATGGTGGGCGAGCTTGGGATGCCCAGCGTGAGCAGCGGAATCATCGCGGCGTTGGCGTAGGCGTTGTTGGCCGTCTCGGGAGCCGCGACGCCCTCGATGGCGCCCTTCCCAAACTGCTCCGGCGTCTTCGACACGCGCTTCTCGATCACATAGGCCACGAAGGTCGGGATGATGGCGCCGACGCCGGGGATCAGCCCCAGAAAGAAACCGATGCCGGTGCCGCGTGCGATCGCGCCGATCGAGCGACGCCATTCCTCGCGTGACGGCAACAGCGACGTGAGCTTGGTCTTGATCACTTCGCGATAGGGCCGTTCGACGGTGACGAGGATTTCCGCGATGCCGAACAGGCCCATCACCACCGGGATAAATCCGACACCGTCATAAAGACTGGGAATGCCGAACGTGAAGCGCGGCGCGCCGCGCACCGGGTCGATGCCGACCATCGCGATCAACAATCCGAGCACGGCCATCATGACCGCGGTCATTACCGAGTTCCCGGCAAGTCCGGTGATCAGGGCGAGGCCGACCAGCATCAGCGCAAAGAATTCGGGCGGGCCGAAGCTCAGCGCCAGCCGCGCCAGCGGCGGCGCAACGACGATCAGCGCGATGGTGGCGGCGATGCCGCCGACGAAGGAGCCAATGGCGGCGATCCCCAGCGCGGTGCCGCCGCGGCCCTGCTTGGCCATTTCATAGCCGTCGAAACAGGTGATGACGGAGGCTGCTTCGCCCGGCACGTTGATCAGCACCGATGTGATGGTGCCGCCGTACATGGCGCCATAGTAGATGGCGCTGAGCATGATGATGGCGCCGGTCGGGTCGAGCTGGAAGGTGAGCGGGATGAGGATGGCCGTGCCGGCTGTCGGGCCAAGCCCAGGCAACACGCCGATCAGCGTGCCCAGCACGCAGCCGATCAGGGCGAAGCCGAGATTCTGCAGGCTCATCGCCGCCGCCAATCCCGTCAGAAGATATTGGAGGGTGTCCATCGCGTTCTTTCAAAGCCCGAGCGCGCCGGTCGGCAACGGCACCTTCAGCCAGTAAAGGAAGACGTGGAACACGCCGAAGCTTCCCGCCACCGCGGTCAAGGCGATGGTGGTGGGAGAGCGCGCGCCCAACGCGAGCAGCAGACCGGCGACGAAGAACAGCATGGTAAGACGGAAGCCGAGCGGCTCAAGCAACACCGCGGCCGCGACCAGCGCGGCGAGCACGACGCCGCCCTGAATGGCCGCACGCCGCTCCGGCAGAATGCTTGCGCTGCCCAGGCTCGGGTCGCGCCAATTTTCAATCAGAATCAGGATCGTGAGAGCGAGCCCGATCAGGCTCAGCCAGAGCGGAAAGAAGCCTGGCCCGGGGCCCAATGCATCGATCTGCGCGTAGCCAGACGCGGTGACAAGGGCGGCAAGAAAAATCGCCGCCACGCAAACGCACGCGATGATACGCCCGCGCCGCATCCCCTCCCCTCATTGTTTCTATTGTTGGAAGGAAGGCTACACGATCCGCGCGAGCGCAACAATCGACGCCGGCGGCCCGCAGCGGAAAATGGGTGAGGTGGTGTGTCGAGAACCCCTCACCCGTTTGAGTGTGCTTTGCATTCGGAGCCGCCCTCTCCGTCAATGGGAAAGGCACGAGACGCGCGCTCCGAATGTTCGGCGCGTTATTGCGCCTTAAAGAACGCGCGCAGATCGGCGTAAGTCTCATCCGGCGCTTCCTCGGAGAGATAATGCCCGCACGGCAGCGCCTTGGCGCCGCGGATGTCGGTCGCGTAGTTCTGCCAGATCTCGCCCGCCGACGGCCGGCTGTTGCGGCCGACGCTGCCGTTCGCGCCCCAGAGAATGAGCGACGGGCACGCGATCTTCTTGCCGGCCTCGAAATCCTTGGTGTCCATCTCGAAATCGATTCCGGCGCAAGCCCGGTAATCCTCACAGATGGCGCGGATCGTCTCCGGGTTGCGGAAGCAACGCTTGTACTCTTCCAGCGCCTCCTTGCCGAAGAAGTTCAATCCTTGCTTGGTCTTGGCGAGCTTGTACTCGATGAACCAATCCGGATCGGCGCCCATCAGCTTTTCGGGCATCGGCGCGGGCTGGATGTTGAAGAACCAGTGCCAGGAAAACGTCGCCCAGGATTTGTTGATGTTGTTGAACAGGTGGTGCTGCGGGATGATGTCGAGGATTGCGGCGCGCTGCACGCGCTCCGGGTGATCGAGGCACATGCGGTGCGTCACGCGCGCGCCGCGGTCGTGACCGGCCACCATGAACGTCTTGAAACCGAGCTTCTCCATCACTTCGACCTGATCCTGCGCCATGGCGCGGAACGAGTAGTTCTCGTGCTTCTCGGTGCTGGGCGGTTTTGATGAATCGCCGTAACCGCGAAGGTCGGTCGCAACGACCGTGAATTCCTCGGCGAGCCGCGGCGCGAACTTGTGCCAGGACAAATGAGTGAATGGATTGCCGTGTATCAGCAGCACCGGCGGCCCCTTGCCGCCATGCACCGTGACGATGTCGGCACCGCTAGTCTTGATCGTGGTGCGGGTGAAGCCTTCCATCATTTTCCATTCCCCTTGATTTTGCGGAGCGTAGTTTCATTCATCTGGCACAGCGGACTCAAGCGGCTAGTTGCCTGTAAGCGCCTCAGCGTTGCGCGAGAGGAAATAGATCGAGCCGGCGTAGGTTAGATGAGTCTGGTCTCCCGCGATCGGCTCAAAGGCCGTGCCCGGCACGGTGAGCAGGCATCCCGCCGCATTGCACAGCGTCGCGGGCGGCGAGACCACGGTCGCGCCGGCCGTCAGGAACGCGCGGCCAATCGCGTAGCTGACGGCGAACGCAGACTGCACCAGACGATCCCGGTCGCGCAGCGGCTCATGCGATGCTGCCGCGAACGACGCGCGCGCGGTGCGGTAATATCGGGCGAGGATTTTGGGAACCGGCGCGTCCCACAGCGGAAACTGGTTGACCCCGACGACCTTGCGGACACCCATCGATTTGAGACGCGAGATGGTCCACGAGACCGATTCATCGTCGAGCTTGGGCAGTCCTTCGTAGATGTCCCAGCGCCCGGCCATGATCACGGTGTCCGGCTTCATCTGCCACATGCGCTGCATCACCGTCTCGTTGACCGACGCGCAGTCCGAGACGTAGGGACTTTCGAACGAGAGAATCGGCGGACACCCGCCATGCGCGAACGACACGACCTGAATGTCGTCTTTGCCTTTCTCAATCTCGATCAGGCCGCGAAGCAGGTGCGCCGCGTGCGAGTCGCCCCAAACCACGATCAGCCGCCGCCCGCCGGTGGGCGGGCACTCGGTCGTCACCGCGAACTCCGCGGTATCCTTGCGGGCGCACAGGTCCGTGCCGTGCACGACCTCCGCCTCGCGCCGGAAATCCTGGAACAGGTTCTGGACGTCGCTCGGATAGCGGCTTGCGAAACCGCCAGCGAGATAGATTGCAAGACCGATGAACCCGATCACGGCCATGGCCGCTGCCAGCAGGACCGGCCTGCGCGTGTCCGGCTTGCCGAAGCGGATCGGCTTTTCAATGTACTGATACGTCAGGTGCGCCAGCGCGAACGCCAAGGCAATGTACGCCGCCTTGGTCAGGTTGGTCGGCTCCTTGAACTGGATATGCCGCGCGAACGTCAGGATCGGCCAGTGCCAGAGATAAAGCGGGTAGCTGATGAGGCCGACGTAAACGAGCGGGCGATAATTGAGAACGAGGCGGTTCAGGAAAGCCTGCGGTCCGGCAAAAATCATGAGCGCGGTGCCGATCGTCGGCAGCGCCGCCCACCAGCCGGGGAAGGCGCGCTCCCGGCTGATCAGGACAACGGCGGCGGCGAGAAGTGCGAGACCCGACAGCGACAGGGCTTCGCGTATCCGGGCCGAAGGACCGCCGCGATCCGCCGCCACCAGCGAAGCGATCGCCAGGATGCCGCCGAGCATCAGCTCCCAGAAGCGCGTGAACGGCAGATAGAACGCGGCGAGCTGATTGGAGCCCGTCAGCCAGACGTTCCAGGCAAACGAAGCCACCAGCAGCCCGGCCGCGATGAGGAACGGCGAGTACCGCCATCGCCACGCCAGCAGCAGCAGCACCGGCCAGACGATGTAGAACTGCTCCTCGACGCCCAGCGACCACAGGTGCAGCAGCGGCTTGAGCTCCGACGAGGTGTCGAAGTAGCCGGCTTCGTTCAGGAACGTGAAGTTGGCGATGAATACCGCGGCGGCGGCGGCATGCTTACCGAGGTCGCGGTAGTCGAGCGGAAACAGCACCAGCCAGCCGGCGACCAGGCTGACGGCCAGCACCAACGCGAGGGCAGGAAAGATGCGCCTGATCCGGCGCGCGTAGAAGTCCGCCAGCGTGAAGCTGCCGTCCTCCAGGCCGACGACGATGAGCCGCGTGATCAAAAAGCCGGAAATGACGAAGAAAACATCGACGCCGATAAAGCCGCCGGGCACGTAGCGCGGAAAAAAGTGAAAGCCGATGACCAGCAGCACGGCGACGGCGCGCAGCCCGTCGACATCGCCGCGATAGGCCGCGCTATCGGAAACCATCAGCCTCAGTCTTCTTCCATGTTGGAGCCGGGCCGCACCGGCGCTTCCGGCATCTTATCCGTTCGCTGCCGCAGCAGCGTCTCCTTGCCGGTCTGTTCCCAATCGCCCGCCACGGTGCGCTGCGCGTATTGCTCCCAGGTGTCGGTCCAGTCCTCCAGCGTGTAGCCGTGCCAGGGCGCCTGCACGTTGAGCGGCGGCAGCTCCAGCTCCTCCCAGAGCTTGCGGGCGTGCTCCATGAACTCGCGCGCCGGCAGCGCAAGTGGCGGCATCGGCCGCTTGCGAGTCGCGTCGACCAGCAGCCCGGAGTCGGTCTTGCCCGGCCCGTATTGCGCGCCCTGCACGCCGCCGCGGTGCCGCACGATATGCATGTCCTCGGCCGGATTGGTGCGGTAGGCGAGCGACCACAGCACCGCGTCCATGCTGGTAGGTTCGATGTCCTCGCTCACCGCACTGACGATCTTGCCGCAGTTCGATTGCAGCGTCGAAGCGCCGTGCAGACCGCGCCACACTTCGGTGCGCGGCGTGTTGGCGGCGAACTGCAGGAAGATCACCGGCCGCAAGTTGGTCAGCCGCTCGTGCATCGCGACCCGGCGGATTCCTTTGACGCCGAGGCTCTGCTTGAGGTGCGCAAGGAACAACGGCTCGTAGGCCACCTTCTTGATGACGCTGCTCTCGCTCGGCGTCACCTGGCTGATGATCTGCGCGAACACCGGCTTGCGTTTCATGGTGATCGCGGTCACCTGCATCGGCATGTTGTAGCCTTCGAGCGCGACATAGCCGTTGCTCTCGCCGAACGGCGCCTCCGGCTCCAGCACGCCGGTGTCGATCAGGCCCTCGACCACGATCTCGGAACCGGCGGGCACGTCGAGATCGATGGTGCGGCAGCGAACCATGCGGATCGGCGCGCCGGCCGCTCCGCCGGCCACCGCCATCTCGTCCATATCGTTCGCGAGCTTTTGCGGCCCGGTGAACATCACGATCGGCGCGCAGCCGACCACGATGGCGATCGGCATCTTCTCGCCGCGCTCGCGATACTTCAGCCAGTGCAGATAGCCGCCGGCACCGGTTGCCTCGCGCGCGACCATGCGAACCACCAGGCGGTCGCTCGCTTTCAACGCGGCTCTGTAGGTGCCCATGTTGCGCACGCCGCTGTCGGGATCCTTGGTCACGCAGAGCGTTGCGGTGAGATAGGGCGCCGCATCGAAGCCCGGCGTCGAGACCGGCACAGGCAGAACCTTGAGGCCGCCATCCGGCGCCCGCAGCGCGTCGCCTTCAATCACGACCTCCTGGCAAGGCGCGTCGGTCACCGCGACCGGCGGAATGGGATTGCCGATCGCATGCATCCAGGCGTCGCCGATCTCACCGACCGGGAGCCCCATTCCCATGGCGTAGATTTCCGGCGACGACGCCAGCGCGCCGACCACGACCGGCATCTCGTAACGCTTGCCCTTGGAGTCGATCACGTTGGTGAACAGGAACGCCCGCCGCTGCCCCTCCGGCACGCCGCCGATGAATTGCCAGCGCACCAGCGGACCGAGCTCGGTGTCCTTGTTGATCGGCCGGTCGATGTGCACCAGCAACCCGGCGGCTTCGAGGTCGGCCAGGTGCTGCTGAAGGTCGAGCCGGGGGCGACTGGAAATACCGGCTTCGGGTTGGGATGCTGGGTTGTCGAGCATGGGAATAATTGTCGCGGGGACGGTATCACTGGCGCGTCCCAGACGCCCCAAAAGCCTCGCATAAACTACGGGTTAGGCTCGAAAATTATGCTGCGGTGCAGCAAGCCATTTGACATGCGGCGTTGATAAGCCTATTCAATTGAGAGCGAACGTTCATTCTCACTTAGCCGGGGGGAGCTGGATGGCGCGCGCCATCAACGTTCAACGTCAATCCGACCGACGCGACGAGATTCTCGGCGCCGCGCAGCGTTGCTTTGTCCGCAGCGGTTTCCATCAGACCTCGATGCAGGAAATCTGCGCCGAGGCCGGGATGAGCCCCGGCAACCTCTACCGCTATTTTCCTTCAAAGGAATCGCTGATCGCCGGCATCGCCGAGCGCGACCGCGCCGAGGTGGCGCAGGAGTTCGCCAACGCCGACCTGTCGCACGGCTTTTTCGCGGTGCTCGAGGGCATGGCGCACCATCACTTCGCGGTTCGGCCGGACGAGCAGGTCAAGCTGTGCACCGAGATCATGTCCGAGGCGCGCCGCCATCCGGAGATCGCGCGCATCTCGGCCGGCTTCGATGCCGATGTGAAGCGCTGGCTGATCGATCTGTTCAAGGCCGGCGTCGAGCACGGCGATCTGTCGCCCGACGTCGACTTCGACGGCGTCGCGACCATGCTGATGATCATCGCCGACGGCGTGTGGTGGCGCCGCGCGCTCGACCCGAATTTCAAGCCGGAAACGGCGTTGCCGATTTTCATGGACATCGCGCGTCACATGCTTCGCACGCCTGAGCGCGCCAGCGCGGGGGGAACAAAATGAGAGCAAGACACCTCACCGCCATCGGCCTGGTCGCCGGCGCCACGCTGTGGATCGCGTCCGGCCATTTCCTGCCGCATGAAACGCCGGAAAGCCGCGCCGCCATCCAGCCGCCGGCAGCCGCCGCGGCGCCGCCGTTCCGCGTCGCGGTGCTCGACAGTCAACTGGTTCAGCATCACCGCAAGCTGCTGCTGTCGGGCCGCACCGAAGCCGACAAAAAGGTCACGCTGTTTGCGCGCACCGGCGGCATCCTGACCGACCTGCGGGTGCGCCGCGGAAGCCGCGTCCAGAAGGGCGACATCATCGCCATCCTTTCAGACGAGGCACGCGAGGCGCAGGTCATGCAGGCCAAGGCGCTGGTCGAGCAGCGCAAGATCGAGCTCGACGCCAAGCGCCGGCTGATCGAGCTCAACGCCGTGCCGCGTCTCGAACTCTCCAGCCTGGAAGCACAGCACAAGGCGTCCGTGGCTGCGCTCGCCATGGCGGAGGCTGAGCGCGACCGCGGCCTACTTATTGCGCCCTGGGCGGGCGTCATCACCGAGCTGACCAGCGAGGTCGGCGGCGCCGCGTTCTCGTTCGCCGGCAAGGAGATCGGCCAGATGGTGGCGCTCGATCCGATGCTCGGAGTGGTCGAAGTGTCGGAGCGCAAGCGGCAGGGCGTGAAAGTCGGCCAGACCGCCGAGATCCGGCTGGTCAGCGGACAGACGGCGCAAGGCAAGGTCCGTTACGTCTCGCCGTCCGCGAGTCAGACGACCCGCACCTATCGCGTCGAGCTTGAGATCGCCAATTCCGATGGCGCGATCCCGGACGGCATCACCGTGGAGGTGGCGATCCCGCTCGATCCAATTCCCGCCACGCGCATTTCGCGTTCGGCGCTGACCTATTCGACCGCGGGCCAGCTCGGCGTGCGTATCGTCAATGCGGAGAGCATCGTCGAATTTCTGGCGATCACGATCCTCGAAGACGACCAGTCCTTCATGTGGGTCGGCGGCTTGGCGGACGG
>JBEVIJ010000015.1:0-10057 GCA_040510745.1 Xanthobacteraceae bacterium
GCTTTCGGTGACCACCCAGCCGGAGATGACGGCGACGAATCCAATCCACCAGCTGTGCGCCATGACCTGCAGATACCAGCGCGTCTCGAACAATGTGCCGCGCCACCAAAGGTATGCGCCGAAAAGCGCGGCAGCGATCATGAAGAAGCCGACGGCCAGCATGATGCGAAAGGCGAAGAATACGACTTTGACCGGCGGCCGATCGGATGGCGGCACGCTGTTCAATCCGGGGAACAAGCCGTTCATGTGATGGGTGAGAACAAGAGAAGAGCCACGCGGAATCGAAATTGCGAAACGGTTCACGCCGGCTTCTTCGTCCGGCCATGCAAAGATATGGAAGTCGCCCGGCTTGCTGCCGTCCCAATGTGCCTCCATCGCCGCGATCTTGATCGGCTGGTGCTCGAGCGTATTGAGGCCATGCTGGTCACCGATGAAAAGCTGGAGTGGCGCGAGAATGGCGATCATGCCGACCGCCATGCGCATCATGGTCTTTGCTTCGTCGAGATGCTTGTTGGCAAGAAGATAGCGTGCGCCGACGGCGAGGATGACCAGCGAGGTGGTCAAGTAAACCGCGGTGAGCATGTGCGTGAAGCGATACGGGAAGCTCGGATTGAAAACGATCGCGAGCCAGTCGACCGGATAGGCGATGCCGTTGCGGATTTCGTGCCCGGCCGGCGTCTGCATCCAACTATTGGCGGACAGAATCCAGAACGCCGAAATCGCGGTGCCGATCGCGACGAAAATCGCCGACATCACGTGCAGCCAGGGCGGCACGCGTTTCCAGCCGAACAGCATGACGCCGAGGAAGGTTGCTTCCAGGAAGAAGGCAGTGAGCACCTCATACCCGATCAGCGGACCGATTACGTTGCCGACCACCACCGAGAAGCGGCTCCAATTGGTGCCGAACTGGTAGGACAGCACGATCCCCGACACGACGCCCATCGCGAACGAGACCGCGAAGATCTTGGTCCAGAAGCGTGCCAGGCGGTGCAGGTGCTCGCGGCCCGTCCACATCCAACGCACCAGCAGCGTGGCGATGAACGCCGACAGCCCGATCGTGAAGCTCGGAAAAATGATGTGAAACGTGATCGTGAACGCGAATTGCAGGCGGGCAAGAAGGACGGGATCGAGGTCCATAGCTGTCACCTTAGCCTCGAAGGCGTGCCGAACAACAGCGCATACAAATGTGAATCCGCCTGTTGAATTCCGCAAGGGGCCGGGTGCCCCTGTGACGCAGCGCCGCTATGCTTGTGCCGCTGGGAACGGGAGCGGGGGCTTCACCATGAACGATTTTCTGGACCGGTATTTCGGGCTCGAGCGGCACGGCACCGACGTGCGCACCGAGGTGATCGCGGGCGTTACCACGTTCCGCACCATGGTCTACATCGTGTTCGTCAATCCGGCGATCCTGGCGAACGCCGGAATGGACAAGGGCGCGGTGTTCGTTGCGACATGCGTCGCCGCGGCGGTCTCGACTCTGATCATGGCGCTCTACGCCAATTATCCGATCGCGCTCGCGCCCGGCATGGGGCTCAACGCGTTCTTCGCCTTCACGCTGGTGCTGACCTACAAGTACACGTGGCAGCAGGCGCTCGCCTTTGTGCTGGTATCCGGCATTCTGGCGCTCATTATCTCACTCACGCCGCTGCGCGAATATGTCATCAACGCGATCCCGAGAAATCTCAAGCTCGCGGTGTCGGCGGGCATCGGCCTTTTCCTTTTCATCATCGCGCTCGAGCAGGCCAAGATCGTGGTTGATCACCCGGCGACGCTGGTGACTCTGGGCGACCTCAAGCAATGGCCCGCCATCCTTGCGCTGGCCGGCTTTACGCTGATTGCGGCCCTCAACGCGCGCAACGTACTCGGCGCGACGCTGATCGGCATCCTGGTGGTAACGCTGATCGGCATCCCGCTCGGGCTCGTCCAATATTCCGGCGTGGTTTCAATGCCGCCGTCGCTCGCCCCGACCTTCCTGCGACTCGACTTCTCTCGGGTGTTCGAAACGACGGCGCTTGTTGTGATCTTCACGCTGCTGCTGGTCGATTTCTTCGACACAGCCGGCACGCTGATCGGCGTCGCCCACCGGGCCAAGTTGCTCGACAACGACGGCAAGCTGCCGCGGATGCGCCAGGCGTTGGTCGCGGACTCGTCGGCAACCGTGATTGGCTCGCTGCTCGGCACCTCGAACACCACGAGCTATATCGAAAGCGCGTCCGGCGCCTTGGCCGGCGGCCGCACCGGGTTGACCGGTGTCGTTGTCGCGGCGCTGTTCCTGCTGGCGCTGTTCTTCGCGCCGCTGGCCGGCATGATCCCGGCCTACGCCTCCGCCGCCGCGCTGCTCTACGTCGCAGTGGTGATGGCGCGCGGGCTTGCCGAGATGGAGTGGGACGACCTCACGGAATCCGCGCCCGCGGTGGTTGCCGCCGTCTCGATGCCGCTGACCTACTCGATCGCGACCGGCATTGGCCTTGGCTTCATCACCTATGCCGTGATCAAGCTCGTCGCCGGCAAAGTCAGCGATGCTTCGCCCGTCGTTCTGGTTCTGGCGGTGCTGTTCGCAATCAAGTTCGCGGTGGGATGAGGTTTCTTACTGGCGGATGCCGTAGCGCGAGAACTCGGACTCGATGTCCGACTTCATGGACTTTGCCGCAGTGATGTCGGAGATGCCCCCGGCCTTGTCGCCTTTTCTCGCCTTGGCGACACCACGGCCGTAGAGCGCGCTAGGTAGCTTCGATTCGAGCTTGAGCGCGGCGTCATAGTCCTTGATGGCGTCGTCCATCTTGCCAAGGCGCAGGTAGACGAAGCCGCGGGTGTCGAGCACGTCGGGCTG
Source organism: Xanthobacteraceae bacterium (assembly GCA_040510745.1). GTDB lineage: Bacteria > Pseudomonadota > Alphaproteobacteria > Rhizobiales > Xanthobacteraceae > Z2-YC6860. The sequence goes on from JBEVIJ010000015.1 coordinate 2,831, forward strand.
GTCGGCCTTGAGCTTGAGCGACTCGTTGCAGTCGTTGAGTGCCTGCTGCACCTCGCGGCCGGCGGCGGCGCGCACCCAGCAGCGTGCGGCCCATGCATCCGGATTTTTCGGCTGCAGCCGCGTCACCTCGCCATAGTCGGTGGAGGCGCGGGCGTAGTCGCCCTTGCGCTGGAAGCTGGCACCGCGGTTGTTGTAGGCGTATGCCGATTTTGGATTAAGCTTGATCGCCGCGTCATAGTCGGCCATCGCGCGCGTCATGTCGTTCTTCTGTTCGTAGATCGCGGCGCGGCTGTTGAGGTAGTCGGATTCTGTCGGATCGATCGCGATGGCCTGGGTGTAGTCGGCGATGGCGCGGTCGAAATCGCTCTTGGCGACGTGGGCGGCGCCGCGAAAGAAATAGGCGGCCGCCAGGTTCTTCGCGGTTTCCTGGATCACGGCGTTGCAGCCGCCGATCGACGTGTCGGGCTGCATCGACTTATCGGAATTGGCGCACCGCGCGGAATTCTGCGCCAACGATGCGCCGGTCTGCTGCGGCGGGTTGGACTGCCCTTGCGCGGGCGGCTGCTGCGCGGATTGCGGACGGCTCGGCGAGGGTTGCGATGAATAGGGCGGGGTGCTCGGCGCGGACGTCGTCGGCTGCGATGTCGAAGGCGAGGTATTGGTCGTGGTCGGCTGCGGCGAGCGCTGCGCCGGCTGCGGCGACTGGGAGGTCTGCGACGGTTGCGTCGATTGATAGGTCTGCGATGGCGCCGACGGCTGCGAACGTTGCGAGGGCTGATACGTGATCGAAGGCTTCGACTGATATTGATAGTTTTGCGCGCTTGCGATCGCGGTCGCGCACGCCGTCATCGCGGCGACCGCCGCGGCGAGGCTGAGAATGTTCCGTTGGTCGCGCATGGTTAAAATCCATCCACCCCGTTTGGGCGCGACACTGCCATAACGGAGCGCGCAAGCGCGAAGCGGCGCGGACGGATTTTGCCGTTCAGGTTAATGCGGCGGCGGATCAGCCGAGCGCCTTCTTGATCGCCAGGAAGTCGCGCCAGGCAAGACGCTTGGCGATCGGCGAGCGCAGCAGATAAGCCGGATGCAGCGTCGCCATTGCGCGGATCTCCCGCGTTCCGGTCTGATAGGAGACCCAGCGGCCGCGGTTCTTCAGGATGCCCTGCATGTTTAGCAACCCGCCCGCGCTTGGGCCGCCGACGCACACCAGGATGTCGGGATCGGCCAGTTCGATCTGGCGCTGGATGAACGGCAGGCAGATTTGCGTCTCGACCGGCGTCGGCGTGCGGTTGCCGGGCGGCCGCCATGGCACGATGTTGGCGATGTAGACCTTGGTGCGGTCGAGCCCGATCGACGTCAGCATCTGGTCGAGCAGCTTGCCTGAGCGTCCGACGAACGGCAGGCCTTCGATGTCCTCTTCGCGGCCCGGCGCTTCGCCGACGAACATCACGCGGCCTTCCGGATTGCCGTCGGCGAAAACCAGCCGGCTTGCCGTCGCCTTGAGCGCGCAACCGTTGAACTCGTCGAGCAGGGTGCGCAACTCGTCGAGGCTCGCCGCGCTTTTCGCCGCTTCGCGCGCACCCATCACCGCGGCCTCGGGCACCGCGGGCGCCGATGAAGGACCTGCTGTTGGCGCGGCATACGCTGGGCTCCCTCCGCCCTTGCGGGGGAGGGTTGGGGTGGGGGGAGAATTTGTGCGGGCCTCTCCTGCAAGGGGGGAGGCAGGCGGAGAGATTGACGGCGCCGATAAATAGTCGTTCGGCGTTTCGCCCACGGCGGCATCGACGCCGGCTTCAGCATAAAAGCTGAGCAGGTCGCGCGGTGGGATGAGAACATCGGGCATTCCGTTACTCTATCACGGTTGTCTGTATCACGGTTGTCTGTGCACTGGCGATTGTGGCGTGCGGGCAAACGTGGAAAAAGAATAATTCCAGGGAAAATGCCATGGCCGAATTGCCCGCCCGCGAAGCAATGGAATTCGACGTCGTCATTGTCGGCGCCGGGCCGGCCGGGCTCGCCGCCGCGATCCGGCTCAAGCAGATTTCCGCGGACATCAACGTGGTGGTTGTCGAAAAGGGCTCGGAGGTCGGCGCCCACATCCTGTCCGGCGCGGTGATCGATCCGATCGCGCTCGACCGGCTGCTTCCGGAATGGCGCGGCGAGGACACGCCGATCAAGACGGCGGTTACCGACGATCGCTTCTACTGGCTCTCGGCCTCGGGCGCGTTGCGGTTGCCGAACGTCATGATGCCGCCGCTGATGAGCAATCACGGCAACTACATCGTTTCTCTCGGCAATGTTTGCCGCTGGCTTGGCAAGAAAGCCGAAGCGCTCGGCGTCGAGCTCTATCCGGGCTTCGCCGCCGCGGAGGCGCTGTTCCAGGACGGCGCGGTAGCTGGCGTCGCCACCGGCGACATGGGAATCGGCAAGAGCGGCGAGCCCAATGCCGGCTTCACCCGTGGCATGGAGCTTCGCGCCAAGTACACGCTGTTCGCGGAAGGCGCGCGCGGCAACCTGTCGAAACAGCTCATCGCCAAGTTCGGGCTTGCGGACGGACGCGAGCCGCAGAAGTTCGGCCTCGGATTGAAGGAACTGTGGCAGGTCGCGCCGGACAAGCACAAGCCGGGCCTGGTGCAGCATTCTTTCGGCTGGCCGCTCGACAATTCGACCGGCGGCGGCTCGTTCCTCTATCACTTCGACGATAATCTGGTATCGGTCGGCTTCGTGCTGCATCTCAACTACGCCAATCCCTATCTGTCGCCGTTCGACGAATTCCAGCGCTTCAAGACTCACCCGCTGGTCCGCGATACCTTCGCCGGCGGCAAGCGCCTGTCGTACGGCGCGCGCGCCATTACCGAAGGCGGCTATCAGTCGGTGCCGAAGCTGACGTTCGCCGGCGGCGCGCTGATCGGCTGCTCGGCGGGGTTCGTCAATGTCCCGCGCATCAAGGGCAGCCACAACGCGATGCTGTCGGGAATGCTCGCCGCCGAGCACGTCGCGGAAGCGCTGTCCGAGGGCCGCTCCAACGATGAGCTCGTCGGCTATGACGCGAGCTGGAGCGAGGGCGACATCGGCAGCGACCTCTGGAAGGTGCGTAACGCCAAGCCGCTGTGGTCGAAGCTCGGCACGGTGGTCGGCATCGGTCTTGGCGGCTTCGACATGTGGTGCAATACGCTGGGCTTTTCGCTGTTCGGCACGCTGCGTCACGGCAAGCCGGATTCCGAGACGCTAAGACCCGCCGCCGAATTCTCGCCGATCGCGTATCCGAAGCCCGATGGCAGGCTCACCTTCGACAAGCTCTCCTCGGTGTTCCTCTCAAACACCAATCACGAGGAAGATCAGCCGCCGCATCTCAAGGTTGCTGACATGGCGTTGCAGAAGGCGTCGGAGCACGACGTCTACGCCGGGCCGTCGCAACGTTATTGTCCGGCCGGCGTCTATGAATGGGTGGAGGAGGGCGGCGCGCCGAAGTTCGTGATCAACGCGCAGAACTGCGTCCACTGCAAAACGTGCGACATAAAAGACCCCAACCGCAACATCACCTGGGTTCCGCCGGAAGGCGGCGGCGGCCCGAACTACTCGAATATGTGATCCTTGACCGGGCCGTCGGCCACGATGCTGCCACACCGCGCCGCTCAATCGGATGGGCGGAGCGGACGGCCGGCCGTCCTTGCGGCAGGTCCCCAAAAAGGCCATTCTGCGGCCGACTCGACAGGGAAGCGCGCCGGCGCGCCCTCCCATGGAGATTAGCGAGTGATAGCTTCCATCTTGACCCGGCGCATTGTCGCCGCGGCGCTCGGCGCCGTTGTGCTGACGCTGCCGTCGACGCTCTCCGCGCAGCGCGCGCAACGCGCGCCGACCCAGTCGGAAATGCCGCCGTGGAATGAGATCGTGCGGGTTTCGCCGTCCGGCAGCTATCTCGCGGCGCGACATGCCAGCGTGCAGCGCGACGCTTCGGCAGCCTCGGTCTATTACCGCGCCGCGCTCAAGGCGGACCCGCGCAACAGCGAGTTGCTGGAGCGGGCGTTCCTGTCCGTGGTCGCCGATGGCGACATGGACGAAGCGATCAAGCTCGCGGAACGCCTCGTCGCGGTCGACCGCAACCACCGGCTCGCCCGTCTGGTGCTTGGCGTTCGCGCGCTCAAGCAGAAGCAGTACGCGACGGCGAAAACCAATCTTCAACAGTCGGTGCGCGGCCCGATCACCGATCTGGCCGGCACGCTGCTTGCGGCGTGGGCGCAATATGGCGCGAACGATTCCAAGGGCGCGATCGAGGCGATCGACAAGCTGCAGGGTGCCGAGTGGTACGCACTGTTCAAGGACCTGCACGCCGGCATGATGCTGGACCTCGCCGGCAACAAGAAGGAAGCCGGCAAGCGTTTCGAGCGCGCCTACAAGCTCGACAACTCGGCGCTCCGCCTGGTCGAAGCCTACGGCTCCTGGCTGTCGCGCAACGGCAACAGGGACGAGGCCGTCAAGGTCTTTCAGTCGTTCGATGCGCAGTTGCCGCGCCATCCGCTGATCGTCGATGCGATGGCCAACGTCAAATCCGGCAAGCAGATTTTGCCGCTCGCCGATACGCCCCAGGCAGGCGGCGCCGAAGTGCTGTACGGCCTCGGCGCGGCGCTCGGCCGCCGCGGCGGCGAGGACCTCGGCATGGTCTATCTTCAGCTCGCGCTCTATCTGGCACCCAATCAGCCGTTGGCGCTGCTCGCGCTCGCGGATCTGTACGAGCAGATCAAGAACGCCAATCTGGCCATCAAGTTCTACGAGCGGGTGCCGCAGACCTCGCCGCTGCGCCGCAACGCCGAGATCCAGCTCGCGGTCAATCTCGACACGCTCGATCGCACTGACGAGGCCAAGAAGCGCCTCACAAAGCTGATCGCGGAGCAGCCAGCGAACACCGAAGCGATCATGGCGCTGGGCAACATCCAGCGCGGCCGCAAGGAATTCAGCGAGTGCGCGGACGTCTACAGCAAGGGCGTCGCAACGATCAGCACCCCCGAGCGGCCGCACTGGCTGATCTACTATTTCCGTGGCATCTGCAATGAGCGCGCCAAGAAGTGGAGCGCAGCCGAATCCGATCTGAAGACGGCGCTGAAGCTCTATCCCGATCAGCCGCACGTGCTCAACTATCTCGGCTACTCGTGGGTCGATCAGGGCATCAACCTCGACGAGGGCATGCGCATGATCCGCCGTGCGGTCGAGCAGCGACCCGACGATGGCTACATCGTGGATTCGCTCGGTTGGGCCTACTACCGGCTCGGCAACTACGACGAGGCTGTGAAGCACCTCGAGCGCGCGGTCGAGCTCAAGCCGGACGATCCAACCATCAACGATCATCTCGGTGACGGCTATTGGAAGACCGGCCGGTTTCTCGAGGCGCAGTTTCAGTGGTCGCATGCCAAGGACCTCAAGCCGGAGCCCGAGGATCTTGAGAAAATCGAGCAGAAGCTCAAGGCCGGCCTGCCCGAGGAAACCTCGTCGGCGGCCGACGCAAGCAAGCAGAAGAAGCCGGGCAACGGCGGCTAGGGTTATGATCCGGAAAAATGGAATCCGGTTTCCCGAAAAATTGATGCCCAGATAGTCTGCCGTGCCGCGCGAACTCGTCGAACACGCACCCGCCAAGGTCAATCTCACGCTGCGGGTGACCGGTCGCCGCGCCGACGGCTATCACACGCTGGAAAGTCTGGTGGTGTTCGCCGGCGTGCAGGACCGGCTCGCGTTCGTTCCCGGTGGCGCGGCCTCGCTTGCCGTGCGCGGCCCGAATGCGTCTGGCGCGGGTGCCGTCGCCGACAATCTGGTGCTGCGCGCGGCCCGCACGCTGGCGGCCGAGATCGACGGTCTCAAGCTCGGCGGCTTTGCGCTGACGAAGCATTTGCCGGCGGCTGCCGGGGTTGGCGGCGGCTCGGCAGATGCCGCGGCGGCGCTGCGACTCCTCGCCCGCGCAAACCGGCTCAAGCTCACCGATCCGCGCCTCCTGCGCGCCGCCGCCAGGATTGGCGCCGACGTGCCGGTCTGCGTCGATCCCCGCCCGCGAGTGATGCGCGGCATCGGCGAAATCCTGTCGAAGCCGCTGCGCATCCCGCGCTTCGCGGCCGTGCTGGTCAATCCGGGCATCGCGGTACCGACCAAGGATGTATTCGCGCACCTTCATCGTTCGGGCCGCAAGCCCCAGCCTGCGGCGCAAGCGCGCAGCGTTCCGCGCGGGCGAGCCGCATTCCTGGCGTACCTGAAGCGGCGCGCCAACGATCTCGAGCCGGCCGCCGTCGAGATTGCGCCGGCGATCGCTAAGGTGCTCGCTGCTTTGCAAAAAACGCCCGGCTGCGAGCTGGCGCGGATGTCTGGCTCGGGCGCCACGTGCTTCGGGCTCTATGCTTCTGCCCGCGCCGCCGCAGCGGCCGCGCGCAGCATTTCGAGACAGCACCGGCGCTGGTGGGTGTGCGCCACGCATTTGGGGTAGTAAGCTCATCCCGACAAAAACAAAAACTTTGAATTCCGGGAGGAAGTCATGATTAGCCGCCGCCGCCTCATCAAGCTGTCCGCCGCGTCGATCGCCGCGCCCACCATCATCAGCAGCGCCGCATGGTCGCAAGCCGGGGCCTGGCCCAACCGGCCGGTGCGCGTCGTCATTCCGTTCACGCCGGGCGGCGGCGCCGATACGATCGCGCGACTGGTCGCCATCAAGATGACCGAGGTCCTGGGCAATCAGTTCTACGTCGAGAGCAAGCCGGGTGCCGGCGGCAACATCGCATCCGAGTTCGTCGCACGCTCCGCGCCGGACGGCTACACCATGTTCCTGGCGGGCGACCACCACGCCACCAACAACCATCTCAACCCGAACCTGAGCTACGACGCGGTGAAGGATTTCGAACCGGTCTCGCTGATCGTGCAATATCCCATCGCGATGGCGATCCCGGCCAACTCGCCGCACAAGACGCTGGCGGATTTCATCGCGCGGGCGAAGGCCGAGCCGGGCAAGATGACCTACGGATCGCCGGGTCACGGCGCGGTGCCGCATCTTTCCGCAGAGCTGTTCGTGCGCGCCGCCAGGGTCCAGATGGTCAACGTGCCCTATCGCGGCGCGGCGCCGGGCATTCAGGATCTGATTCCGGGCCGGATCGATTCATTCTGGAACAACGTCGCTCCGATGGTCGCTCTGCAGCAGGATGGCAAGTTGCGCATGCTGGGGGTGACCACCGCGAAGCGCTCGCCGATGCTGCCGGA
>JBEVIJ010000016.1:0-6820 GCA_040510745.1 Xanthobacteraceae bacterium
TGCGGCTGGCTTGGCCGGCGCAGGCTTGGCGGCCGGTTGCGGCGCCTGAGCGGACGCCGGAACGGCCAGCACCGCGACGACCAGCGACGGCAGAACCAGCTTGAGATGTGGTTTGAAGTTCATTGGCCCTCGCCCGCGACGCCGCGAAGCGGCGCATCAGTCCAAGTATAGCGAAATAATGGGCAAAATCAGGAATGTGAAGGCTGATAAGGTCGCGGGGCACGGCTCGACCCAGCTTTTGTCCTGCGAATGTCCCGCGAACGAGCGTCAATCCTGGATTATTGCGCTATGAAAGCCATCCTTTGCACCCGCCACGGCACTCCGGACGATCTCGAACTGGGCGATTTGCCAGACCCCGTCGCCGGACCCGGCGAGGCCGTGGTCCGGGTTGCCGCCACCGCGCTCAACTTCTTCGATACGCTGATCATCGCCGGAAAGTACCAGTACAAGCCGGCCTTCCCGTTTTCGCCCGGCGCAGAGTTCGTCGGCACGATCGAGAGCCTCGGGCCGGGCGTGACAGGCTTTACCGTGGGCGACCGGGTCACCGGCTATGCCCGCTACGGCGCGGCCCGCGAAAAGCTCGCCATCGCCGTCAACCGGCTCACCAGGCTGCCGGACGATCTCGGCTTCGACCGCGCGGCCGGGCTGAGCGTGACCTATGGGACCTCCTACTACGCTCTGAAGAACCGCGCCGGCCTCAAGCGCGGCGAGACGCTGGCGGTGCTCGGCGCGTCCGGCGGCGTCGGCTTGGCCGCGGTCGAGCTCGGGCATCTGATGGGCGCGCGCGTGATCGCCTGCGCGTCGTCCGACGACAAGCTCGCCTTCACCCGCCGGCACGGCGCCGACGAGACGGTAAACTATGCCACCTCGGACCTGCGCGACGCACTCAAGACGCTCGGCGGCGAGCATGGCATCGACGTGATCTACGATCCGGTCGGCGGTTCTTATGCGGAGGCCTCGCTGCGCGCCATCGCCTGGGAGGGCCGCTTCCTGGTGGTCGGTTTCGCCGCCGGAGAAATTCCGAAGCTGCCGCTCAACCTCGCACTGCTCAAGAGCTGCGACATCCGCGGCGTGTTCTGGGGCTCGTGGACCGAGCGCGAGCCGAACGAGCACCGCGCCAACATGGCCGACCTGGTGCGTTGGACCGCCGAGGGCAAGCTCAGCGCGCACGTCCACGCGACCTATCCGCTGGCGGACGCGGCGCGCGCCCTCAACGATATCGCCGCACGCAAGGTCATGGGGAAAGCGATCCTGCGGACCTAATCGTTCAGCCGCGCCAGCGCCTCGCGCGCGGCATCGCGGTGCGCCGGCTGGATGTGCACCCAGACGAGCCGGATCGCAGCGGCCAGCACCGCGGCATCGTCGGTGAACCCGATGATCGGCAGCAGGTCGGGCATCACGTCGAACGGCAGCACGAAATAAGCGAGTGCGCCAAGCAACGCCGCACGCACATGGTTCGGCGTGTTGCGGTCGAACGCGCAGTAATAGGCGGTGAGCAGGTCCTCGGCGATCGGAAGCGTCGCGGCGAACTGCTGGAGCTTCTTCCAGAAGCCCTCGCCGACCGAGGCCTCGTCGCGCTTGAGATTCTCGCGGGTGCGCTCGTCATCATTCCATTCGGCCGTGCTGCTCATCCCACCGGTCCCTTGAAGCGCCGCCGGGGCACAGATGGGAACGGAATGGGGCGGCGGCAAGACACCTACAACCCCGCAATCTTGTCCATGGCGGCAGCAAGCTTGACGTCCAGCTCGGTGAGGCCGCCAGCGTCGTGGGTCGACAGCGTCACCTCGACTGTCTTGTAGACGTTGAACCACTCGGGGTGGTGGTCCATCTTCTCGGCGGTCAAGGCGGCGCGACTCATGAAGCCGAACGCCTCGTTGAAATCACTGAACACGAATTTTCTAGTGATGGCGTCGCGGCCCGAAACCTCGCTCCAGCCCCTGAGCGACTTCAGCGCATCGCCGCGTGCCGCGCCGGTTAACTTCTGAGCCATGAGAAACCCCTGCTTTCGCTCACCGGTCCGGTGCGAGACCGCCGGCAGAGATCCGCCGGAAGAGATTGGCCCGGAACCAGCAGCCAACCTTCGTCATTGCAGATACAGCAGCATTCGGGACGTTGCCTACATCGGGCCGTCGCCGCGGTTATGGTTAATGACGTGTTGCGGATGGAGCAACCGCTTTGCGGCGTGGAACCGACCGGCCGAGCCGTGGTATCTCTCGTCTTGCAGCATCCTTTCTGTCGCTGTTCCCGCTTCGCGACCGCAGGCCCATGGCAACCCAGCCGATCAAGAGAGGATGGAAGCACCGCCTCAAGATGGTGGCGCGGCACACATCACTCCTCGCCATGGCGGGCCTGCTTTTATGCGCCGGCCTCGTCGCCGTGGTTTCCTATATCCTCAACCGGCCCACAACATACATTATCGCGGTCGGCCCGCCGAACAGTGAGGACACCCGCGTCGTCCAGGCCATGACGCAACATCTGGCGCGAGACCGCGCGACGGTGCGGCTGCGGCCAATGATCCTGCAAGGCGGCACGCGAGACGCCATGGCGGCGATTGACCGGGGCACGGCTGACTTTGCCGTGGTGCGCCACGACATCGGCATGCCCAGAGACGGTTCCGCCATCGCGATCTGGCGCAAGAATGTCGCCGTGTTCATCGTACCGGCGCCCGAGCCCCCAGTTCCAGCCGTTCGTAAGGGCCGACGCGCCACGGTGGTGAAGCCCGCCAAAATCGAAAAGATCGGCGATCTGGTCGGTAAGCGGCTTGGCGTGGTCGGCCGCTCACCCACCAACATCAACTTGCTCAAGACCGTGGTGCTGCAATTCAGCATTCCGGCCGACAGCATGATCTTCCTGAATCCAAGCGAGGAGGCGAAGCCCAACACGCCCGGCAAGATCACAGTGGTGCAATTCGATCCGAACAACGTCGGTGCCGCCATTCGCGAAAGCAAGATCAAGCCTGACGCGATCCTGTCGGTCGGTCCGGTTGGCAGCACGATCACCGCAGACGCAATTGCCGCGTCGATACGCAACAAGGAGCCGCCGTCCTTCATCGAGATCAACGCCGCGGAGGCTATCGCGGAACGAAACCCAGTGTATGAGTCGACCGAGATCAAGGCTGGCGCGTTTGGCGGCGCGCCACCGCAGCCCGAAGAAACGATCGAGACGATTGGAGTCAATCACTACCTCGTCGCGCGCAACACGTTGAGCGAAGATGTGGTGGCGGACCTGACGAAGCGGGTATTCGCGATGCGTCAGGTGCTTGCCACCGAAATCCCGTCCTCAGCGAAGATCGAAACACCCGACACGTCAAAGGACGGACCGGTGCCGGTTCACCCCGGCGCTGCGGCCTACATCGACGGCGAGCTCAAGACCTTCTTCGACCGTTACAGCGACCTCCTCTACCTGGGTTTGATGCTCGTATCGTTCTTAGGGTCAGGGCTGGTGGGGCTGGCGAGCTACAGCAAAAGCGACGAACGCGAACGGCGGACCAAGTCCCTCGAGAAGCTGGTCGAAATCATCGCGTTGGCGCGCAAAGCCGAATCGAGCCAGGCGCTCGACGAATTGCAGGCCGCAATGGACGGGGTGCACGACGAAATGGTGCGCGAGGTCGAGAGCAACGCACTCGACCAGTCGACATTGACCGCCTTCCAGGTGTCGTTCGAGCAGACCCGGGCGGCGCTTGCCGACCGGCGGGCCATTCTCATGAGCAGCCCGCCAAGGCCGCGCGCGGCGGTTGCTTCCGCCTAGCCGATCACTATATTGCGCTGCAACAACACCGGGCCCTGTCGGAGGGCCGTCCAGGCCGTCCGTTTTCGTTAGAAGCTGGCTCGAAAATCGATTTCCGGAACCGCTTATGGACCTTCGCAACGTCGCTATCATCGCCCACGTCGACCACGGCAAGACCACGCTGGTCGACCGGCTGCTCCAGCAGTCGGGCACCTATCGCGACAACCAGCGCCAAGTCGAGCGGGCGATGGATTCCAACGACTTGGAACGCGAGCGCGGCATCACCATCCTGGCCAAGGCCACGTCAATCCAGTGGCAGGACACCCGGATCAACATCGTCGACACGCCAGGCCACGCCGACTTCGGCGGCGAGGTCGAGCGCATCCTCAACATGGTGGATGGCGCGCTGGTGCTGGTCGACGCCGCCGAGGGCCCGCTGCCGCAGACCAAGTTCGTGGTGTCCAAGGCACTCAAGATGGGTCTCAAGCCGATCGTGGTGATCAACAAGGTCGATCGCCAGGACGCGCGTCCCGTGGAAGTCGTGAATGAGGTGTTCGACCTGTTTGCCGCGCTGGACGCCACCGACGAACAGCTCGATTTCCCGATCCTGTACGGCTCGGCCAAGCTTGGATGGATGGCTTCGAACCTGGAAGGCCCGACCGACCAGGGCATGAAGCCGCTGTTCGAACTGGTGCTGCGTCATGTCGCGCCACCGAAGGTGGACACCGGACCGTTCCGCCTGCTCGGCACCATCCTCGAAGCCAACCCTTATCTCGGACGCATCGTGACCGGGCGCATCACCTCCGGAACGATCAAGCCAAACCAGCCGGTGAAGGTGCTCGATCACGACGGCACGCTGGTTGAAACCGGGCGCGTCACCAAGGTTCTGGCGTTCCGCGGCCTTGAGCGCGTTCCAGTCGACGAGGCTGAAGCCGGCGACATCGTCGCCATCGCCGGGCTGCCGAACGCCACGGTCGCCCACACCATCTGCGCCCCCGAAGTGGAAACCCCGATTCCGGCCCAGCCGATCGACCCGCCGACGCTGGCCATGATGTTCCGCGTCAACGATTCGCCGCTGGCGGGAACCGAGGGCGACAAGGTGACCGGCCGCATGATCCGCGACCGGCTGCTGCGCGAGGCCGAGGGCAACGTCGCACTGCGGGTACAGGAATCCCAAGAGAGCGATTCGATGGAAGTTGCCGGGCGCGGCGAGTTGCAGCTTGGCATCCTGATCGAAACCATGCGGCGCGAAGGCTTCGAGCTTTCAGTGTCCCGCCCCAAGGTTTTGCTGCGCCGCAACGGCAAGGACGAGCTGGAGGAGCCGATCGAGGAGGTCGTGATCGACGTCGATGAAGGCCATTCCGGCGTCGTCGTCCAGAAGATGTCCGAACGCAAGGCCGAGCTGATCGAGATGAAGCCGTCCGGCGGCGGCCGGGTCCGGCTGGTGTTCTACGCCCCGACCCGTGGCTTGATCGGCTACCAGAGCGAACTGCTCACCGATACCCGCGGCACTGCGATCATGAACCGCCTGTTCCATGCCTACGGGCCGCACAAAGGCGACATCGCCGGCCGCCGCAATGGCGTGCTGATCTCCAACGAGCAGGGCGATTCCGTCGCCTACGCCATGTGGAAGCTGGAGGACCGCGGCCCGATGATGATCGAGCCGGGCTGGAAGGTGTATCGCGGCATGATCGTCGGCGAGCACACCCGCGACAACGACCTGGAAATCAACGTTCTCAAGGGCAAGCAGCTCACCAACATTCGCACCACATCCAAGGATGAGGCGGTGCGCCTGACCCCGCCGATCCGGATGACGCTGGAAAAGGCACTCGCCTATATCGAGGACGACGAGCTGGTCGAAATCACGCCGAAATCGATCCGGCTGCGCAAGCGCCTGCTCGATGCGAATGAGCGCAAGCGCGACGAGCGCAGCCGGGAAGCCGTCGACGCCTGAGGCGGGCGGCGCCCGCGTCTCAATCTTTGAACAGGTTTCTTCGTCACCCGCTGCAGGTCACGAGCCGGGCATGTGAATCGGCGGGGATAAATGACGCCACGACGGGCGAATCAAAATCGCCCGGTGATTCGCCGATGCGCGCGAATTTTTTCCCCTAAGCACTGATTCGCCTCGCGAATCAGTCGCCGACTCAAAGATTAAGATGCGTTTCGATTCATCGCGTGTCGCCGCCGCCACACGCCGCGAAATGCCAGAACTGTTGCCGCTTCTCGCGGAGGGACGAACGCAATTTCTGTCGCGATTTCGCTCCAGTAATCCACACGGCCTGCATCGCGTTAAACGTAGGACTTGAAGCGCCGCGACTCGCTTGCTCATACTCTGCCGCATGAGCACAGTCCTGATCGAAATCCGACGTGCCAAAGCATCCGATGCGATGGCAATCGCGGAGACACACGACGAGGCGTGGCGGGCTGCGTATCAGGGCATCATTCCCGGCCTCGAACTCGATAAGCTGATCACGCGCCGCGGCCCCGACTGGTGGGACAGCGCGATCCGCAAGGGCAGCCGCATCGCCCTGCTCGCGTTCGGCGACAAGGTCGCGGGCTACGCCAACTACGGCCGCAACCGGGCGCGCAGCCTGTTCTACGACGGCGAGATCTACGAGCTTTATCTGCGCCCCGAGTACCAGGGCCTCGGCTTCGGCCGGCGCCTGTTCACCTCGGCGCGCCGCGACCTGTGCCAGACCGGGCTGAAGAGCCTGGTGGTGTGGGCGCTATCCGACAACGATCCGGCGGTGGAATTCTACCGCGCCCTTGGCGGCAAGGCTGTCGCCCGCTCATCCGAGCGGTTCGGCGAACGCAGCCTCGACAAAGTTGCCTACGCCTGGAACGGCTGACCCGAATTCAGCCGATCAGGCTTGATACCTTGGATGCCCGCACTCGTTGCGGGCATTCTTTTTATGTGAGGTCCGTCAGCGCCTGGTGTCCCTTTGGTTCGGAAGTTCGCTCCGGAGCAAGCCGAGAATTCGGGCGAACGTCCGAACCGCGACACTAGTCGCCTCTCGGCATGGCGAGGCGGGGCATCACCTTGCCGGCGACGATCGGCTTGTCCGCGCCGCACCTGAAGCCGCGCGCCCTCTCG
>JBEVIJ010000017.1:0-22561 GCA_040510745.1 Xanthobacteraceae bacterium
ATGAAGCGGGCGACGAATTCCGAACGCGGCCGATCGTAAATATCTTCCGGCGTCCCGACCTGCTCGATCCGGCCCTGGTTCATCACGGCAATCCGGTCGGACGTGGTCATCGCCTCGGCCTGGTCGTGCGTCACGTAGACCGTGGTGTAGCGGTAGCGGTCGTGCAGGCGGCGGATCTCGAAGCGCATCTCCTCGCGCAGATTGGCGTCGAGGTTGCTGAGCGGCTCGTCGAGCAGCAGGGTCTCGGGTTCGACGACAAGGGCGCGCGCCAGCGACACGCGCTGCTGCTGGCCGCCCGACAATTCGCCGGGATAGCGCTCGGCCAGCACCGCGAGCCGCGTGGTCGCCAGAATGGCGTCGAGCTTCTTCTTGACCGTGCCGCTGTCGATCTTGCGAAGCTTCAGCCCATAGACGATGTTTTCCGCCACCGTCATGTGCGGCCACAGCGCGTAGCTCTGGAAGATCATCGACATGTTGCGCCGCTCCGGCGGCAGCGATTGCGAGGGGGTCGACACCACGCGCTCGCCGACGCGGATCTCGCCGCCGGTCGGCTCGACGAACCCGGCGATCAGCCGCAGCGTCGTGGTCTTGCCGCAACCCGATGGACCCAGCAGGCAGACCAGGCTGCCGTGCTCGATCAGCAGGGACACGTTGTCGACGACCGCATTCGGACCGTAGTGCTTCGTCAAGCCACGCAGTTCAACCGACGCCACAAGTCCCCCCTAGAGCGCGCTGTTGCGCCTTGTCACATAAACACCGCTACCCGCGGGAGCTTCCATTTTGCCTTGAGCATGATCGTTCCCGAAAACCGGTTCCCACTTTTCGGGATCATGCTCTAGGTCCCGGTAAACACCGGCTTGCGCTTCTCCATGAACGCCTTGCGGCCTTCTTGGTAGTCGTTGCTCCTAAAGCAAGCCTCGACCAGCGCCTGCGAGCTCGCGATGTCGCGCTTGCTGTCTTCCTTCATCACCTGCGCAACCGTGGCCTTCACGGCTTTGATGGTCAGTGGCGCATTGCCGGCGATCGTGTCGGCGTAATCCTTCACATACTTCTCAATCTCGCCGGGTGCATCCGGCACCACTCTATTCACCAGACCCATCATCTGGGCGTCCGCTGCGGTGAATTGCCGCGCCGTATAGAAGATTTCCATCGCAAACGACGGCCCGACGATGTCCACCAGCCGCTTCAGCCCGGGATAGCCGTAGCCCAGGCCGAGCTTGGCGGCGGGAACCCCGAACTTGGAGCCTTCCGTGCAGACCCGGATGTCGCAGCAGGTGGCGAGCCCCATGCCGCCGCCGATGCAGTAGCCGCGGATCATCGCGATGGTGGGCTTGGGGAACTCGTGGAAGGCTGCGTAGCTCGCCTCGACCTTGGCGCCGTAGCGCGCCACCGCGGCGTCGTCGGAACGCTCCTTCTCGAACTTCGAGATGTCGGCGCCCGAGACGAATGCCTTGCCGCCCGCGCCGGTCACCACCACGACGGTGATGTTCGGGTCGTTCCTGAAATCGTCGAGGATGGCGACTGCGGCCTCCCACATGTCGAGCGACACCGCGTTGTGCTTCTCGACGTTGTTGTAGATCACGTACCCGACGCGGCCTTCCTTGCGCGACAGCATCTTGTTGTCGGCATAGGACTTGGCATCGGGGAACGCTGCGGTTGCGGGCTGGTTCATGGGCTTTCCTCAAATGTTTGCGCCGTCACCCTGAGGTGCGAGCGCAGCGAGCCTCGAAGGGCGACGGCCCGGCTGTTGCAACATCGTGGCCGATACATCCTTCGAGGCCCGGCCATAGCGCGTCGAAGACGCGCGTACACGCGCTGATGGGCGGGCACCTCAGGATGACGGCGTAAGAGCATGGTGCGAATCATCACACCGCCTTCGCTTGCCTCAGCGCGGCGATTTCGTTCGCGCTGAACCCGAACTCCGTAAGCACCTCGTCGGTGTGCTCGCCGAGCGCCGGCGGCCGCGCCGCCATCTTGCTCGGCGTGCGCGACAGCGTCATCGGCTGGCCGACCAGGCCGAGCGGAGTGCCGTCATTCTTCGGCGTGCTCTGCGCGATGCCGAGATGCTTGACCTGCGGATCGGCGAACACCTGGTCGATGTTGTAGATCGGCCCGCACGGCACGCCGGCCTTGTTGAAGATGTCGATCCATTCGGCGCTCGACTTCTTCGCTGTATAGGTGCCGATTTGCTCGTTGAGCACCTTGCGGTTCTGCGAGCGCAGCTTGCTGGAGGCATAGTCCGGATTTTGCAGCATCGCATCGGCGCCCAGCGCGCGGCAGAACCGCTCCCAGATCGGCCCGCCGGTCGTCGCGATATTGATGTGCCCGTCGGTGGTCTTGAACACGCCGGTCGGGATCGAGGTCGGGTGGTCGTTGCCCGCCTGCTTCGCGACCTCCTGGTTCTGCAGCCAGCGCGAAGCCTGGAAATCCAACATGAAGATCTGCGCCTGCAGCAGCGATGTGGTGACGTGCTGCCCCTCGCCCGACACCTCGCGCTCGTGCAGCGCGGTGAGAATGCCGAGCGCGCAGAACAGTCCGGCGGTGAGATCGGCGATCGGGATTCCGACACGCACCGGTCCCTGCCCCGGCAGCCCGGTGATCGACATCAACCCGCCCATGCCCTGCGCGATCTGGTCGAAGCCCGGGCGGCCCTCGTACGGCCCATCCTGGCCGAAGCCCGAGATGCTGCCCAGCACGATCCGCTTGTTTACCTTCTTGAGGTCTGCATAGTCGACGCCGAGCCGGCGCTTCACGTCGGGCCGGAAGTTCTCGACAACGACGTCGGCCTTCTCGACCATCTTGAGCAGCGCGGCGCGGCCCGCGGGATCCTTCAAGTTCAGCGTCATGCTGCGCTTGTTGCGGTGCAAATTCTGGAAGTCCGAGCCGTCGCGCGGCCCGCCCATCCCCTCGCCACCCTTCTCATCCGGCGGCATCTCGATCTTGATGACATTGGCGCCCCAGTCGGCGAGTTGTCGCACGCAGGTGGGGCCGGACCGCACGCGGGTCAGGTCGAGCACGGTGAAGCGCGCAAGCGCTTGGGAAGCTTGAGGAAATGGCATGGCGTCTGCTTCAGGAAAAAGGACACGACACGGTCAGACAATCACCGATCTGCGACGTGTTGTCCATGGTTCCGGCGCCGCCCCAACGTTGGCAAGTTGCTCGCCGGGTTGCCGTTCCCCTACACTTTCCGCTCACGACGGCGAATTGGGAGTGACATGCAATGAGGCGGTTTTTCGCGACGCTCGCAGTGAGCGCGCTGCTGACCACCGCGGCCAGCGCACAAAGCCACGACGATTGGCCGAACCGCCCGGTGCGGGTGATCTCGACCTTCGCCGCGGGCGGCAGCGCCGATATTCTCGCCCGTATCGTCGCCGACCATCTCTCGGCCGCGTACAAGCAGCAGTTCTTCGTCGAGGTGCGCGCCGGAGCTGGTGGTCAGATCGGCATCAAGACCATCGTCGATTCGCCCGACCTCTACACCATCGGCATCGCCAACATCTCGCATCTCGTGCTGCACCCGATGAGCCGGGCCGATCTCGGCTACGATCCGAAGAGGGATCTGGCTAACATCGTGATGGTCGCGGGCTCGCCGGTGTTGCTGTCGACCAACCCGAAGAGCGGCTTCAAGTCGCTAAAGGACTTCGTTGAGCGCGGCCGGAAGGAGGCGATGAACTACTCCTCGTCCGGCCTCGGCAGCATGGGCCACCTCGTCGCGCTAAACTTCGTGACGATGTCGGGCGTCAAGGGCGACCACATACCCTACAAGGGCGCGTCGCAGGGCCTCGCCGACCTGGTCGGCGGCCACATCGTGTGGTCATCGCAGACCATGACGTCGACCGCGGCCTATATTCGCGCCAAGACGCTTGATGGTCTCGCCATCTCGACCGCGCAACGCATGCCCGACTGGCCGGACATCCCGACCTTCAAGGAGCAAGGCTTCGACTTGCAGGCGTCGATCTGGTTCGGCATCTCCGGCCCGGCCGCGATGCCGAAGTCGCTGGTCAAGAAGATCAACGAGGAAATCCTCCGCGGCCTAGCGAAACCCGAAATTGCCGAGCGCATGAAGCGCGACGGCCTGATTGTCGATCCGATGACGCCGGAGCAATATGCGGCGTTCATCGACAAGGAGATTGCGGTTTGGGGGCCGGTCATGAAAGCGGCCGGCCTCACTGAAGAGAAGAAGTGACACAACCACAGGCGGACAGTCGGTGATACAATAAGCTCAACAACGGCCATCGAACCGGATAGGGGAGGATCATGACGAACATCAGCAGACGCGGCTTTCTCGGCACAGCGGCCGGCGCTTCCGCGCTGGCAATCAGCGGCGTGCGCCCGGCGCTCGCACAGGCGTTTCCGGCGCGCGGCGTCCTCGTCATCGTGCCCTACAGCGCAGGTGGCGGCAGCGATATCTCGGCACGGCTGCTGGCGCGCGACTTCGAGCCGATCCTCGGCAAGGCAGTGACGGTGGAAAACCGCGCGGGCGGCGGTGGCTGGATCGGCTGGGGCTCGCTCGCGCAGTCCAGGCCGGACGGCTACACCATCGGCTACATCAACGTGCCGAACATATTCGCCGGCTATCTCGACAAGCAGTCGGGCGGCGGGCGTAGGGAGAATCTCGAGAGCTTCACGCCGCTGATCAACCATGTCACCGACTACAACATGTGGTCGGTGAAGCCGGACAGCCGGTTCAAGACCGTGAAGGACGTGATCGAGGAAGCGAAGAAGAAGCCGGGCACCATCACGCTGAACGGCGGCGGTTATGGCACCGACGACCACGTCGCGGTGCTCGGCATCGGCGCGAACAACGGCACGACCTTCCAGATGGTGCATTTCAAGGGAACGCCGGAAGGCAAGACCCAGGTGCTGGGCGGCAACATCGACGTCTATTCCTGCAACGTAAGCGAAGGCGCGGAGGACGTGAAGGCCGGCGTGGTCCGTGCGCTCGGCGTGATGTCGCCGACGCGCTCGAAGTTCATCCCGAGCGCGCCGACGTTCCGCGAGCAGGGCTTCAACGAGGTGTGGTCGACGTCGCGCGGCATCGCGGCGCCCGCCAACCTGCCGGACGACGTCAAGAACGCGCTGATCGCGGCGCTGGAGAAGACCATCGCCTCGCCCGAGCACAAGGCCAAGGCCGAGGCACTGTCGCTCGATCCGGATCCGATCAAGGGCGACGCCTACCGCAAGTTCCTCAAGGACAACGAGACGGCCACCAAGACGCTGATGAAGTGGTAGGTCCCGCTTTGGCCCGACACTCCGCCGTCATCGTCCGCGAAAGCGGACGATCCAGTTAGCACCGGGAGTACTGGATGCTCCGCTTTCGCGGGGCATGACGATCTCGCTAACCCTTCACAATCCGAAACGTCAGCACCTTGCCCTTCTTGCCGCTGTGCTCCAGGCGGTCGCCGGTCTCTCTCAGCAGATTGGGAATGTCGATCGTGGTCAGCGGATCGGTGCATTCGATCACCAGCACCTCGCCCGCCTTCATGCCCGCGAGCAGCTTGCGCGTCTTGAGCGCCGGCAGCGGGCATTTCAGCCCACGCATGCTGACCTTGGATTCCATCATGAAAGCAGCCATTTAGCCCGGACCGGGAACACTGGACACCCTGCTTTTATCACGTCAAGTTCCCCGCATGGTTGCGGATTCCGAACTGCAGCGGATCGCGCGGCTCACCCCGCTCGCCGACGTGCTGTCGAGCTTCGACATCGGTGTCGGGCCCGTCGAGCCGCGCGATGAAGCGGTCGCGGCGGCGCTTGGCATGACGCTCGCCGCCGACGTCACGGCGTCAGCGAGCCATCCCGAATTTGCGCTGGCTCTGCGCGACGGCTACGCGGTGCGCGCCGACGCGACCACTGATGCCACGTCCTACACGCCGCTGCCGCTGTGGCCCGCACCGCCACGGATCGGCACAGGCGAGCGGATGCCCGCCGATACCGACGCGGTGGCGGCGCTCGATGCCGTATCGATGCAAGGCACGACGATGCAGGCGCTGGCGGCCGTCGCGCCCGGCGAAGGCGTGCTGCCGGCCGGCGCCGATGCAACGCCCGGCGTCGTGTTGAAGATGACCGGCGCGCGGCTGCGCCGCATCGATGTGGCCGCGCTGCTGGCGCTCGGCATCCAGCGCGTGCCGGTCCGCGAGCCGCGCCTGCGCGTGATGCGGACCGGGGGCGGCGAGATCATCGGTGCCGCGGCGGCGCTGATCGCCGGCGCGATCGAAGCTGAAGGCGGCATCGCGATGCCATCCGCCGAGTCCAGCACGCTCGAAGCCGCGCTGCATCTCGAAGATACCGACGCCGTGGTCGCGATCGGCGGTACCGGCTCGGGCGCCAACGACATAAGCGTGCGCGCGCTCGAGCGCGCCGGCAAGGTCGCGTTCCATGGTATCGGCATCACACCGGGCGAAACCACCGCATTCGGCTACGTCGGCGCGCGGCCGGTGCTGCTGCTGCCGGGACGGCTCGATGCGGCGCTGGCCGGCTGGCTCACCGTCGGCCGCCGGATGCTGGCGCGGCTCGCGTTCCGCCTGATCGAGGAGCAGCCGTTCAACGCCGGCCTGTCGCGCAAAGTCGCCTCGCCGCTCGGCCTCGCCGAAGTGGTGCCAGTGCGCCGCCGCGGCTTTCGCGTCGAGCCGCTGGCGTCGCACTATCTTCCGATGCAGGCGCTGACCCGCGCCGACGGCTGGATCCTGGTTCCCGCCGACAGCGAAGGCTATCAGGTCGGAACCAGCGTGCCGGTGAGACCGTGGCCGTGAGAATCGCGCCGTGACCAGCAAACCGGACCCACAGCACGACAAGCTGCTCGCCGCGGTGCGCGAGGCGGCGCGGCAGGAGCAATTCCTCGAAGTGGTGTCCGCCGAGGAGGCGCGCCGCCGCTTCGAGGGCCGACTCGATCTCACGCCTTTGCCCCGCGAGCGCGTCACCCTCGCGCATGCGCTCGGCCGCGTGCTGGCGCATGACGTGGTCGCACCGCTCGACGTGCCGCCGTTCGACCGCGCCAACGTCGACGGCTTCGCGCTGCGCTCCGCCGACACCGCGGCCGCCAGCGACGGCGCGCCGAAACAAATCAGGCTCAATGCCGAGGTGATCGCCTGCGGTCACGCGCCGAAGCTCGAGGTCGCGCCCGGCACGGCCACCACCATCGCAACCGGCGGCGTGGTGCCGCGCGGGGCCGACGCCGTGGTGATGATCGAGCACACCGAGCTGATCGAGAACGTGCCCGCCATCGAGCTCCGCCGCGCCGCCTCGCCGGGGCAATTCATATCCTACGCCGGCTCCGACATCGCGCGCGGCGAGACGCTGTTGCGCCGAGGACAGAAGGTCGGCTCACGCGAGATCGGCATGCTGGCGGCCTGCGGGCTCGCCGGGATCGACGTGGTGCGAAAGCCGAAGGTCGCAGTGCTCTCGACCGGCGACGAGCTGGTCGCGCTCGGCGGTGCGCTGCGTCCCGGCGGCGTCTATGACAGCAACGGCGCGATCCTTGCCGCCGCGATCAGCGAAGCCGGCGGCGAGCCGGTGCCATTCGGCGCATTCCCGGATGACGAGGCCGCGCTCGAAACGGCGGTGCGGTCCGCGCTCGACGACTGCGACATGGTGGTGCTGTCCGGCGGCACCTCGAAGGGCGCGGGCGATCTCTCGCACCGCATCGTGTCGAAGCTCGGCGCGCCGGGCATCCTGGTTCACGGCGTCGCCCTGAAACCCGGCAAGCCGCTGTGCCTTGCCGTCGCTAAAGACAAGCCGATCGTCGTGCTGCCGGGGTTTCCCACCTCGGCGATCTTCACGTTCCACGCCTACGTCGCGCCGGTGATCCGCGCCCGCGTCGGATTGCCACCGGAAGCGGCAGAGACGGTCGAGGCGCGCGTGCCGGTCCGCATCGCTTCGGAAATGGGCCGCAAGGAATACGTGCTGGTGTCGCTGGCGCAAACGCCCGACGGCATGATCGCATTCCCTTCGGCGAAGGGTTCCGGCGCGGTGACGAGCTTCTCGCAGGCCGACGGCTTCATCGAGATCGATGCGCTGGCCTCCGCGCTCGACGCCGACACCCAAGCGCGCGTCACGCTGATCGGCCGGGCGGCGAGAGCGCCGGATGTCGTCATCATGGGCAGCCACGATGTCGCGCTCGACGTGGTGGTCGGCGCGCTCGGCGAGCATGGCTTCTCGGCGCGCACCATCGCGGTCGGCAGCCAGGGCGGCGTCAACGCGGCGTTGCGCGGCGAATGCGACGTCGCGCCGGTGCACCTCGTCGATCCCGACACCGGCATCTACAACAAGCACCTGCTGGCGCCGGGGCTGTCCCTGGTGAAGGGATGGAAGCGCATGCAGGGCGTGCTGTTCCGCCCCGGCGACAAGCGCTTCGAGGGCAAGACCGCGCAGCAGGCGGCGGAGGCGGCGCTGGCCGACGCAAAATGCCTGATGGTCAACCGCAACGCGGGCGCCGGTACGCGCGTGCTGATCGATAAATTGCTCGGCGGCAAAAGGCCGCCCGGCTCTTCCAACCAGCCGAGCTCGCACAACGCGGTCGCCGCCGCGGTCGCGCAGGGCCGCGCCGACTGGGGCGTGGCGATCGAGCCGGTGGCGAAGCTCTATGGGCTCGGCTTCCTGCCGCTCGCGCCGGAGGAATACGATTTCATCCTGGTCAAGAGCCGGGCGCAGCGTGTGGCGGTGCAGGCCTTCCTCTTGGCGCTGCGCGATGAACGGACCAGAGATCGAATCCGCGCGTTGGGAATGCAGCCGGCGGAATAATCATCGGGTGCCCGCCGCGACCAGGAACGCGACCGGAACCGCGAGTCCGCTCCCGGACTTGTAACGCGACGCAGCCGCGCTCACCGCTTCCCGGATTTCGCGTTGCGTTTGTTCGCTTTGCGTGCCAATCACGCTGGAGGCACGGGCGAAGCTGCCCATCGCCATGTCCCAGAACTGATCGGCGTCGCGCAGGGAATGTTCGAACGACACTTGCTCGACGCGCACGTCGTTCAGTCCGGCATCGCGGAGCAACTGCGCAAAACGTTCGCAGTCGGAATACCGGTCGATCGGCGGACCGGCAGGCACCACACCGGGCGCGGAAATCTTCAGCCGCAGCAGCGCCTCATGAAAAATTCCGTTGATGCGGTTGCGCTCGAAGCCGTCCCACCACGCCAGCGCAGCGATGCCACCGGGCGCCAGCACGCGCGCAAACTCGGCGAGCACGCGCACCGGGTCGGGGAAATGCCCGACGCCGAATGCACAGGTGACCGCGTCGAACGACGCATCCGGGAACGGCAGCCGGTCGGCTGACGCTTCGCGGAACGACACGTCCGGGTGAAGCTTGCTGGCCAAGGCCACCATGGCCGGCGCCAGGTCGACGCCGGTAACCCGCGCGCCGTGCTGTGCGGCGGCGGCGGCGAGGTGACCCGGCCCGGCCGCGACGTCGAGGAGCCGCGTGCCGCCACGGACCTTCGCTGCCTCGAGCAGCGGCCCGATGGCGCGGTCCGTCACGGCGGCAAACCGGCCGTGATAGCTCTCCGCCTTGCGGCTGTGGGCGGCCCGCTCGAAATCGCGGAACGCATCGGGGTCGAAGTCGGTCATGGCGCTGGAAAAACTATAGCTTGCCATATTCGCTGTCATCGCCCGCGAAAGCGGGCGATCCAGCAAGCGCCAACCTCGGGTACTGGATGCCCGCCATAGGTGCGCGAAGCGACGCCGTCCTTCGGACGGCCATGCGCGGGCATGACATCGAGTGCATGACGGCAACTGGTGCTGCTATAAGCACGCCCATGCGCATCATCGGCCTCGCAGGCTGGAGCGGCTCCGGCAAGACCACCCTGATCACCAAGGCGCTGCCGCGCCTGATCGCGCGAGGGCTGCGCGTCTCCACGCTCAAGCACGCCCACCACGGCTTCGACCTCGACAAGCCGGGTAAGGACTCCTTCATGCATCGCGCCGCCGGCGCGAGCGAGGTGGTCATCAGCTCGGCCAATCGTTTCGCGATCCTGCATGAGCTGCGCGGCGAGCCGGAATGGGATTTGCCGGAACTGCTCAAGAAGTTCTCGCCGGTCGACCTCGTGCTGGTCGAAGGGTTCAAGCGCGACGTCTTTCCGAAGCTGGAAATCCACCGGGTCGAAAACGGCAAGCCGCTGCTGCACCCCGAGGATCCCAACATCGTGGCGGTCGCGTCCGACCGGCCGTTGCCGGACGCCAAGGTCCCGGTGATCGATCTCAACGACATTGAGGGCATCTGCGACCTCCTGCTCGAGCACGCCGCGCCGATCGGCACCGCCACGGCTGCGCTCAAGAGGGCGTGATGGCCCAGCTCACCGACGACTGCTTCGCGTTCTCGGGACCGCTGCTGCCGGTCGCCGACATGGAGAAGCTGATCGCGGAGCGCGTGACGCCGGTGAGCGAAACCGAGGACGTCACGCTCGCCGCCGCGCGCGGCCGTGTGCTGGCAAATGACATCGCCGCGCCGCTCGACCTGCCGCCGTTCGACAATTCGGCGGTCGACGGCTACGCGGTGCGCCACGGCGATCTCGACGCCAACGCCGAGACGCGGCTGAAGATTACAGGCCGCCTGTTCGCAGGTGGCGCGGCCGTGCCGCCGGTCCAGGCCGGCCAGGCGGTCCGCATCTTCACCGGGGCGCCGATGCCGGCCGGCGCCGACACCGTGTTCATGCAAGAGGACACGCGCGAGGACGGCGACAGCGTGATCGTGCCGTCCGGACTCAAGCGCGGCGCCAACCGGCGGCTCGCCGGCGAGGACGTGCGCGAGGGCTCGATCGTGCTGCCGGTGGGACGGCGGCTGGCCGCGCAGGACGTGGCACTCGCCGCCGCGGTCGGACTGACCAGGCTCAAGGTCCGCCGCCGCGTGCGCGTCGCGCTGTTCTCGACCGGCGACGAGATCGTCGAGCCCGGCACGCCGCGGCCGGACGCTGCGCTTTACGACGCCAACCGCTACCTGCTCGGCGGCATGCTGGAGCGATTGGGTGCGCAGACCACCGACCTCGGCATTCTGCAAGACAACCCGGACGTGCTGTCCAAGGCCATCGCCGCGGCCGCGAAGGATCACGACCTGGTGCTCACCTCGGGCGGCGTGTCGACCGGCGACGCGGATCACGTGCGCGACGCGGTCGAGAAGGTCGGCAAGCTGTGGTTCTGGCGCGTCGCCATCAAGCCCGGACGGCCGGTCGCGATGGGCGTCGTGTCCGGCTCCGGCAACGGCGCGGCGTTCGTCGGCCTGCCGGGCAATCCGGTCGCGGCGTTCGTCACCTTCGCGCGGGTGGTGCGTCCGCTATTGCTGCGGCTCGGCGGCGCGCAGGCGGAGCCACTCACCGCGCTGCCGGTGAAGCTGGCATTCGACTACAGGAAGAAATCGGGCCGCCGCGAGTACGTGCGCGTCGCGCTGCGCCGAGCCGCGGATGGCACTATCGAAGCGGTCCGGCACCCGCAGGAGGGCGCCGGCGTGATCACTTCGCTGACGGAAACGGATGGACTTGCTGAACTCAACGAAGACTCAACGGCCATCGCAAAAGGCGCGACGGTCGGTTTCCTGTCTTACGCGACGCTGATGGGCTGATTGGTCGGATCGGCCTTTCACTCGGTGTCATCGTCCGCGAAAGCGGACGATCCCGTACTCACCGACGGGTTCGTGGGTACTGGATGCCGCTTTCGCGGGCATGACAGCGGAGTTTGGCGCGAGCTTTAAACCCGCGCGCCTATCGTCGAATAGGCCTGTTCGGCCGTCTTGTTGACCGAGTTGAGCACCACCGCGCCGCAGACGGCGATAATGAGTGCAGCGGCACAAGCAGTAGCAAAGGCGCGCATCGTTCCCTCCGACTCCATAGTCCCGGGCTATGGATTGGAATCATTATGGTCCAGGCAGCGGCAAATACAAGCGAAAGCAGAATCGCAAGCGCTCATGCTTCCGGATGCTGCGCCGCGATACGATCCGCCTCGGCGGCATCTTCCGGCGTGTTGACGTTGAAGAACGGGTCAACTGGGGTCACGGGCCAGTCGGCCAGTGCGACGCCGTGCCGCGCGGTCCATACCTCGATCTTGCGAAGCCCCTCCGCGGTCACCGCCGCGCGCAGATCGTTGCGCAAAGCGACCGGCCACAGCGCCACCACCGGATGCCGCCATTCGCCCGAGCGCGCACAGGCGAGCGGCAGGTTCGCCTGCTGCCGCGCCTGATGTAGCCGCGCCACCAGATCGCGCGGCAGGAACGGGCAGTCGCCGGGCGCGCTTGCGACAAATGCGACATTTGGGACATGCGCCACCGCCCAGTCGAGCCCCGCGAGAATGCCGGCCAGCGGTCCGGCGAAATCCGGCACGTCGTCGGCGATGACCGGCAGGCCGGTCGCGGCGAAGCGCGCCGGATCTCCGTTGGCGTTGATGATGACCGAAGTGCATTGCGGGACAAGCCGCGACAGCACGCGGTCGAGAATGGTCACGCCGCCGATCGTCTTGAGCGGCTTGTCGCCGCCGCCCATGCGGCGCGCGAGGCCGCCGGCGAGTACGAGGCCGAGGACCCCCGCTGTCATCGCCAGGCTTGACCGGGCGATCCAGTCATCGCCAATGGCAGAGAGGCGGATACTGCATGCCCCGCTTTCGCGGGGCATGACACCCGTTGATTTTCACTCATCATGCACCGCCGCCTTGCGCCGGTGCTTCATGCTCTCATCCTCGACGAAGCGCAGATCCTGGTCGAACACGATGCGCTCCTCACCGGCCAGCGCGATGAAGCGCTTGCCGCGCGCGCGGCCGACCAGCGTGAGGTTCGACTTGCGCGCCAGCTCGACGCCCCAGGCGGTGAAGCCGGAGCGCGACACCAGGATCGGGATGCCCATCCGCACCGTCTTGATCACCATCTCCGAGGTGAGGCGGCCGGTGGTGTAGAAGATCTTGTCGTGCGGCCGCACACGGTGCTTGAACATCCAGCCGGCGATCTTGTCGACCGCGTTGTGGCGGCCGACATCCTCCATATAGACCAGCGGCTGGTCGCCGATCGCCAGCACGCAGCCGTGGATCGCGCCGGCCTCGAGATAGAGCGACGGCGTGGTGTTGATCTTGTGGGTGAGCGAATAGAGCCACGAGGTGCGAAGCTCCGCGTCCGGCAGCTTGACGTTCTCCAGTGCCTCCATCAGGTCGCCGAACACGGTGCCCTGCGCGCAGCCGGAGGTCTGCACCTTCTTCTTCAGCTTCTTCTCGTAGTTGGTCCGGCGCTTGGTGCGCACCACGACGACCTGAAGGTCCTCGTCGTATTCGACTTTGGTGATGACATCGTTCGGCAGCAGCATGTGCTGATTGAGCAGGTAGCCGATCGCGAGATATTCCGGATAGTCGCCGATCGTCATCGCGGTGACGATCTCCTGCGAGTTGAGGAAGATGGTCAGCGCGCGCTCGACCACCACCGCGGTCTCGACCTTCGTTCCGGTCTGGTCGACGCCGGTGACACGCTGGCTGAGCCGCGGATCGAGCGGATCGGGCTTGATGACGAGCCGCTTCGGCCTGGCTTGCCGGGCTTTGGGAAGCTTGATGAGTGCCTTGGCCTTGCGCATGACGCCTTATATCGCGCCCCGTGCGGCTACTCCAAGCCGAAGCGCTTGAACACGGCCTTGGATGGCGGGCTCGCCAGGAAGCTCAGGTAGGCCTTGGCCGCGTCCGGCGCGCCGGGCGGCAGCGCGCCGGCATAGCCGTTGACGTATTCCATGCCCTTGGGCAGCGGCCCGACCACGCGCGTGCACTCGACCGGGATGAATTCGCTGGTGAAGGTGATGCCGAGCTCGGCGCGACCCATCGCCACCAGCATCGCGACCTCGCGCCCGGTCTTGCCCAGCACCATCTTCGGCTTAAGCTCCTCGGCCATGCCGAGCTTTTGCAGAAGCTCCGCGAGATAGATGCCCGACGAGCCGCCGTGCGCGGGATCGTTCGCACCGATGCTGATCGCGTTCCGCAGCGCGCGCTTGAAAGCCTCGCCCGTCGAGATGTCCGGCATCAGCATGCCATCGCGCACCGCGACGCCGCAGGTGGCGCGGCCGAGATCTGTGCGGCCGCCAGCCTTGCCGCTCTTCTCCAGCGCCTCGATCGCCGGCACCGACAGGATGACCACGTCGGCCGCCTCGCCGCCGAGAAAGCGGTCGCGCAACGCGCCGACCGTATTGACGCTCAAATCAACCTCATGCCCGCTGTCGCGCATGAACGCAGGCATGAGTTCGCGCACCGGCCCCTCCACGGCGCCGGCGCTCATCACTTTCAATGCTGTCATGCCGTTCGCGTAGAGGCTGGCTCAGCGGCCGGACTGGTCGCGGATCCTGCCTTCCTTGCGGATCATCAGACGGATGAACGGGTCCGGATCGCGGCCGAGGATTTCACCGTCGCCGTCTCGAACCATGTACGGGTCCTGAGCCATGGTCGTAGGCTGCTGCACGGCAGCAACCCGCTTGTGCTTCTTCTTGCTGGCGGCTTCGACGGGCGCTGCAACCGCCATTGAGGCGATTAGCGCGGTCGCGAGAACGAGGATTTTCATCGGCATTGCCTCATCGGTGGTCGTTGGCGGCAGTGTAGGGCGTTCCGCCACCACGACCAACACGCGAAACGCCTCACTATTCCGTGATATTGCAACGCTATCCCGGCAAAAACGCGCCGGCGCCCGTCGCTGTGTCGGTGACGATCTCGACCGGCGCACCATACAGCGCCTCAAGCTGTCCGCGGTTGAGCACCTGCGCCACCGGTCCCTCGCCGATCCGCGCGCCCTCGCGCAGCAGGAAGGCGCGGTCGGCGGCGCGCATCGCATGGTTGGGGTCATGCGTCGTAAACAGCACGCCGTGGCCCGACGCCGCCAGCGCGCGGATCTCGCGCATCACCTTGCCCTGGTTGCCGAAGTCGAGGCTCGCGGTCGGCTCGTCGAGCACGATGAACTGCGGCTCCTGCGCCAGCGCGCGCGCGAGCAGCGCGAGCTGCCGCTCGCCACCGGAGATCATGGTGTAGGGCCGCTCGGCGAGATGCGCGATGCCGAAGCGCTCCAGCACGCGCGCCGCCACCGCGCGATCGTCTGCGGTCGGGCGGCTGAACAGGTTGCCGTGCGCGGTGCGGCCCATCAGCACGATGGTCTCGACCGGGAACGCAAACGTCGCGTTGTGGACTTGCGGCACATAGGCGACGAGACGTGCGCGCTCACGGTCGCTGTAGCTGCGCAGCGGCCGGCCGCCGAGCCGCACCTCGCCGGCTTTCGGCGTGAGAAGTCCGAGCAGCGTCTTCAAGAGCGTGGTCTTGCCACCGCCGTTCGGCCCGAGCAGCGCGAGCACTTCGCCGGTGTTGAGCGCGACATCGAGATTCGTGCCGACCGTGCGGTCGCTGTAGCCGATGGTGAGCTGGCGGCCTTCGAGGATCATGACCAAGTCCTCGAAACAAACCCCTCGGTGTCGTGCCCCGCGAAAGCGGGGCATCCAGTAATCGCACGCGCCGCTGTCGCGCATGCCGGCGCAAACCAACCTACTTTAGTGGCTACTGGATCGTCCGCTTTCGCGGACGATGACAACGGAGGATCTCTCATGACCAAGTCCTCGAAACACTGGCGAGCAGCCAGATGAAGAACGGCGTGCCGACCAGCGCGGTGAGAATGCCGAGCGGAATTTCGATCGGCGCCATGGTGCGCGCCAGCGTGTCGATCACCAGCAGGAATCCGCCGCCGAGCAGCGCCGCCGCCGGCAGAAGCCGCGCAAAATCCGGCCCCACCAGCGAGCGCGCAATGTGCGGCACAACCAAGCCAACCCACCCGATAATGCCGGCGGTGGCGACGCTCGCCGACGTCACCAGCGTCGCGGCGGCAACGATCGCGATGCGCAGCGGCCCGGTCGGCAGGCCGAGCGCGCGCGCCTCCTCGTCCGGCAGCGACATCACGTTCATGCGCCAGCGCAGCGCGACGAGGACGAGCGTGCCGAGCGCCACCGGGCCGAACAGCGGGATGAGATCGGCAATGCTCGTCGCGGCCAAGCTGCCGAGCAGCCAGAACGTCATCGCCGGAAGCTGGTTGTAAGGGTCGGCGAGATACTTGATCAACCCGACGCCGGCGCCGAGCAGCGAGCCGATCACCACGCCGGTGAGCACCAGGACGAGAATCGGATCGCGCGAGCGCACCGCCGAGCCGATCAGGTAGACGGCGGCGACCGCTATCAACCCGCCGATGAACGCGAAGGCCTGGATCGCGAAAATGCCGAGCGAGAAGAAGATGCCGAGCACCGCGCCGAGCGCTGCGCCCGACGAGGCGCCGAGAATATCCGGCGACACCAGCGGATTGCGGAACAGGCCCTGAAACGCGGTGCCGGCCACCGCCAGCGCCGCGCCGACCAGCGCCGCCGCCAGCACGCGCGGGCCGCGCACCTGCAGGATGACGTTCTCCATTGCCGCCGGGATGTTTGCCGCGCGGCCTGTCAGCTTCGCGGCGATCAACTCATAGAGATCGGCAAGCCCGACCGGATAGCGCCCGACGGTGAACGCGAGAAGCAGCCCGGCGATCAGGACGGCAAAGGCGATCAGCAATCCCGGAGTCGCGGAGCGAGTCATTCCCTGTTTCCGTCATCACCGGGCCGGCGCAAAGCGCCGAGTCCCAGTGATCTCGATGATGTTGGCACGTCGTGCCCTCCTGATCGAGATCGCCGGGACAAGCCCGGCGATGACAACCTCTACCCCCTCCCCGCCAGCACACTCTCGATTTGCGCGTCGGACGGGGTGACGTGATAGAAGCGGCGGTAGAAGTCGCGGGTCAGCGCGCGGATGTCCTCGGGAAACTCGGTCGGATAGAAAATCTTGGCGAGCCACCACAAACCGATCAGCCGGTTGATCGACGGCGGGAAGTCGACCCAGCCGAACGGCAGCTTCGGCGACAGATGTACCCGCCCCACCTTCACTGCGGCAACTGCGGACCACACCGGATCGCTGCGCACGTTCGTCGCGAAATCGCGATCGATGGTGATGATGACGTCGGGATTCCACAGCAGAACCTGCTCGACCGACACCACCGCGAGCCCGCCCTTGCGCTCGGCCGCGACATTGCGTGCGCCGAGGAATTCGATGGTCTCGACGTTGATCGAGCCGCCCAGCCCGGTGTCGAGGCCGCGCGGCCCGCGCGCGTAATAGACCCGCGGCCGCTTCTCCTGCGGAATCGCGTCGACGCGCTTGCGGATCGTGCTCATGGTTTCGGCCGCATAGCCCGCGAGCGCCTCGGCTGCCTGGCGGCGATGTGTCAACTCGCCGAGCTTGCGATAGGTCTCGACGGCCGCGTCGAAGCGGCCATCGAGCAGCGCATAGGGAATTCCGGTCTGCTCCTGCACGCGGGTTGCGAGCGACACGAAGGTCAGGCTTATCGCGCCGACGTCAAGAATCAGGTCGGGCTTGAGCGCCAGCACGACCTCCAGATTGGCGGTGTTGCCGCGGCCCGTGATGCGGCCGACCTCCGGACGCGTGCAGACGTCCGGCAGCATGAACTCGCATTCCTCGGGGCGGTTGGCGCGCGGCCAGCCGAGCAGCAGGTCCGGCGCCAGCGTGTAAAGCAGGATCGCGGCCGGCGGCCCGGCTGGAAACACGCGTGTCACATTGGCTGGGATCGGCACCGCGCGGCCGGCGGCGTCGGTGACGGTTTGCGCGCGTGCGAGACGGGGCGCAAACGCGGTGGCGGACAATCCCGCAAGTATTTTTCGGCGGCTAACGATCATCGTCTATACATTCTCGGTGTCATCGCCCGCGAAAGCGGGCGATCCAGTATTCGCCGGCAGATATGAGTGTACTGAATGCCCGCTTTCGCGGGCATGACAGTCGGAGTTGGTGCATCAAGACGTAAAACTCAATCCACCGCCACCATGACATCGCTCGCCTTGACTACGGCGTAGGCCGTCTTGCCCTTGGCGAGCTTGAGCTCCTTCACAGAGTCGTTGGTGATTGCCGCCGTGACGATCACGCCGCCGATATCGATTTTAACGTGAGCGGTGGTGGTGCCGAGCTTCACCGACACGATCTTGCCCTTGAGCTGGTTGCGGGCGCTGAGCTTCATGAATCTCTCCTGATACTTGACGTCGCTATGGCGTGAGTGTCGGCGCGGCAAACCCATGCTTGGCCAGGATGCGCTGGCCGTCCGACGACAGAATGAACATTGCGAAGCGATAGGCTCCAGGGGACGCGCCTGCCACCACTGTCAGCCCATAATCCGCGCCGACCGCCAAACCATCCGGCAGATTGACGATCTGCTGGCCAACGTTTTCCTTCTGCGCCACAAGCGCACCCGTGCAGTATGTCAGAAACAGATCGGCGCGTCCCTCGGCGACGTGCCAGCCATAGACGCTGCGTCCGACCGGTCCCGCCTGGCTGGTGGCGCCGCCGGTCAGCAGCAGCGCCTTCTTCTCCAGCGTCGTCCTCGCGCCTGGTTTGATCTTGTCGGCCTTGGCGAACACCTCGAAGGCGTAGTCGCCGGACGGGTCGGCCTTCGGTGTCGAGGTGCCGAGCTTCACCGCCGGATCGAGCATGCGGCCGAGCAGACCGACGGGGTCGACCGCGAGCCCTGACCGCACCAGCGCGCACAGCCGGTTGCGCGCGAACAGCACCACTGGCCCGCTTTTCTTGGCGGAGGCGAGCGCCTGCGGATGCTCCATGTTGGCGGAGGCAAACACCTCCGCCTTGCCACCGCCGGCGATCTCGTCGTTCAGCAATCCCGACGGGCCATATTTGCCCTGCACCGTGCCACCGCCCGTTGCCTCGAACGCCTTGCTGACTTCGGTCAGCGCGCCGCGCAGGCTGCCGGCGGCGTGGAGCAGGACAGTGTCGGCGGCGAAGATTGGGTTGGTCATGGTGATGAAGCTCGCTGTTATCGCCGCATATACCGCTGTCATGCCCCGCGAAAGCGGGGCATCCAGTAACAACCAGCGGCGCGATATCGCACAGTTGGTGGCTACTGGATCGTCCGCTTTCGCGGACGATGACACCCGTTGTTGATCGCGGGCGGCCATTCGTGCGAACTACGCGCCCGGCACGGTGGCGTTGGCGAAGAACAACTGCTGGCCGTTGATCTTGTGGTCGTTGATCGCCTTCTGGCCCTCGGCCGAGACCAGCCAGTCGATGAAGGCCTGGCCGAGCTCCTTCTTGACGTGCTTGTGCTTCTTCGGGCTCACCAAGATGACGCCGTACTGGTTGAACAGCCTGTTGTCGCCCTCGACGATGATGTCGAGATCGCCGCGATTCTTGAACGACAGCCAGGTGCCGCGGTCGGTCAGCACGTAGGCGTTCGACGCCGACGCGGTGTTGAGCGCGGCGCCCATGCCCTGGCCGATCTCCTTGTACCAAGCGCCCTTGTCCGCGCCGGCGACATCGAGGCCGGCGGCCTTCCAGAGCGCAAGCTCGGCCGAGTGGGTGCCCGACTTGTCGCCGCGCGAAATGAACGGCGCGCTCTTGCCCTTGATCGACTTGAAGGCGGCGACGATGTCGCGGCTCTTCACGCCGGCGGGATCGCCCTTCGGCCCGGCCAGGATGAAGTCATTGTACATCACAGGATGACGCTTCACGCCGGCGCCCTCGGCGACGAACTTCTCCTCCTGCGATTTGGCGTGGACGAACACCACGTCGGCATCGCCGCGCCGCCCGGTGTCGAGCGCCTGCCCGGTGCCCTGCGAAACGACCTTCACGTCGATCCCGGTCTTGGCCTTGAACATCGGCAGGATGTGGCCGAACAGGCCGGAGTCGTTGGTCGAGGTCGTGGACGACATCACGATCGATTTGTCCTGGGCGAACGTGCCCGAAACGCCGAGCAGCAGCGCGGCGGCGAGGGCGATAAGGTGACGGCGGGTTTGCATGGTTTCCTCCTTGTGGTTCTTGCGTCAGAGCAGCAACTCTCCCGCGACGAATTGCCGGCCCGCTTCGGTCTTCGGTTCGGCGAAAAACTGTTCCGCCGGCGTGCATTCGATCACGCGTCCGCGATGCAGCAGCACGATCTCGCCGGCGAGGCGTCGCGCCTCGCCGAGATCGTGGGTCGAGAGCACGACCTTGATGCCGCGGGCGACCACCGCACGGATCACGTCCTCGACCGCCTTGGTGGCGGCGGGGTCAAGGCTCGCGGTCGGCTCGTCGAGGAACAGAACCTCCGGATCGCGGGCCAGCGCACGGGCGAGCGCAAGGCGCTGCTGCTCGCCGCCGGACAGGCGCCGCGCCGCCCGCTCACCCAATCCTGCGAGGCCGACCAGCGCGAGCAATTCGCCGGTGCGCGGGCCCCATTCGGAACGCGCGGTGCCGGCGCGGGCGAGCGCATATTCGATGTTGGCGGCGGCGGAGCGGCGCAGCATCACCGGGCGCTGGAACACGATGGCGCGGCGCTGCGGCGCGGTGTGCGGGATGCCGCCCCAGGTGATGCGGCCCGATTCCGGTTCGATCAGGCCCATGGCAAGACGGATCAACGTGGTCTTGCCCGAGCCGTTGGGGCCGACCAGCACCGTGGGCGCGCCGGACATCAACGTCAGCGAGATGCCGTCCAGGATCATCACACCGGGGACGCCGTAGCGCACGTCCTCCAGCACGATCGGCAATTCCGAGCCCGGCGCGCGCATGGCCGTCACCCCGCGTACCGCTCGCCGGCGCGGCGCGCGGTCCAGGCCAGCGCGTTGACGACGACGACGATGGCGATCAGCACCATGCCGAGCCCGAGCGCGAGCGGCAGGTCGCCCTTGGAAGTCTCCAGCGCGATCGCGGTCGTCATGGTGCGGGTGAAGCCCTCGATGTTGCCGCCCACGATGATGACGGCGCCGACCTCAGCGGCGGCGCGGCCGAAGCCGGCCAGCAGCGTGGTGACGAGGCTGAAGCGCGCGTCCCACAGCAGCGTCGCGATGCGGCCGAGCGGGCCGACGTTCATGGCGGCAAGCTCGTCGCGGTACTCGGTCCAGAGGTCTTCGATGGTCTGGCGCGCCAGCGCGGCGATGATCGGCGTCACCAGGATCGCCTGCGCGATGATCATCGCCTTCGGCGTGAACAGGATGCCCCAGGAGCCGAGCGGGCCCGAGCGCGACAGCAGCAGATAGACCGCAAGCCCGACCACGACCGGCGGAAGGCCCATCAGCGCATTGAGGAGCACGATGACGCCCTCGCGACCGGGGAATCGGGTGAGCGCAATCAGGGCGCCGAGCGGCAGACCGATCAGAGCAGCCAGAGCAACGGCCGAGCAGCTGACAAGGATCGACAGAATTACGATGCTCATCAGCCGAGGATCGGCGCTGAACACCAATTCCAGGGCGGTGGCGTCTCCAGACAAGGCGCGGGTTTCCAGTGTTGGGACAGCCGCAAGCTGTTGCATCCAGTGCAAAACTGGTCAATTTTTGTACTCAGTTCATATTGGTGCATGAGTATGCAGACGCATGAGTTGCTGACCACCGACGAAGCGGCCGACTATCTGCGGCTGTCCGAGCGCAAGCTGTACGAACTGGTGGCCCGGTCCGCGGTGCCCTGCAGCAAGGCGACCGGCCGCTGGCTGTTCCCGAAAGCCGCCTTGGATCAATGGGTTATGGCTGGGATGGCAGCGCCCCGGCCGGCCCCCGCGCCGCCTATTGTGGGCGGCAGCCATGACCCGCTGCTGGAATGGGCGTTGCGCGAGAGCGGCTCCGGCCTCGCCAGCCTTCCCGAAGGCAGCGAAGCCGGCCTGCGGCGATTGGCGCGAAACGAAGTCGCCGCCGCGGCGATCCATCTGCATCGCATCGACGGCGACGGTGACGGTGACACCGCGAATATGGACACTGTCGCGCACACGCCTGGACTACACGATGCCGTCGTCATCGCCTTCGCACGCCGCGAGCAGGGCCTTCTGGTGCTGCCGGGGAATCCGCTCAAGCTTTCCGACATCACTTCCGTCGTCGCAAGCAAAACTTCCGTCGTCGCAAGCAAAGCGCGGATCGCGATACGACCGCAGGGCGCCGGCGCGCAACTTCTGCTGCTCGCGCTGCTCGCCAAGGCCCGCATCGATTTCGCCGATCTGCGCACCGTCAAGCCGCCCTGCCCGACCGGGCCCGACGTCGCCCAGGCGATCCGCTCGCAACGCGCCGACTGCGGCATCGCCACCCGCGCCGTGGCGCGCGCGGCCGGGCTCGATTTTCTGCCTTTGGCCTGGGAGACGTTCGACCTTGTGCTGCGGCAGCGCGATTATTTCCTGCCGGGACCGCAAGCGCTGTTCGGCTTCATGCGCGACGCAGCCTTCGCCGAGCGCGCCACCGAACTCAGCGGCTACGAGGTGAGCGCCGGCGGCAGCGTCCGCCACGTCAATTAACCTCAAGGAACACCTTGAAAAAAGCCCCGTGCGCAGCCATGACAGGGCCACCGGAGAGATGGCCGAGTGGCTGAAGGCGCTCGCTTGGAAAGCGTGTATACGGGAAACCGTATCGTGGGTTCGAATCCCACTCTCTCCGCCAGTCAAGCGCAAAAATGCCAAATTTTATGCAGCTTTTGCTTTTGCGAGACCGCCTACCCACAAATCTACCCACGCGGTCCTCTGCCAATGCCGACAATTCGTCCGCCCCGACCCTCGCCAACAATTTGAACGTTGAGCCGCTTCGGTCGGCTGTTGCTCAGTCACCCACGA
>JBEVIJ010000018.1:0-5998 GCA_040510745.1 Xanthobacteraceae bacterium
AGCCGCGAGACTTCATCGCGCCTGCGCGCGATAGCGAGGGCGTATCCTGATTAGCCAAACCCGAGGCTGGAGCATCCGTCACCGCCTGATGCTGGTCGCGCTCACGGTCGCGCTGCCGTTCCTGCTGTTGACCGCGGGGATTGTCTGGAGGCTCGCTGCCAACGAGCGCGCAACACAGCGCGAAGCCATCCTGTACTCAACCCGCACCTTGGTCAGCGCGGTCGACGCGCTGCTGAGCAAGCAGATCGCGGTCGGCCTCATCCTGGCGGCGTCGCGCGCCCTGATGGCCGACGATTTCGCCGAATTCCGCCGCGAGGCCGAGCGCGCCCGGCCTGGTCTGTCCAGCGGGTGGATCGTGCTCGCCGACGAGCACGGCCAGCAGCTCATGAACTTGGCGCGGCCGGTCGATCATGCCTTGCCGCTTCGCAACCCGGTTTCCACCGAGTTGCAGAAGCGCGCGCTGCAAACCGGTCAAGTGCAGATTTCAAATGTCCTGATCGGCCGCTTCGTGCAGCAGCCGGTCATCACCATCGAAGTGCCGGTGGTGCGTCCCGGCAAGCCGCCGCTCGGCTTGGCCATGATCATGGACTCATCCGCGTTCAAGATGCTGATCGACGAGCGGCACTTGCCCGAGGGCTGGCTCGCCGGCTTGATCGACCGCGACGGCAATTTCATCGCGCGCTCGCTCGAGCACGAACGCATGGTCGGAAAGCCTGCATCGCTCGGCTTTCGCACCGCAGCGCTGAAGGCCAAGGAGGGCTGGTTCGAGTTCAACTCGCTGGAAGGCGAACCGCTCGCCAACAACCATGCCACGTCGGAACTCAGCGGCTGGGTGATGGCGCTGGCGGCCGACAAGGCATCCTTCGAAGCGCCGATCCGCCGCACCCTTCTGACCGCGGGCCTCGCGGGAGCCGTGGCGACCCTGCTGGCCATGCTGCTGGCGGTCTGGGCGGCGCGCCGGATCGCGGCACCGATCGAGCAGATCGAGCACGGCACGCACGCACTGCTGCGGCGCGAGCCGATCGAATTCGCCAAGACCGGCGTCGCGGAGGTCGACCGCGCGCTCGATGCGTTCGTCGCCACTGCCGGCACGCTGGAACAGCACGAGAAGGACCGCGATGAGCGCGAGGCGCACGTGCGGTTGATCATGCGCGAGCTGTCGCACCGCTCCAAGAACCTGCTCGCCATCGTGCTGGCGATCGCGCGGCAGACGGCGCGCACCACCAGCAACTTCGAGGAGTTCGAGCAGCGCTTCAATGCGCGCATCCAGGCGCTGGCCGACGCCCACGACCTGCTGGTCGAGCAGCAATGGGCCGGCGCGGCGTTGGAGGATCTGGTGCGGGCGCAACTCTCCGCGTTTGGCACGGAGCGGGTGAGCGCCAGCGGCGAGCGGGTGATACTGCGCGCCGAAGCGGTACAGAACGCCGCGCTTGCGCTGCATGAACTCGCGACCAACGCGGTGAAATACGGCGCGCTGTCGGTGCCCGACGGCAGGGTGTCGATCCAATGGACCCCACACGGCGACGACGGCGGCATCCGCCTGAGCTGGCGCGAGAGCGGCGGGCCGCCGGTGACGGAGCCCGAGCGCAAGGGATTCGGCCGCTTCGTGCTGGAGCGCGTCACGGTCAACGCGCTCGGCTCGGGCGGCATCCAATTCTCGCCGTCCGGGGTGGTCTGGACCTGCAATATCAACGCCGAACACTTGGTTCAGCCGCCCGGCGAGGCTGCACCGCAGCAAGGTGCCGACACCAAGCGGCGGCTGGCGTCCTGATATTCAGGCTTTTTCTCCGCCCTCATTCTGCGGAGGCGCCATAGCAAGCGCAGCCTGAGTAAACTTGGCTGCGAGGCGCCGTCGCGAAGGACGAGGGCGAGATAGACTTACTCGACCCCGGCCGAGACAAACGCCTGCTTGGCGACAGGCGTGCCAAGGAAGGTTATGAACGCTTTGGCAGCATCCGGTGACGGCGAATTGCTCATCAGCGCAGCGCTGTAGTTCGTGTAGTTCTGAACGTCCGCCGGCAGCGGCCCGACCAGCTTGAGGGCCCCCTTCACCTCATAGAGCTTGATCTCGGTGATAGCGCCGAAGCCGATCTCTTTGCCCTTGCCTTTGATGACGTGCTCCATCACAGCTTCGCCGTTGCCGTGGCGCGTCGTCTTGGCCTTGATCTGCTCGCCGACGCCGAGCTTGTTGAACAGGTTCTCCAGATAGATGCCGGTCGAAGCGGTGTTGTAGACGAGCGAATCCGCCGCCAACACCGAAGCCTTCAGCGCATCGGTGGTCTTGACGTCCGGCACCGGCGCGTCCGGCCGGATAGTGACGCCGGCGCCGACCTTGCCGACCGCAACGTGGCCGTCCTTCGCGACCTTGCCCTGCTCGGCATATTGCTTGAGGCCGCCCGGCGGCGCGATCAGGACGTCGGCGACGTACCCGTCCGCCACCCGCTTGGCAATCTGCGGCGCTGTGTTGAACTGAATCGAAACGGTATGGCCGCTAGCCTTCTGGAACAACTCGACCGCCTTGTGCAGGCCGGGCTCCACCGCACCCGCCGACAGCACTTTGATCTCAACGGCCACCGCGTTCGCGCTCCAGACCGCAGCCACCGCACTTGCCAGCAGAAATGTTCTCACGTCGCACCCCTTTCATGTCTCGTGTTTCATGTTTCATGTTCCATGCAATGAGAACAACCATTGGAAGACGTTATTGCGTCTTCACGCCGGCGATCTCGACGGCTTCGATCCACACCGGAATCTCCTGCTGGATGAGCTTGGCAAACTCTTCCGGGCTGTTGCCCAGCGGGTCGACGCCGAATTTGGTCAGCCGCTCGGCGAAAACCGGATCCTTCACAGCACGCGCCACTTCCCCCGCGATCCGGTCGACGATCGGCCTGGGCGTCTGCGCAGGCGCCATCAGCCCGTTCCAGGTGATGACGTTGTAGCCTTTGTATCCCGCCTCTTCGACGGTCGGCACGTCGGGCACCTGCGCCGCGCGCTTTGTCCCGCTCATCGCGAGCAGCCGGACGTTGCCGCCCTGCGCCTGTGGCAGCGCGTCGGCCAGGCTGGAGAACATCACCGGCACATGGCCGGCGACGACGTCCGCCAGCGCCGGCGCATTGCCGCGATAATGCACCGGCGTCATGTCGAGCCCCGCTCGTTTGAGGAACAGCGCCATGGCGAGCTGCGCCACGCTGCCGATCCCGCTCGAGCCATAGCTAAGTTTGCCCGGCTGCGATTTCGCATAGGCGACAAACTCGCCGAGCGTCTTGACCGGCAGCTTGCCATTGGCCGCCAGCACGAACGGGTTGGTGGCGAGCACGCTGATCGGCGCCAGATCCTTGACCGGGTCGTAGGACACCTTCTGCATGGCAGGAATGATGACGATCTGCGGCTGCACTCCCCACAGCAGTGTATAACCATCCGCCGCCGAGCGCGCGACATCCTGGACGGCGATGGTGCCGCCGGCACCGGTGCGGTTCTCCACCACAAAATTCTGGCCCAGCACATCGCCGAGCCGCTGTCCGATGATGCGCGCCATACCGTCGGCGTTGCCACCGGGCGCAAACGGCACGATGATTTTCACCGGCCGGTTGGGCCAATCCTGAGTCTGCGAATGTGCAGTTTGAACAAGCTGCGACGCCGCAACGACGATCGGCAATGCCAGCAGCGTTTTCCAGATCGACATTTGACGCTCCTTGAACGGACGATGCATCGGCACCTTGAACTCTACACCCTGTTCCCCGCGCTCCAGCTCCAGAAGTCGCGGCCCTCTTCGCGCATGAATTTGGCCAGCACCATCTTGTGCACCTCGTCGGCGCCGTCGACCAGCCGCGCCGCACGCGCGGCGCGATAGACCCACTCCACCGTCGTGTCCTTGGAATAGCCGCGCGCGCCCTGCAGTTGGATCGCGACGTCGGCCGCTTGATGCAGAGTGTTGGCGACGTGGACCTTCGCCATCGAGACCTCTTTGCGGGCGAAGTCGCCCTGATCGAGCTTCCAGGCGGCGTGCATGACGAGCAGACGCCCGATCTGGATGTTATGTCCGACCTCACCGAGCTTCATCTGCACGCTCTCGCGGTCGGCGAGCTTGACGCCGAAGCCCTCGCGCCGGTTGACGTACTCTTGCGCGATCTCCATGCAGCGCTTGGCCCACCCGGTCCAGCGCATGCAGTGCGTCAGCCGCGCCGGGCCGAGCCGCACTTGCACCACCTTGAGGCCGTTGCCGACGCCGCCGAACACGTCGTCGTCGTGCACCTCGAGGCCGTCGAACTCCAGCTCGCAGTGCCCGCCGTGCTCCTCCGGACCCATGATCTCGATGCGCCGCACGATCCGCCAGCCGGGCTGGTCTTTGTGATAGAGGAACGTGGTGATGCCCTTGCGCTTGTCGTCCGAGGTACGCGCCGCGAGGATGAAATGCGACGCTGCGGCGGCGCCGGTGATGAACCACTTGCGGCCGTGAATTCTCCACGTGTTGCCGTGCTTCTCGGCGTAGGTCTTGATCATGCTAGGATCGGAGCCGCCACCCGGCGCCGGCTCCGTCATCGCGAACGACGAACGCACTTTCCCCTCGACGATCGGCTTGAGCCACTTTTCCTTCTGCGCCGGCGTGCCGAGAATCTTCAGCACGTTCATGTTGCCGTCGTCGGGCGCCATGCAATTGAAGGCGAGAGGCCCGAACAACGAACGCGCCGCCTCCTCGTACATCACCGCCCAGGCGACGATCGGCAGGTTCATGCCGCCATATTCCTTGGGCGACTGCGGCGCCCAAAGGCCGGCCTTCTTCGCCTTCTCGCGCACCGGGTTGAGCCGCTCATCGGGAATGTTCTCGTGCTCAGCGAAATTCGCCTTGTCGCTTTCCAACGGCAGCACATGCTCCTCGACGAAGGCGCGGATGCGCTTGCGGAGGTCCTCGATCTCGGGCGACAGCGTGAAGTCCATGATCCCTCTCTATCCGCGCAACGCGACCATCTGGCCGCCGTCGACCACGACGGTCGCGCCGGCCATGTAGCTGCCGGCGTCGGAGACCAGCAGCAACAGCGCGCCGTCGAGGTCGCCATCCTGGCCGAACCGGCCGACCGGAATGTCGCGGGTGAGCCCCGCCCCCGCCCCGGTCAGATAATCGCGGTTGATCTCGGTGACGAACCAGCCCGGCGCGATCGCATTGACGCGCACACCCTTGAAGGCGAGTTCCAGGCCGAGCGCCTTGGTCAACTGGACCACGCCGGCCTTGGCGGTTGAATAAGCGACGGTGCCCTTCGACACACCGAAACCCAACACCGAGGCGATGTTGACGATTGAGCCCTTCTTGCCGGCGGCGAGCATGCGCTTCGCGGCCTCCTGCGCGTTGTAGAATACCGCATCGAGATTGGTGCCGACAACGCGGCGCCATTCCTCCTCGGTGACATCGGTGGCACGGGTCGAATGCGCCACTCCGGCGTTGTTGACCAGAATGGTGACGGTACCGAGCGCCTTCTCGATCTGATCGAACGCGCGGGTCATCGACGCGCGATCCAGCACGTCACCCTCGACGGCAATGGCCTTGCCGCCAGCTTTCTCGATCTGTTGCTGCAAATCCCTGAGCCGGTCGGCGCGCCGCGCCACCAGCGCGACCGCAGCACCGTTCGCCGCCAGCACCTGTGCGAAGCGCGTGCCGAGCCCGCTCGACGCGCCGGTGACCGTGGCGACGCGGCCTTTGAGGTCGAAGATTTCGGATGCTTTCATGACCGGTCCTTCAACCCCCATACAACATTCGCGGCAAGACCGTCGCAAGCCCCGGCACGAACCACAGCACCACCAGCGCAAAAAGCTGGATCAGCACGAACGGGATCACGCCGACGTAGATGTGCCAGGTGGTGATCTCCGGCGGCGCCACGCCGCGTAGGAAGAACAGCGTCGGCCCGAGCGGCGGGTGCATGTACGAGGTCTGCAGGTTGAGCGCCATCATCACCCCGAGCCAGACCGGATCGACACCGGGCAATTTGAGCAGCGCGACCGCGACGATCGG
>JBEVIJ010000019.1:0-7102 GCA_040510745.1 Xanthobacteraceae bacterium
CCCGGCGCAACGCCGAGAACGGCAATTACTATTGGCGCATCACGCCCTGGGTGATGCCGTGCTTCACCATGATCCCGCCGCGCGGCGACCATCCGATCCACGGCCACTTCTGGGTGCCGATCGACGACGAGAACTGCTGGGCCTGGAGCTACGACTTCCACCCGGTGCGGGCGCTGAGCAAGCGCGAGCTCGACGACATGCGCGACGGCGCCGGCGTGCACTGCAAGTACATTCCCGGCAGCTACCGCCCGCTCGCCAACAAGGACAACGACTACCTGATCGACCGCGCCGCGCAGAAGGCCGGCAAGACCTTCAGCGGCGTCGCCGGCTTCGCCATTCAGGACGCATCGTTGCAGGAGAGCATGGGGCCGATCTGCGACCGCACCAAGGAGAACCTGGTCTCCACCGACAACGGCATCATCATGGCGCGCCACCGCCTGATGCGCGCCGCCAAGGCGCTGGTGGAGAAGGGCGTCACGCCGCCCGGCGTCGACCCGGCGCACCACCGGGTGCGCTCGGCCTCGGTGGTGCTGCCGCCGGACCAGGCGTTCAAGGACGCCGCCAAGGAAGCGCTCACCGCGCGGCCGGGCGTGGCGCAGTCGACGGTGTGACCGAACTCCATCTGCTTTGGAGAGGAAGCGAAATTCTTGCTGCGCCGTCGTCCCCGCGCAAGCGGGGACCCATGGCGCCACCCACGCCGGCCTCTGGAATATGGGTCCCCGCTTGCGCGGGGACGACGGAATGAGGAAGTCGCCCCATGTCCGCACTCAAGCTCAAGACCGTCACCCGCACCCAAGGCAACAACCGGGCACTCAAGGACGGCACCGTCAAGCCGAAGACGTTCGAGTTCGCCTTCGAGGAGGTCGATCCGCTGATCGCCGCGTTCCGCCGCATGGTACGCGGCAACGAGTTCGACATCTGCGAGATGGCGATCACCACCTATATCTGCGCCAAGGCGCACGGCAAGCCGATGACCGCGGTGCCGGTGTTCGTGGTGCGCGCGTTCCATCACGGCGCCATTCTGCACAACACCAAGGCCGGCATCACCAAGCCGAAGGACCTGGAAGGCAAGAAGGTCGGCGTCAACCGCGGCTACACGGTCACCACCGGGGTGTGGGCGCGCAGCGTGCTGCAGGACGAGCACGGGGTGGACCTGAGCAAGATCACCTGGGTGCTCTCGGGCGACGAGCACGTGGCGGAATATCGCCCGCCCAAGAATGTGGTGCCGATCGAGCCGGGCAAGAAGATGGGCGACATGCTGGCCGCAGGCGAGCTCGCCGCCGCCATCGGCGTCGAGGCCGGCTCGCCCGACGTGAAGCCGCTCATCCCCAACGCGCTCGAGGCCGGGCTGGCCGCGCTGCGCAGCCGCGGCCACTACCCGATCAACCACACCGTGGTGATCAAGGACGAACTGCTGGCGGCGCATCCCGACCTCGCGGCGGACGTGTTCGACGCGTTCGCGCAGGCGAAGCGCCGCTATGTCGAGCGCCTCAGGGCGGGCAAGATCGAGACGCCGGGCGAGGCCGACGAGGTGCACCGGCGGGTGATGGAGATCACCGGCGATCCGCTGCCCTACGGCATCGCGCCCAATCGAAAAGTCATCGACGAGCTGATCGGGCACGCGCTCACCCAGGGCATCATCACCCGTCCGGTCGCCGCCGAGGAGCTGTTCGCGCGCAGCACCCACGGCTTGACGGCATAACTCCCGCTCGTCAACCGGGATCGGACGCCCATGTCACGACGGATCGACCTCTGCAGCGCCGCCGAGATCGCGCCCGGCAACACGCTGCGCGTCGAGGCCGACGGCTTCACGCTCGCGGTCTTCAACGTCGCCGGCGAATTCTACGTGACCGACGATCAATGCACGCACGGGCCGGGTTCGCTGTCGGAAGGCTATCTCGAGGGCGACGTGATCGAATGCAATTTTCACAACGGCCAGTTCAACGTGCGCACCGGCGAGGTGGTGTCGCCGCCCTGCATGGTGCCGATCAAGACTTACAAGACGTCGGTGGAGAATGGGCGGGTGCTGATCGAGGTCGAGTAGGGTTATGGTCAGGTTGGCGGGCCGGGCGCCGGAGTTCGACGCGACGCCATTCCACGCGTTACATCGCGGCCGAGATGCTGGGTTACCCTCGGA
This sequence comes from Xanthobacteraceae bacterium, assembly GCA_040510745.1. Taxonomy (GTDB): domain Bacteria; phylum Pseudomonadota; class Alphaproteobacteria; order Rhizobiales; family Xanthobacteraceae; genus Z2-YC6860. The sequence goes on from JBEVIJ010000019.1 coordinate 2,138, forward strand.
TCAAGCGAGCCAACCTACCTGCTGCATTCGCGGCTATGGAGATCAGCCCAAACGCCTACAACAACGGCGATAGCAGCGGCCAAGGTCACCATTACTATCACTTCCGTCGGCACGTGCTACTCCTTCGGTCAAGATACTGCGTCCTTGCGCGCCTTTTTGCAGGGTTCGGGCTCAATGTCTTTGACCTGAATCAAGGACCGTGCGGCGCCCCTCGTGGCTAATGATCAGGCGGCATCGCGCATTTGGAGGTTGCTGGATGACGAGTCGAACGCTCTGGTTCGCAGTGGCGATTGCGCTGGCGATTGCGGCCACGCCCGGCACGGCGCAGGAGATCGGTCAGCCAGGGCGCGGCCTTGCATTGGCGCAGCGGATCTGTGCGCAATGCCATGCCGTCCGAAAAGATCAGGAGCAATCTCCCAACGAGCGCGCGCCTCGCTTCCAAGTGATCGCGTCCGTTCCGGGGATGACCGCGATCGCCTTGTCGGCGGCACTGAACACGTCGCACCGGACGATGCCCAACATCATGCTCGAGCCCGATGAAAGGGCAGACATCATCGCTTACATCCTCAGCCTCAAGTAAGTCGACCGTCTGGCGCTGCAAAGCCCGCAAAGCGGGCGGATGAGCGCCGTTTGGCCATTCGCGGAGCTCATCGGCTAGAATGGCCGACCTCGCCGAGAAGACGGCATCCTCATCCACAAAAGAGCGCGCCCATGGCGGATTTCGTTGCCACCCATCGACTCACCGAGGCGGCCAGCCTGAAGATGCTGGCGGCCGGCGTCGCCAAGGCCAACGAGCTCGGCTGCAAGGTCAGCCTGGCGGTGGCGGACCAGAGCTGCCGCCTGATCGCTTTTTTGATGATGGACGGGGCGCGGCACTTCTCGATCATCACCACGCAGAGGAAGGCGATCACCTCGGCCTCGCAGCGCCAGCCGACCGGCTATGCGCCGGAGGAGAACGCGCTCAGCATGGCGGTGCGCATGGGCGACTTCACCAACGTGCCGGGCGGATTTCCAATCGTGGTCGCGGGACAGGTGATCGGCGCGGTCGCCGCCGGCGGCGCCAAGATCGAGGAGGACATCCTGGTCGCCAAGGCGGCGCTGGCGGCACTCGACAACGCGTAGGAGGCTTGGGTTGGCATGAACCAACTTGCCGACGGCGCCAAATAGGCTGATGCTGGCGACCGCAAGAAGAACGTGACGCAGCCAGCGCATCAACCGCAGGGAGGACGACATGCCCACTCGCCGGGAATTCATCAGTGGCGCGGCTGGCGCGGGCGCCGTCGTGGCCTTCGTCGGCTGCGATCTCATGAAGACCGCGCACGTCCACGCCCAGGCGGGCGCGCCGGCGAGGCGCCGCGAGGTGGTGGTGAGCGGGCGCCGCGTGAAGACCGTCGACGTGCACGCACACTGCGCCTTTCCGGACGCCCATGCCCTGCTCGGATTGAAGATCAATCCGGAGACGCTGATCATGGGCGCCGAACGCATCCGGCAGATGGACCAGCAAGGCATCGACGTCGAGGCGCTCAGCATCAACCCGTTCTGGTACAAAGCCGAGCGCGACGTCGCGCGGGCGCTGATCAAGCTGCAGAACGAGAAGCTCGCCGAGCTGTGCGCCTCCCAGCCGGATCGCTTCGTCGCCTTCGCCACGGTCGCGATGCAGCACCCGGACCTCGCGGTCGAGCAGCTCGAGGAGGGTGTCAAAAAGCTCGGGCTGCGCGGCATGTCGGTCGGCACCCATGTCAACGGCGAGGAGCTCGCCAACCCGAAGTTTCACCCGATCTGGGCGAAGGCTGAGGAGCTCGGCTGCCTGGTCTTCATGCACCCGGTAGCATTCCCGGATTTCGAGAAGCGGCTGCGCGGCAACGGCGGGCTGATGAACGTCATCGGCAATCCGCTCGAAACCACGATCGCGCTCTCGCACCTGATCTTCGAAGGAACGCTGGACCGGTTTCCGGGGCTCAAGATCTGCGCGGCCCATGGCGGCGGCTACCTGCCCTCCTACGCGGCCCGGTCGGACGCCGGCTGCGCGAGCTTCCCCGACCGCTGCGCCGCCGTCCAGCTCAAGAAGAAGCCTACCGAATATCTGCAGCAGCTCTATTTCGACTCGATCATCTTCACGCCCGAGGCGCTGCGGCACCTGGCTTCGCAGGTCGGGACCGGCCAGATCGTCATGGGGACGGATTATCCGTTCCCGTGGTCGAAGACCGCGGTCGATCACATCCTCAACACCCCGGGTCTGAGTGACGCCGAACGCGCCGCGATGCTGGGCGACACCGCCGCACGCTTGTTGGGGATCAAGTCGTAGTCAGCGGAGTGCTGGCGGCGGCAAGATCGAGCAGGACGGCATGGCCGCCAGGGCGGCGCCGGCGGCGCTCGACACGGCGTAGGCTGGGTCGCGTTCATACGTGACACAACATGACTGTACAGTCCGATCTTGGCGTCGAGGGGCGAATCAGGGCGATCGAATGATTCTCAAGCCGCCGGACGGCTCGCAGATTTCGGTGACGAACGAGGGCATCGACCCGGTGATTATCGTCCCCCATGGGAGCGCCAGCGCGATTCGTTATTTTGTCGGCCTGTTCCTGCTGTTCTGGCTCGGCGGCTGGTTCGTCGGCTTCAGCAGTACGATCTCGACGTTGGCATTCGGCAAGTTCCATCCGTTTCTGGTGTTCTGGCTGGGCGGCTGGACACTCGCAGGAATCGCGGTGGTGGTGTGCCTCTATCGTATCTTTCGTCCGTCCATCCCGGGGTCGCTGCGGCTGATGCTCCAGGGCGTGAGATACGATTCCGGTATTCCGCCGTTCCAGATGAACCCCGTGAACCAAATGAATTCATGGAAGTCCTTGTTCCCGAAGCGGACACGCGTGGATATCGATCGACAGAAACTCAAGTCGCTGCGTTTGCGAGAGACCGAGGCCGGCAACCGGCTGACCGTTGACGCCGGCGCGGCGCGGCTCGACATCGCGCAATCGGCGAGCGAGGTTGAACGCGAATGGCTCTATCAGGTGCTGGCGAAGCGCTATTCCCTGCCGTCGGAGGCCGCAGGTGAGGCGTCAGGCCCTGCGCCCTGGCGCAGCTCGGAAGCGTAGGCCGGCCTACTTGCCGATCAGCCCGGCCTGCTCGAGCACCGGCTTCCAGCGCGCGGTCTCGGCGTCGATGTAGGCCTTGAGCTGCTCGACCGACATCGCCTCGGCGATCAGGCCGTCGTGCCGCAGCCGCTGCTGCACCTCGGGCTTGGAGACGGCGGCGACGATCTCGCGGTTCATCTTGGCCACGATGTCGGGCGGCAGCTTGGCCGGCCCGGAGATGGTGAACCAGGTGGTGGCGACGAGGTCGATGCCCATCTCCTTGAAGGTCGGCACGTCCGGGAAGTCGGGCAGACGGGCGGTGTGCGAATGCACGATCGCGTTGAGCGCGCCGCCGCGCACCTGCGCCGCGGTCGACGACACCGTCTGCGCCGAGAAGAAGATGTGGCCGGCGACCAGGTCCATGATTCCTTGCGAGGCGCCCTTGTAGGGCACGTGCTCGACCTTGATGCCGGCCTTCTGGGCGAAAGACTCGCCGACCAGGTGCCCGGAGCTGCCGACCCCGGACGACGAATAGGTCAGCGGCGCGGCGGATTTTTTCCCGTGCGCGACGAAGTCCGCGAACGTGCGCACGCCGCTCGCCGCGTTGACCGACAGCATGATCGGCGCGCCGGCGACATAGGCGATGTTGACGAGATCGCGCTGGGGATCGTAGCCGAGCTTGGGATTGCTGAGCGGCAGCAGCACCAGCTGGGTGATGTTGCTGAGCACGAAATTGTAGCCGTCAGGCGGCGAATTGGCGACCGACTGCACGCCGATCGCACCGCCGGCGCCGGCGCGGGTCTCGACGAAGAATTGCTGCTTGAAGGCGACGGTGAGATGGTCGGCGACCAGGCGGGTGAGCACGTCGGCAGTGCCGCCGGCCGCGAAGGTGTTGACCATGCGCACCGGGCGCGACGGCCAGTCGTCGGCGGCCGCGGTGGAGATCGTCAGCGCGCCGACGGCGAGCGCAGCGTAAAGTTGTTTCATGTTTCTTCTCCGGGCGCCTCGATCGCGCGAATGAAGTCTAGCAGGCCGGTGAAAAGCGCGGAACGCGTGTGACGATATGCCCGTGGGGCGGGTCGGCGTTACCGCGCCGCGGCGCTCGCTTTGCCGAGAAACTCCGTCACCCGCCCCGGCACCGTATCCTCGGTCTGCCGGAGACCGGAACGTCCCAGTAGTCCGCCTGCGGCAGGCATGATGGCGGTCGCCATGGCTGCTCAATTTAGATCGCAGTTCGATCGATTGGAATCACCGGTAGGGTGGGCAAAGGCGCAGGACTCATACTAACCCAACGAAAGCTCGACCGTAGCGCCGTGCCCACGCGTCGACAGACAACGCAAGCCGGGTCAACGCGTGGGCACGGCGCGCATGCAATCTGCCGAGAACGAGGCGCGGTCGCGGGATTGCGCGCCTTTGCCCACCCTACGCCGCATCAATCTCATCGGAGCGCACTCAAATGCGCGGTCAGCCCTTGATCTGGCGGCCGGCGCGCGCATCGGCGATCAAGGCGGTGAAGGCGTCGAAGCTCGCCTTGGCGACATTGGCGTAGGTCTCGGTCTTGGCGTCGAGCCATTTCTCGCCGTAGCCGATGGCGGTGTGGGCAAGCCGCACCCGCCCGTCGAGCCATGGCCCGCCGCCGAACCCGCCGATCACCGGGATCTTCACCGCGCTCACGACGGCGGCGCCCGCCACCGGCCCGGAATTGGTGAAGTCGAGCAGCGAGGCGCCGGCCTCCTCGAGGAGCTTTGCCTGCTCGACGAGCTTGGCGGTCATCTCTGGCGGCGCCTGCGCGCCGGGCGCGGACTGGGAGCCGTAGGGAATGCCGTATTGCAGCGCGGTCTGCGGGGTGATGCCGAATTGCGCGAATACCGGAATGCCGGCGCGCACGACCGCGCGC
>JBEVIJ010000020.1:0-11842 GCA_040510745.1 Xanthobacteraceae bacterium
GGCAGACGGATCGCGCTTGGCGCGCCCGCTGGCAATCGCGTATCGGAATACTTGACCACACACCTGCCGCAGCCGCTTGGCCATCTCGATCGCGCCACGTCGCTCCACTCTCTTGAACGCCTCCAACAAGTCCGGGGCTTCGATCGCAGCAATGGGGCTCGAGCCGACCTGCGGGAAGATATCCGCCTCCAGCCGCGCCTGTATCCTGACGCGGTAGCCGGGGCTGAGGCTCGTTCCCCGGTTCTCAAGCCACTCCCGCGCGACGGTCTCGAACGTGTTCACGCTGGCGAGCCGTGCGGCGCGCTTCGTAGCCTTCTTCACCGTAGACGGATCGGCGTCTTTGGCGAGCGAGGAACGCGCTTCCTCACGGCGGGCACGGGCCTGCGCGAGCGGCACTTCGGGATAAACACCGAGTGCAAGCGTGCGACGCTTTCCGCCAAACCGATAGTCCATACGCCAGTAGCGCGCCCCGGACGGCGTGATGAGCACATACAGGCCGCCGCCGTCGCTGAGCTTGTATGGCCTCCGCTTTGGCTTGGCGTTGCGGATGCGCGTGTCGGTCAGCGGCATCTGACGGTATCTCCATTTTGGCCGTCCAAATGTACCGTCAAATGTACCGTCAAATTTTGCGGCTGCATGCAGACGACCGCGGGCGTCCACGGATATCAGAAGACCGTTTCCGATGATATATCAATTGTTTCGTGAACACCGGCAGACGGGGGCGAACATCTGCGAACGAAGATGTGGTGGGCCCGGGAGGACTCGAACCTCCAACCAGACCGTTATGAGCGGTCGGCTCTAACCATTGAGCTACAGGCCCGAACCGGGAGTGCGCAACGCCGGAGGATATAGCATCCCGCGCTGCAGACAACGATTCGGGACTTCTCTTTATATACGCAGCAATCGCTTCGCGTTGCCGCTCAGGATCTTCGCCTTGTCCTCGTCGCACAGCGGCACCGTCTTCATCCAGTCGACACCCGGCGGGTTGGCAACGAACGGCCAGTCGACCGAGAACAGAATGCGGTCGACGCCCATCTCCTGCACGCAGCACATCAGCGCCGGGTTGGAGAAATTGCCGCTCGTCGTGATCCAGAAGTTGTTGCACCAGATGTCGCGGAAGCTGATCTGCTTCGCCGCGCCCGGCCGCGAGATCGCGTGGTCGACGCGCCATACCAGGAACGGCAAGGTCTCGCCGAGGTGGCCGATGATGACCTTGAGCTTCGGATGCTTCTCGAACACGCCGGACAGCACCATGCGGATCGCAGTGGTCGCGGTCTCGACCGTATAGCCCCAGGCGGCGCGCACCACCATCGGGAAGTCCTTGGCGTAGTCGTTGTAATACGCCTCCATGACGCGCGCATCAGGCAGTCCGGGATGGAAGTAGACCGGCACGTCGAGCTTTTCGGCGCGCTCGTAGATCGGCCAGAACTGCTTGCCATCGAGAAACACGCCGTTGGCGAGGCCGTGCATCATCGCGCCCTTGAAGCCATGCTGGCTCACGCAGCGCTCAAGTTCGTCGGCGGCGGCCTTGGGATCGCAGGTCGGCAGCGCGGCAAAACCGAGGAAGCGCTTCGGGTTCGCGGCGCAGGCGGCGGCGAGCCGGTCGTTGACACGCTGCACCAGCGCGACCGCGTCGCCGCCGGAGAGCTTCTGCGCCGACGGCGCGCCGTGCGAAATCACCTGGATGTCGATGCCGGTCTCGTCCATCTCCTTGAGGCGCAGCGCGCCGAGATCGAACAGCCGCTCCTGCTGCGGGCCCGGACGTCCGGATTCCACGCCGGTGTAGGTCTTGGAGAGTTCGGCGTCCCAGTAGTGCTCCTCGATGGCGATCACCGGGCAATTCGGCTTCTTGAACATCGGACCTCCCAACCCTTTGTTTTCACGGCGTTGGTATCAGCCGCGCCCAAGCCTGTCACGGCAGAGCCCTGTCACGGTAGAGACAGGCGTTGGGCCACCCGGCATAATGACAGGAAACGCGCCACGGGAGGATACGGCATGCACGTCTTCGACTTGAATAAAGAGCAGCAGTGGGACGCCAAGAAGCACGTCGAGAAAGTCCTCGCCGAGCTCGACGTCGGCGGCGGCCAGGCCGGCGACTACACCGTGGCGTGCTGGGAGCCGGGCCAGATCAGCCCGCACCACTGCCATCCGGACTGCACCGAGATCTATTTCTGCTTCTCCGGCGGCGGCACGATGCGCACGCCGACGGGGACCGTCGACGTGGTGCCGGGCTCGTTCTGCGTTCACCCGCCGGGCGAGGTGCATGAGTATCTCAACGGGCCGCGGCGCACGATGCTGTTCCGGGTGCGGCACGGCACCGACATGGCGTCGCGTCATCTCGAATGGCCCAGCAATCCGGAGTTCAAGCAGAGCGCGGAGGATGCCGAGTACTACCGGAACAACCCGCCGGGGTACTGAAGCCCGGCGATCCTTCATGTCGCACGGCCGGCCCAGCGCCGGCCGTATGCTTTCCGGACTGTTACCAGCATCGCGCTGATTTTCCGGGTTTCTGCGAATTGTTCCTTCAACTCCGTGCACTATCTTTTGCGCATCCCGAAGGTGTCGGAAGTCGCGGGAGGAAGTCATGGAAAGACGCAGAGCAGTCAGGCAGAAGAGCTTTCTGCGCGGCAACATCCAGTTCAACAACGGCCGCAACTCGGCCGATTGCTTGATTCGCGACATCACGACCTTCGGCGCCCGCCTGGTCTGCTCGGATTCCGTCAGCACGCCGGACGTGATCGACGTTTACATCCCGCAGAAGGAGCAGACTTTCCGCGCCCACGTGATCTGGCGCCACGGCCAGGAGATAGGCGTGGCTTTCGCACAGGCCGCGGCGGCCAACACTGCCGATCATCCCCACGATCTAGATCTCGCGGCCCGGGTCGAGCGGCTCGAGAACGAACTCGCTGGCATGAAAAAGCTGCTCAAGCGGCTGAAGACCGACGCCGGCCAGGAAACGGACGTGGCGTAAACCGATTTTTCTTGTTCGCTTTTTGTTCTTGACATATGTTGCGGGCGACCAACGCCCGCATGCCCTCATTCACCCCCCACCAGGATTCGGCGCTCCAGGCCGTCGCGGAATGGCTTAAAGCCAAGCCCGGACAACGCGGCACGCCGCCGATTTTCCGGCTGTTCGGCTATGCCGGCACCGGCAAGACCACCCTCGCCCGGCACATCGCGGAGGGCGTCGACGGCAAGGTCCTGTTCGCGGCATTCACCGGCAAGGCGGCGCACGTCATGCGCAGCAAGGGCTGCGAGCGCGCCTCGACCATTCACAGCCTCATCTACAAGGCGCGCGACAGCGGCGAAGGCACGCCAAGCTTTGACCTCTGGGACGACGCGCCGGCCTCAAAGGCCAAGCTGATCGTGATCGACGAATGCTCCATGGTCGATCCGGAGCTTGGCCGCGATCTGATGTCGTTTCGCGTTCCGGTGATGGTGCTGGGCGATCCGGCGCAATTGCCGCCGATCCAGGGCGCGGGCTTCTTCACCGATGCCGAACCGGACGCCATGCTCACCGAGGTGCACAGGCAGGCCGAGAACGACCCGATCGTCAGGCTGTCGATGGACGTGCGCGCCGGCCGCGCCCTTGAGCTGGGCATCTATGGCGAAACGCGCGTGGTCGAAAAAAGCGAGCTCGATCCGCAGCGCGTGATCGACGCCGACCAGGTGTTGGTAGGCCGCAACAACACGCGGCGCGCTTACAACGCGCGGATGCGCGAGCGGCACGGCTTCACCGGCCCATTGCCCGCAACCGGCGACAAGCTGGTGTGCCTACGCAATAACCGCCGTAAGGGGCTGCTCAACGGCGCACTGTGGAGCGTCAAGGAAAAGCCGACCACGCGGCGCGACATCATCAAGCTGCGGCTCGCGCCGGACGACGACGCAGGCGCCAAGCCAATCAAGGTGTCGGTGCGGCCGGAATGCTTTACGGGTGCAATCGATCAGCTCGAATGGCCGCTGCGCAAACGCTACGACGAATTCGACTACGGTTACGTGCTCACCGTGCACAAGGCGCAAGGCTCACAGTGGGACGACGTCGTGCTGTTCGACGAGTCGTTCGCGTTCCAAGAGAGCCGCCAGCGCTGGCTCTACACCGGTGTCACACGCGCGGCGAAGCGATTGACGGTTGTGGTCTGACCGCCGCAGTCTGACCCCCTCAAAAGGGGAAACGACCATGGCCGACATCGAAAACCGCCTCCGTGCCATAGAGGACCGGCTCGAAATCTACAATCTGATCGCCAGCCACCCGCCCAGCGCCGACACCGGCGCCGACTACTTCACGCGCGCGGCCTACACCGAGGACGGCGTGATCGATCTCGGCGGCGGCAAGATCGCGGACGGCAACGAAGCCGCGGCCGCCATGCTGAAGACGCCGGGCCACCAAGCCGCGATCGCCGGAGGACTTGCGCATTTCTGTGGCCTGCCGCGCATCGAGATCGATGGCGATACCGCGACGGTGACGTCGTACCTGCAGATCCTCACGCCACACCCGACCGCCGAGCCGCATGAGGTGCCGAACCACGGTGTCAGCAAGGGCTTCCGCATCCATCGCGTCGGCTCGAACCGCTGGGATCTGGTGCGCACGCCGTCCGGCTGGAAAATCAAGCGCCGGACGCTGCGGCCGCTCGACGGCTCCGAGCCGGCGCGCGCATTGCTGCGTCACGCAGTGCGGTCTTACAAAGAGATCGCCTAGCGATCGCGCGGCAGCGGGTGCGACTGGTGCGTCGGATGCTTGAAGTAGCGCATCGGATTGTACCAGGCGTAACCCGGGGCGGGCGCGCGCTTCGGCGCGGCTGCGACCGGTTGCGCTGAAGGCTGAGCTTGCGGCGCGATCCTCGGCGGCTCGGCCGGCAGTGCTGACGCCCGTTGTCTTGCCTGCTCGCGTCCGATGCGCTGCTGCTGTTGCACCTGCTCGCGATCAATCCTCTGTTGTAGAACCGCTTGGCGCTGTTCGGCCCTCTTCTGTTCGGCCGCGTTACGCTGCTCGACAATCTGCTGTTGAAGCGCATGCTGCCGGTCGATGCGCTCCTGCGCCATGGCCTGACGCTGTGCGGCTCGCGCCTGCTCCGCCGCCTTCTGCTGCTCCGCGCGGGCCTGCAACATCGCCTGACGGTCCGCGATGCGGGTCTGCTCGGCAGCCTTCTGTTGCGAGATACGAGCATCGAGCATCGCGTGCCGCTCCAGCCGCTGCTGCTCCGCCGCGTTGCGGCGCTCAAGCTCCTGAGGCTGCCGCAGCATGGTCGGATCCGGAGCGGCCGCCTGCTGCTGCACCGAGGCCGCTGCATAAGGCGAGAAGCCCTGCGCCTTGGCTCTGTCGTAGTAGCCGCGCTGATAATTCCGGATCGCCTGGTCCTGATTGCCGCCGGCGGCGCGGTACGCGCCGGCGAGATACCTGACGGCATAGGTCATGTTGGTGTCGGCATCGAGCAGACCGCCGGCGTCGCCGCCGTATCCCATGGCACGGGCGGTACCGAGCCGGATCTGCATCAAGCCGTAATTGCCGCTGCTCACGACGCGGGCGTTGCCCTTGCTCTCGATCTGGATGACCCGCCGAACCAAGGATTCGGGCACGCCGTGGGCGGCGGCATGCTTGGCGACCAGGTGATCGTGCTCACTGGCGCGGGCGTTTTGCCCGACAACCGCGACCGACGCCGATAACGCAACAAAAACAACTATAAATTGCCGAACCATCTTATGCTCCAGATACCCTTTTGCATCTTCCAAGTAAATTCCAATTCCGGCGGGCATCGGGCAAAAATGCGTCCCGGACCATGTTAGAAAATGGCCCCGCCCGACCTGAAAACCACCCTCGCCAAGGACGTCGTGTGATGAACGAGAACGTCAAGCGCTTGTTCCATGTGCGCGCGCTCATGCACCCCCTTTACGCCGAGATCATCGCAACCCGGCCTGAAATCCGCTTCGACAGGCTGGAAAACAACACGCCGGACCCAGCCGCCGAGCCGATCCTGTCGGCCGCGCACGCCTATCAGGTCAGTTCCGCGCGCGATGAGGTTCCGCGCAAGTACCACGCCACCGCCGAGTTGCTGGAGCGCACGCCGAAGCTGCTGATTGTGTCGACCGGCGGCGCGGGATTCGACACCGTCAACGTCAAGGACTGCACCGAGCGCGGCGTCCTCGTCGTCAACCAGACCGGCGGCAACGCTGCATCGGTGGCGCAGCACGTGCTCGCCATGGTGATCGCGCTGTCGAAGCAGATCGTCCAGACCAACCATGCGCTCCGCGCCGGCACCATGAAGGATCGCAATCTCTTCACCGGCCACGAGGTGCAGGGCCGCACCATCGGCATCGTCGGGCTCGGCAATGTCGGCCGCCGCGTCGCCGAGCTATGCCGCACCCTGTTCGGCATGACCGTGCTCGCATGCGACCCCTTACTCGATGCCAAGGAGATCGCCGCACGCGGCGCAATGAAGGTCGAGCTCGACGAACTGCTCAAGCGCTCCGACTTTGTCTCGATTAACTGCCCGCTCGACGACACCTCCCGCAACATGATCGGCGCCAGGCAGTTCTCGTTGATGCAGCCGCACGCCTATTTTATCACCACCGCACGCGGCTCGATCCACGACGAGAAGGCGCTGGAGGAGGCGTTGCGCGAGAAGCGCATCGCCGGCGCCGGCCTGGATGTCTGGGAGAAGGAGCCGCCGGACATGAATCATCCGCTGCTCAAGTTTGACAACGTGGTCGCGAGCCCCCACATGGCGGGGGTGACCCGGGAGGCACGGCTCAACATGGGCCGCATCGCCGCCGAACAGGTTATCATGGCGCTCGACGGCAAACGGCCACCGCGCATCGTCAATCCGCAGGTCTGGCCGACCTATGCGAAGCGGTTCGAGCAGACATTCGGCATCCGGCCCGAATAGCGCCGCAAAAGATTGCAAATCAGAGCGTTCTGGGGCACACCCAGCACGGCGTGGGCGGCGCCACGAAAAAAGGGAACAAAAACAATGGCTCGGAGACCGGGAAGCCGCGCAGAATTTGCGTTTTTTGACGTTATGTACGAGGACGGCAGCCAGCGCTCCAACCGCCGGGTTCCGGCCGACATCCTTGGCGGGCTGGAGGGCGACGCCCCCGCACGCAGCTTCATCGAAGACCAGGACCGCGAGATCGGCGAGAAGTCCGGCATGCGGCCGCTTGCCATCAAGGACCTGTGGCGCACCGGCGAGAAGCCGAAGCAGCGCTCGCAGGCGAAGCGCAAGGAACACGGCGCTGAGGCGTAGGCTCTCGCGCCCATCGTCGGGCCACGATAAACTCCGGCTGCGTTCAGTTCAGCCGGAGCTTTTTCATGCCCAAGGGATACTGGGTCACCACCTACCGCTCGATTTCCGATCAGAAGAAGCTGCAGGCCTACGCGCAGCTCGCGCCGCCGGCGGTGCAGCCGTTCGGCGGGCGTTATCTCGCGCGCGGCACCGCCGCCTTCGCCTATGAAGCGGGACTGAAGGACCGCATCGTCATCTCCGAATTCCCGAGCGTCGAGCAGGCCAACGCCGCGTACAACAGCCCGGCCTACAAGAAGGCGCTCGAGGCGCTGGACGACGGCGCGGTGCGCGACATTCGCATCGTCGAGGGTCTGGAGTGACATTTCTCGTTTGCTAGGCTTGCGCTCGAAACAATCGTCACAACGGAGGATCTCATGCCCAAGGCCTACTGGGTTGCCACTTATCGCTCGGTGAAGGACCCCGACAAGCTCGCCGCCTACGCCAAGCTGGCAGGTCCCGCCATCCAGGGCGCCGGCGGAAAATTCCTCGCCCGCGGCAACGCCGCCAAGGCCTATGAGGCCGGGCTTGCCCAGCGCGTCGTCATCATCGAGTTCGACAGCGTCGAGCAGGCCACCAAGACGCACGACGGGCCGGCATACCAGGAGGCGCTGCGCGTGTTCGACGGCGCGGCGGAGCGCGACCTCCGCATTGTCGAAGGACTGTAGGTGATCAGAAGCTTCCACGTCCTCTACGTCGGCCAGATCGAGCTCGAAAACGTTGGCCTCGACGGCACGCCGGCCAACGACCGGCTCTATTCCGACGAGCGGCTGCGCGAGGGCTTTTTCACCGCGCGCGACGTCGCGCAGGTGATGGACGAGAACGGCTACGACGTCCTGTGGACCGCCGAGCACCACTTCCAGCGCGAGGGCTACGAGGTCTTCCCTAACCTGATCCAACTCGGGTTGTGGCTGGCGACGCAGACCAAGCGGCTGAAGTTCGGCTGCGGCTTTAATGTCTTGCCGATGTGGCACCCGATCCGGCTGGCGGAGGACTACGCCATGGCGGACATCGTCACCGACGGCCGCATCGTGATGGGGGTCGGGCGCGGCTACCACACCCGCGAGGTCGAGAGCTTCGGCGCGCCGCTGCTCGACGCCGAGAAGAACCGCGACCTGTTCGAGGAAGGGGTTCAGCTCCTGCTGAAGTGCTTCAACGAGCAGAAATTCCGCCACAAGGGCCGCTTCTACGAGGCGCCACCTCCGGTGCCGTATCGCGGCTACACGGTCGAGGACATCACAATGGTGCCGCGGCCGAAACATCTGCCGGTCGACATCTACATGCCGATCGCCAGCGGCAAGACCATCGAGCTGATGGCGAAATACGATTTCAAGGCGATGGTGACGCTCAACGGCGAGAAGATCCTCGACGACGTGCTGCGCGCATACCAAGCCGCGTTCGCGAAGAAGGGCGTGCAGAAAAAGCTCGGCGAGGACGTGATCTGGGGCGCGGGGGTGTATCTCGCGGCGTCGCAGGCCGAGGCGATCAGAAAGCTCGAGCCCGCGCACGACGAGCGCTTCAAGTGGTTCGCGCCGTTCGGATTCGTCCGGTATGCCGACGAACAGGGCCGCGTCTGGGGCACGCCCGGCGCGCCGGCGAGCGTGCCGAAGCTGGCCGAAGGCGTGAAGCAGAAGGCCTGGTTCTGCGGCACCCCGAAGGACGTGATCGACGGCATCAAGTCGATCGAGGCGAAATATCCGGGGCTGGAGAGCTTCATGATCCACTGGGCCGAGGGTCTCTCGCCCGCGGAGTTCAAGGAGCAGCTGCGCTGGTTCGCCAAGGACGTGATGCCGGCGTTCAAGAACCGCTGAAGGAGCAAACCATGGCCGACATCAAGCTTCTCAACCCGGACACGCTGGGCAAGCCGCTCGGCCCCTACTCGCACATCGCGCGGGTGAAGGCGTCGGAGTTCCTGTTCATCGCCGGGCAGGTCGGCGCCGGCTTGGACGGCAAGGTCGGCGCCAATTTCGACGAGCAGTGCGGCCTCACCTTTGCGGCGCTGGGTGCCGCGCTGAAGTCGCAGGGCGCGGACTTCGGCAACGTCGTCGAGTTCACCACCTACCTGGTGCACTCGCAGGATATCCCGAAGTTCATGGCGTGGCGGGCGGCGAACTTCCCCAAGCTGTTCCCGAGCGGCGCGTACCCGCCCAACACGCTGCTCATCATCGACCGGCTGGTGAAGGAAGAGCTGCTGATCGAGATCAGCGCGGTGGCGGCGCTGTAGCTTAGCGCCTGATCCCGCGCACCTCGCGCCGCTCCTGCCGGTCGAGCCAGCCTTGCAGCAGGTTCATGTTGCGCCGGTTGGCGCGCCACATCACGTCGAACACGTCGCCGGCCAGCGGCACCACGCCGACCACGCTGTCGAGCGCGACGTTGCCCAACATGCGCAGGATGAGGTGGCGGGGGGCGCCGAGCGCGCGCGCCTCCTTGACGATGTAGAGCGAAAGGAACGTCGTCACCACGTCGCCGACGCCGGGGACCAGACCGATCAGCGCGTCGAGCCCGAACCGCACGTTGGTGCCGGGGATCAGGATCGCGGTGTCGAGCAGCGACGCCAGCGCGTCGAGCCGCGCGATGCGCTCGGCGCGGGTGGCGGGCGTATTCAAAAAGACATAGTCGGCGCGGGTTGTGTTCATGCCGCGCAGATGGGGAGCGTGACGCAAAGCGCAAGTGCGGAACGCGGGGGAACTCAACCCGGCGCGCAGCTCGCGGCGAAATGGTCGCGGGCGCGCACGAACACCGGCGTGTTGATGCGGCCTTCCTCGATGGCGTCGAGCACGGCGAGCGCGAGCTTGCCGCAGCTCCCGCGGGGCGACGGCGTGATGTCGCGCGCCTTCGCCACCGGCCCGCAGGTCTGCGTCACCGCCTCGAAGGCGTGCTTGTAGTCGGCCGACGTGTCGTCCTTGCCGTCGAGCATGGCAATCAAAGCGAGCGCGCCCTGGCGGCATTGCTGCGTGGCGGTGCGCTTCTGCGCCAGCGCGGGTGTGGCGGCGAGCAGAGCAGTATCGTGGTGAGGATGATCCGCACGGCGTGAGCCTAGCACAGTTCGTTCCGCCACGGCCTCGCTCTCTCTTCGCCTCATCCTGAGAGCGCCATAGCAGGCACAGCCTGCGTACACTTGGTTGCGTGGGCGCGTCTCGAAGGATGGGACGATGGCGCCGTTAAGGTGCACCGCGTTGGCGGCGAAGCGCTCGGCGGCGGCGCGCTCCAGCGCTATGCGGTCGGCAGGCCGGGACCCGCTGGTGGATCACAGCGAGGCCTTCAGCGAGTGACGGTGCCTGGGGTTTCCTGACACAATATCCCACACCGGCCTGGAACGACTGGGGCCCCAAGACAGTTGGCACGGGCCACCCGGCCGCTCGGCTGAGCGCCGGTTTCCCCTTGGAAAGACGCGCGTTTCTGGCCGGTCTCCTCGGCCTCGCAGGCGCGGCCGCGTTGGCCGGCGTGGCGCAAGCCGCGCCGATCGCCCGGTCGCTCGACCTGGCCGGCGACAAGACACCCCCGGTTCCCGGCGGCAGCACGCCCGACGGAACCGAGATCGAGAAGGCGCAGGTGGTCATCCGCACCGGACCGCGGCGCCGCTGGTATCGCCGCTACTATCGCCGCCCACGCCGCCGCTATTATCGCCGCGCCCGCCGCGTTTACCGCCGCCGCTACTGGTAATCCGCCGGCGAATGCACGAAACCGCGTCTCCCGTCCGCGCCGCGGGCGGGTGACCGTTGTCGTCAGGGCGACGCAGCAGCCGCGCGCCGCTGCGCCGGCGCGGCGGCGGCGCCCGACAGCTCGGCGCCCGCGCGTTGCGAGCGGTGGTCAAGCCGCAGCGTCAGGCAGCAGGCCGAGCCGCCGCTCTTGAGGAACGCATCGAGCGGCCGCGCGATCACCCGATAGCCGCGCGCCTCGAGCTGCCGGCGCAGCAGCGCGCTCGCGCTCGACATCACGATGGCGCCGCCAAGGTGCACCGCGTTGGCGGCGAAGCGCTCAGCGTCGGCGGGGCCCAGCGCGATGCGCTCCGCGGGCGCGACCCGCTGGTGGATCGCGGCCAGGCCTTCGGCGGTGAAAGCGCCCGAATAATACATCACGGCGCCGCACGGCAGCGCGCAGAACGCGGTGTCGAGATGGTAGAAGCGCGGGTCGGCGAGCGGCAGCGCGACCGCTTCGACGCCAAAGGTGTCCTCGACCACCGCGCGCGCGGCGGCGTCCGAGCGCGGCCCGCAGCCCATCCAAAACAGCGAGCGCTTGGGATCCCAGATGCAGTCGCCGGCGCCCTCGAGCGGAACGCCAGCGGGCATTTCCTCGACCGAGCCGATCAGGCCGCGCTGCTGCAGAGCGCGGAACGCGGCGAGAAACACCGGCTCCTCGCCGCGCCGCTCGCCATGGCGAAAGCGCGCCAGGAGCGCCTTGCCGTCGAGCACGACGGCGGCGTTGGCGGTGAAGGCGAGATCGGGCAGGTCCGGCTGCGGATCGACCAGATCGATCTTGGCGCCGGCGCCGCGCAGCGCGCGGTGCAGCGCCGTCCATTGCCGGGCGGCGCGCGCGGCGTGCGCCGCGCCGTCACGCGCCCAGGCGGC
>JBEVIJ010000021.1:0-20816 GCA_040510745.1 Xanthobacteraceae bacterium
AGCCACATCGGCTGAGGTTACAAAAGCCGCCATGCCTGCAGCTCGACGCGCCGCGCCTTGCGCTCGGCGGTCGCGACCGCGATCGTCTTGTTGAGGAACGCGAGCTCGCCCGCTCCGGTCTCGAACCGCATGATGGTGCGGAAGAAGTATTCGCCCGGCGCCACGTCCTCGCCGCGGCCGAGCCTGTCCAGCACCTCCGGCGGCCCGTGGCGCATGCCCTGGCTCACCACCTGCACGATGCCGCCGCGCGCTTCCTTGATGGCATAGCGCGCGTCGAGCTCGATCGCCCCGTCGCCGCGCACGATCTGCCAGTCGGCGCCGCCGATCACTGTGCCGCGCACCTGCGGACCTTCGAAGCGGCCGCCGGTGATCTGCACGACGCGGCGCTCGCCGAGCGGCGCGGCACCCATGGTGACGATGTCGCCGACCTCGGCGGTCAGCGTGAACAGGAATTCCAGGCCGGGCGGGTTCATGCTCAGTTGACGGTGAACAGCTCTTCGACCGTGAAGCGGCGCGGCACCATGCGCTGCTCGACCGCGAATTGCGTCATCGTCTCCAGCGCCTTGCGGTTCGCCTCGATGCCCAGCGGGAAGGGATCGCCGACCACGGTGGCGTTGTCGGCCGCGGCCTTGTCCCAGGACGATATGCCGGTGCTGCCCTGGAGATCCTTCAGGTAGATCGCCTTCGCGGCGTTGAACGCGCCGAGCAGGTCGTCGGCCAGCCACGGCTCCTTCTTGAGCAGCTCGTTCTTGACCACGAGGCCGTGGTTGATCGGATAGACGCCGGTGCGGCGAAAATAGTCGAACGCGGCGTTACGCGCATCCGGGATCAGCGGCTTGATATCGGGCGAGTCCGATTTCATCTCGCCGATCGCGGCATCGATCTCCTGCTTCTCCAGCAGCTCGGCGAGCGAGCGGCCGCGGAAGCGCGAATAGTCCACGTTCTTCGGCGCGTCGAAATTCGACACGTGCTCGTCGTCGGTCGGCACGAACGTGACCTTGTCCAGGTCGACACCGTATTCGGACTGCAGGATGCCGCGCGCCCACAGCCCGGTGGTCACCGTATAGCCGCGGTTGACCCCGACCACGCGGCCCTCGAGGTCCTTCGGCGTCTTGATGCCGGACCGGGCGTTGATCGAGATCGCCCAGTGATGGAAATTCCGGGTCACGAACACCGGCACCGCGGTGAACGGCAGGCCTGCGGCCCGGGCGCACAGATAGGTGGTGAACGCCATTTCGCAGATGTCGTACTCGAGGCCGCGGCACATCCGCCGCATGGCGGGAACAATCTCCTTGATCTCGACGTAGTCCGGCTTGAATCGCCCGGGGGCGGCGGTTCCTTCCTTGAGCGGCTTGGTCAGCCCGTAGTTGCCGAGTGCGGTCGTGTACGCCTGCATGAAAATGCTCCGGATCCTGGCACATGACGTTCGGCCACAACCGGCGATGGACCGGCCCGCGGTTGCCAAACCCTCGCACCTCCCCGCGAGTTCTGGTAGTACCCACTCGGGCGACAGGCCCGCGGGACGCGGCCGGGGCGCCGGTCTGGGGTGACGAATGCATTGGCTACGCGCGGTGGCGCGGTTCTTCGATCAGAAGGTCGGTTGGCACCGGATAGGCTTTCTCTTGAGCGTCATCATCATCGCCGTGGCGGCGGTGGTGCTGTACCGCAAGCTCCACGACATCAACTTCGCCAAGGTGCTGACCGCGATGGCGACGGTCGAGTACCGGGATGTCGTCAAGGCAGCGCTGTTCGTAGCCGCGGGGTACTTCACCCTGACGTTTTACGATCTGTTCGCGTTGCGCACGATCGGGCGCAACGACGTGCCCTACCGCATCGCCGCGCTGGCCGGCTTCACGTCCTATTCGGTCGGCCACAACGTCGGCGCCAGCGTCTTCACGGGCGGCGCGGTGCGCTATCGCATCTACTCGGGGTGGGGCCTCGACGCCATCGAGGTCGCCAAGATCTGCTTCGTCGCTGGGACGACATTCTGGTTGGGTAACATTGCGGTGCTTGGCCTTGGGTTCGCTTGGCATCCGGAGGCAGCGTCGGCGATTAATTTCCTTCCTGAACTTTTCAATCGTGTGGTCGGCGTTCTCGCCTTGGTGGTGCTGGCGGGTTACGTGATGTGGTTCTGGCAAAGGCCGTTCGTGGTCGGACGGGAGAACTGGGAGGTGCGGCTGCCAACCGGCCCGCTGACCCTTCTCCAGATCGTGATCGGTATCATCGACCTCGGGTTCTGTTCGCTCGCTATGTATGTGCTGGTGCCGAACAATCCCGATCTCGGCTTCGTCACGGTTGCGGTGGTGTTCGTATCCGCGACGCTGCTCGGCTTCGCCAGCCATTCGCCGGGCGGGCTTGGTGTGTTCGACGCCGCCATGCTTGTCGCACTCTGGCAGTACGACAAAGAAGAGCTGCTGGCCGGCCTCTTGATCTTCCGGCTGCTCTATTACATCACGCCATTTGCGCTCGCGCTGATAACCTTGGGCGTGCGCGAATTAATGCTCAGCATGCAAAGGCGGCGTGATGTCGGCGGCGGATGAGGGCGGCGGTGTCGGACGGCGGTTGGCCGGATGGTTCGGCCGGCGCGCCGGTCAGCTTGCTGGTCCCTTAGCGGCCGATGACGAGGCATCGCAGCACGGCGCCGTCGCAGTCGTCGAGGCCATCATATCCGGTCTGCCCGATCCGGTGATCATGCTTGATCGCGACGGGCGTGCGATTGTCTTCAACGCCGGCGCCGCCGCGCTTGCACCGGCGCTGCGCCGGGGCGACCCGGCATCGATTGCGCTTCGCGTGCCGGAATTGGTCGAAGCCGTCCGCGATGTGAGCGCCGGAGGCGGGGTGCGCCGCATCGAGTTTGCCGAACGGGTTCCGACCGAGCGGCATTTCGAAGCGTTCGTGTCGCCGATTGTGCTCGGCAGCCTGCACGCGGTTCTCATCACGCTCCACGATCTGACGTCGATCCGCCGCGTCGAGGAGATGCGTGCCGATTTCGTCGCCAACGCCAGCCACGAGTTGCGCACGCCGTTGGCAGCACTCGCCGGGTTCATCGAGACCATGCAAGGTCCCGCGCGCGACGACGTTGCGGCACGCGATCGTTTCCTCGGCATCATGCGCGAGCAAGCTTGGCGTATGGCCCGGCTGATCGACGACCTGCTGTCGCTCTCGCGCATCGAGCTGCGGGCCCACATGCGGCCGGATACGCCGGTGGACCTGGTGCCGATCGTGCGGCAGGTGGTCGATGGGCTGCAGACGCTGGCGCAGGACCGCGGCGTCACGGTCGATGTGGTGGCGCCCGCGGAGCCGCTGAAGGTGCTCGGCGACCGCGACGAGCTGCTTCGCCTGTTCGAGAACCTCATCGAGAACGGGCTCAAGTATGGCGCCAGCGGCAAGCGGGTCGATATCACGCTGGCGCGGCTCGACGCACCGGACGGCAAGCACGAAGCCAGTATCGCGGTGCGCGATTACGGACCCGGCATACCGGCCGAGCATCTGCCCCGGCTGACCGAGCGGTTCTATCGCGCCGACGTCGCCGATAGCCGCGCCCAAGGTGGGACGGGCCTGGGTCTGGCGCTGGTCAAGCACATCCTCAACCGGCATCGCGGCCGGCTCGCCATCGAGTCTCAGATCGGCAAGGGCGCGACATTCACAGCGCGCTTGCCGTTTTCTGAGGATTATTGAGATAAAACAATAGCTTAAACTGTCATCCAGGCGTCATGCAGCGGTCATAGAAGGATTGCACGCAGTCCCTAGACCTCGCGCGTGACCCCACGGAGGACATCATGACATTCAAAACATTCGCCGCCGGCTTGATCGCCGCGGCGGCGCTCGCGCTTCCCGCGTCCGCAGCCGATATCTCGGGCGCCGGCGCGACTTTTCCCTATCCGATCTACGCCAAGTGGGCGGACGCCTATAAGAAAGAAACCGGCGTCGGCCTGAACTACCAGTCGATCGGCTCTGGCGGCGGCATCAAGCAGATCATGGCGAAGACGGTCTCGTTCGGCGCGACCGACATGCCGCTCAAGGCCGAGCAGCTCGCCAAGGACGGCCTGATCCAGTTCCCGACCGTGCTCGGCGGTGTGGTGCCGGTGATCAACGTCGACGGCATCAAGCCCGGCGAGATTACGATCGACGGCCCGACGCTGGCCAAAATCTTCCTGACCGAGATCAAGAGCTGGAACGATCCGGCGATCCAGAAGCTCAATCCCAGCGTCAAGCTGCCGGCGCAGCCGATCGTGGTCGTGCACCGCTCCGACGGGTCGGGCACCACGTTCCTGTTCACCGACTATCTGTCCAAGGTAAGCCCGGCCTGGAAGGACAAGGTCGGCGCCAGCACCGCAGTCGAGTGGCCGGGCGGCCTCGGCGCCAAGGGCAACGAAGGGGTTGCCAACAACGTGGCGCAGACCAAGGGCTCGATCGGTTACGTCGAATACGCCTACGCCAAGCAGAACAAGATGAATTTTGCCAAGATGGTCAACAAGGACGGCAAGACCGTCGCGCCGACCGCCGAAGCGTTCATGGCGGCTGCCGCCAACGCCAACTGGGAAGGCACGCCGGGCTTCGGCGTGGTTCTGACCAACGAAGCGGGCGCTGCGTCCTGGCCGCTCGCCGGCGCGACGTTCATCCTGCTGCACAAGCAACCGACCAAGCCGGCGGATGTTGCCGAGGCGCTGAAGTTCTTCGCCTGGGCCTATTCCAAGGGCGACCAGATGGCGCTCGACCTCGATTACGTCCCGATGCCGGACAAGACGGTCAGCGCGATCCAGAACGTCTGGGCGAGCGAGGTCAAGGACGCGAGCGGCAAGCCGCTGTTCGCGAAGACGAACTGACGTTTGTTGAAGTTCCGGGCACCGGGAGGGACGCATGCCCCTCCCGGGCGTCAGGGAAAACGAATTGAGTGACTTGTGCGGCGGCTGCCGGGCCGCTTGAGTGGGCTCCCCAGACAGTAACAACCGGGAGCCGTGATGCAGTCCGCTGGGAGGCGAACCGTGACAGATTTCGCGTTGCAAGGCGGTGCTGTGCGTGCCCAGGACGTTCCGTCCCGGGCCAAGGTGCTGGCACGGTTGCAACTGGGCGACACCGCGTTCCGCTACCTGACCCGCTCCGCTGCGATCCTGGTGCTGGTCCTGCTGGGCGGTGTGATCATCTCGCTGATCTATGGCGCCACGCCGGCGTTGCAGGCCTTCGGCTTCGAATTCCTGACCCAGCAGCGCTGGAACCCGGTCACCGAGAAATTCGGCGCGCTCGCGCCGATCTACGGCACCATCGTCACCTCCTTCATCGCCATGATGATCGCGGTCCCGATCGGGCTCCTGATCGCGGTGTTCCTCACCGAGCTCTGCCCGCCGTTCCTGCGCCGCCCGATCGGCACCGCGATCGAGCTGCTCGCCGGCATCCCCAGCATCATCTACGGCATCTGGGGGCTGTTCGTGTTCGCACCGTTCTTGCAGCAGACCTTGCAGCCGTTCCTGATCGCTACATTCGGCAACGTGCCGGTCCTCTCTTCGCTGTTCGCAGGCCCGCCCTACGGCATCGGCGTGCTGACTGCGAGCCTCATCCTGGCCATCATGGTGCTGCCGTTCATCACCTCGATCTCGCGCGACGTGTTCGAGGCGGTGCCGCCGGTGCTCAAGGAGGCCGCCTACGGCATGGGCTGCACGACCTGGGAGGTGGTGCGTTACGTGGTGCTCCCGTACGCCCGCGTCGGCGTGATCGGCGGTGTGATGCTGGGCCTCGGCCGCGCGCTCGGCGAAACCATGGCGGTCACGTTCGTGATCGGCAACGCGCACAAGATCTCCAGCTCGCTGATCGCGCCAGGCACCACCATCTCCGCGACCATCGCGAACGAATTCACCGAAGCGGTCGGCGACCTCTACACGTCGTCGCTGATCGCGCTCGGCCTCATTCTTTTCGTCATCACATTCTTCGTGCTGGCGATTGCGCGCTACCTGCTGCTGCGGATCGAGCGAAGGATCGGATAGCGCATGATCCCGCAAAGCAAGAATTCGCTGTACGCATCCCGCCGCCGCCGCAACAAGACCGCGATGGGGCTGTCGTTTGCCGCCACCGCGTTCGGGCTCGGCTGGCTGGTGCTGATCCTCGGGGTGCTGCTGTTTGAAGGGTTCAGCGGACTTTCGCTGAGGGTGTTCACCGAGATGACGCCGCCGCCCGGCGCGGCAGGCGGGCTGCTCAACGCGATCATCGGCAGCTTGATTTTGACCGTGCTCGCAGTCCTGATCGGCACGCCGATCGGCATCCTGGCGGGCACCTACATGGCCGAATACGGTCGCTACGACCCGCTGTCCAGCGTGGTCCGCTTCATCAATGACATCCTGCTCAGCGCGCCGTCCATCGTGGTTGGCCTGTTCATCTACGAAGTGATGGTGGTCCCGATGGGTCACTTCTCCGGGCTGGCCGGTTCGGTGGCGCTGGCAGTGATTGTCATTCCGGTCGTGGTGCGCACCACGGAGGACATGCTGATGCTGGTGCCGAACCCGTTGCGCGAGGCGGCGTCCGCGCTCGGCATGCCGCGCGCCTATGTGATCCGCCGCGTCTGCTATCGCGCCGCGCAGGCCGGCATGGTGACGGGCGTTCTGCTCGCCATCGCGCGGATCAGCGGCGAGACCGCGCCGCTGCTGTTCACCGCTCTGAACAACCAGTTCTGGAGCACCAACCTCAACGCGCCGATGCCCAGCCTGCCCGTCGTGATCTTCCAGTTTGCGCTCAGCCCCTACAAGGATTGGCAGGAGCTCGCCTGGACCGGGGCCTTGATCATCACCTTCACCGTGCTTGCGCTCAGCATCATCGCCCGCGCCCTTTCATCACCGAGCAAACAGTCATGAACGTCGCATCGTTGTCAGTTCCGTCAGTCACCCACGCTTCGATCGACACCACGGGGCTGGAGGAACGCATCTCGATCCGCAATCTCGAATTCTTTTACGGCGACAGCCGCGCGCTCAAGAGCATCAGCCTGCCGCTGTACGCCGGCAAGGCCACCGCCTTCATCGGGCCTTCGGGCTGCGGCAAGTCGACCCTGCTGCGCGTTCTGAATCGGATGTACGATCTCTATCCGAACCAGAAAGCGACGGGCAACGTGCTGCTCGACGGCGAGGACATCCTGTCGCCGGATCAGGACATCAACCTGCTGCGTGCGCGCGTCGGCATGGTGTTCCAAAAGCCGACACCGTTCCCGATGTCGATCTACGAGAACATCGCGTTCGGCATCCGGCTCTACGAGAAGCTCTCGAAATCCGATCTCGACGGCCGCGTCGAAACGGCGCTGCGCCGCTCCGCGTTGTGGGAGGAGGTCAAGGACAAGCTCAACACCAACGGCCTGAGCCTGTCGGGCGGCCAGCAGCAGCGGCTCTGCATCGCGCGCACGGTCGCGGTGCGGCCGGAGGTCATCCTGCTCGACGAGCCGTGCTCCGCGCTCGACCCGATCTCCACCGCGAAGATCGAGGAGCTGGTCGATGAATTGAAGTCCGACTACACGATTGTGATCGTCACCCACAACATGCAGCAGGCTGCGCGCGTCTCCGACTTCACCGCCTTCATGTATCTCGGCGAGCTGATCGAGTTCGACTCGACGACCAAGATCTTCACATCGCCGAACGACCGGCGCACGCAGGACTACGTCACCGGCCGATTCGGTTGATAGTGGGAGTGCAGGCATCATGATGAACGAACACACGGCCAAGGCTTTCGACGTCGATCTGCAAGAGCTCACGCAACGGGTCGCCGAAATGGGCGGCCTGGCCGAGCGGTTGGTTGCAGACTCGGTCGCGGCTCTCACGCGGCGCGATGTCAGTCTGGCAGCGCGCGTGGTGACCGGCGACGCCGCGGTCGACGCGTTGCAGCATGAGATCGAGGAAAAGGCGGTGCTGACCATCGCCAGGCGCCAGCCGATGGCGATCGACTTGCGCGACGTGGTCGGCGCGCTCCGAGTGTCCAACGACCTGGAGCGGATCGGCGATCTCGCCAAGAACATCGCCAAGCGGGTCACCGCGCTCAACGACGACTTTCATCCGCAGAAGCTCATCCGTGGCGTCGAGCACATGGCGACGCTGGTGCTGGGCCAGATCAAGCGCGTGCTCGATTCTTATGCGGGACGCGACCTGCCGAGCGCGCTGGCGGTTTGGAAGGGCGACGAAGAGATCGACGCGATGTGCACCTCGCTGTTCCGCGAGCTGCTCACCTACATGATGGAAGATCCGCGGAACATCACGTTCTGCATCCATCTGATGTTCTGCGCGAAGAACATCGAGCGCATGGGCGACCACGCCACCAACATCGCCGAAACCGTCTATTATATGGTCGAAGGCCGTCCCATCACGGACCAGCGCCCGAAGGGCGACACCACGTCCTTTGCCAGCATCCAGGCTTCATGACGGGAGGCCAGGTTATGGGCGCACGCATTCTGATCGTCGAGGACGAAGAGCCGCTGACGCTGCTGCTCCGATACAACCTTGAGGCCGAGGGTTACGACGTCGACACCGTGGCGCGGGGCGACGAGGCGGACACGCAGCTCAAGGAGAAGGCGCCCGACCTCGTGGTGCTCGATTGGATGCTGCCGGGTCTGTCGGGCATCGAACTGTGCCGCCGGCTCCGCGCCCGTCCGGAAACCCGGTCGCTGCCCATTATCATGCTCACCGCGCGCGGCGAAGAAAGCGAACGCATCCGAGGACTTGCAACCGGCGCGGACGACTACATCGTCAAGCCTTTTTCGGTTCCCGAGTTGATCGCACGGGTGCGGGCGCTGCTGCGCCGCGCTTCGCCCGAGCGGGTCGCCGACGTGTTGACCTTCGGCGACATCGAGCTCGACCGCGAGAAAAAACGCGTCTCGCGCGCCGGGCGCGAGGTTGAGCTCGGCCCGACCGAATATCGGCTGCTTGAGTTTTTAATGGAGCGGCCCGGGCGCGTGTTCTCGCGCGAGCAGTTGCTCGATGGTGTGTGGGGCTCAGAGGTCTATATCGATGAGCGGACCGTCGACGTCCACATCGGCCGGTTGCGCAAGGCGGTCAACCGCGGCCGGGAGCCGGATCCCATCCGCACCGTGCGCGGTGCCGGTTACGCGCTGGACGACCGCTATAATCGCTCGGCAGCTTGAGACTTAGGTCCGGAACGGCGGCGGGCGGCGATCCTTGCGGCGCTCGGTCGCCGGCTGGTACGCGATGCGCGAGTGATGCGGGCAGTAGGGCAGGCTGGTGATCGGTTTGCCGCCGCAAAAGAAGAATTCGGAGCTCGCCGGATCGCCGATCGGCCACCGGCAGGTGTCCTCCGTCAACTCCAGCAGCGTACGGCGTTGACCCATCGGGATGATGTTGTCGTACTGCTCGATTTCCGGCTCCGGCTCCATCTCGTAGGCCAGCGCCAGCGCCGTGTTTCCGCGCATCGAAGCCCGGCCGACGCGCAGCATGTGCGAGCGCGGCTTGCGCGCGCGGGGCGCGCTGGACGACGGCGATTTGGCGCGGCCTGACAGGCCGAGGCGGTGAACCTTGCCGATCACGGCGTTGCGGGTGATACCCCCTAGCTCGCCGGCAATCTGGCTGGCGGAAAGCCCATCCGCCCAGAGCTTTTTGAGCAGTTCGACCCGCTCGTCTGTCCATGTCATGAGCCGTCTCCCCTCAACATTCTGACGGCGATAGCGCCGGCAGAATCCCCCCTCGCAGCCCGGCCAGGAGGTCGGACTGGGTTACGCCCACGCAATGGAACTCAGGGAACCGTCAGATACGATATGTCGTACCCAACACGGAAAACGCTACAATATGGCGAGACTCGCGCGCAAGAGTCGGGGCGACTCACGTCCACATTTTTTGTCCGCCAAATGTCAACAATCCTCAACAAAGCTGGGGACAGTCGCGGCGAAGCCACACCAGTCTTCGCTTCATTGGCAGTGGCGGCCGTGTTGACAGGCGGGCACCCCCACCTAAAATGGTTTTGTGCCGCCGGAAAAGGCGGCACATTTCATTTCGCAATAGTTCGAGCGGGGGTGAGCGGGCCGTGACTTCGCATATGTTGCCAGCCTATGCGCGCGTTGACCTCGCATTCGAGCGGGGCGAGGGCGCTTGGCTGATTGCGACCGGCGGCGAGCGCTATCTCGACTTTGCGTCGGGCGTCGCGGTCAATGCGCTCGGACATTCGCATCCGCACCTCGTCGCAGCGATCACCGAGCAGGCCGCCAAGGTTCTGCACGTTTCCAACCTCTACCGCATCCCCGAGGGGGAACGGCTGGCCGACCGGCTGTGCGCGGCAAGCTTCGCGGACACGGTGTTCTTCGCCAACTCCGGCGCCGAGGCGATGGAAGGCGTCATCAAAATGGTGCGCAAATACCAGTCGGCGAATGGCCGCCCGGAGCGCTACCGCATCATCACCTTCGAAGGCTCGTTCCACGGCCGCACGCTGGCGACGCTCGCCGCGGCCAAGAATGCGAAGCACACCGACGGCTTCGGGCCGATGATGGACGGATTCGATCAGGTGCCGCTCGGCGACATCGCGGCGGTGAAGCGCGCGATTGGACCCGAGACTGCGGGAATCCTGATAGAGCCGTTGCAAGGCGAGGGCGGCATCCGTGCGGCGCCGCCGCAATTCTTCCGCGCGCTGCGGGCGCTGTGCGATGAGCATGGTCTCCTGCTGGCGTTTGACGAGGTGCAGACCGGCCTTGGGCGGCTTGGAACCCTGTTTGGCTACCAGCTTCGCGGAGTCACGCCCGACGTGATGGGGCTGGCCAAGGGGCTCGGCGGCGGCTTTCCGATCGGCGCCGTGCTTGGCACGGCCGAGGCGTCCAAGGGCATGACGCCCGGCACGCACGGCTCGACCTTTGGCGGCAATCCGCTCGCTGCGGCCGCGGGCAACGCGGTGCTCGACGTGATCCTGAAGGCGGGCTTCCTCGAGAATGTGCAAAAGACCGCCATCCTGTTCAGGCAGCGGCTCGCCGAGCTTAAAGACCGGCATCCGTCGGTGATTGCCGAGGTGCGCGGCGAGGGATTGCTGATCGGGCTGCGTGCGGTGGTGCCGTACGGCGACCTCGTGAACGCGTTGCGCGATGAAAAGCTGCTGTCGGTCGGCGCCGGCGAGAACGTGGTGCGCTTGGCGCCGCCGCTCATCATCGGCGAGACAGAGGTTGCCGAAGCTGTGGCGCGGATTGATCGCGCCTGCACCAACATGGAGCGCGCCCGGCAAAGCTCAAGCAAGACGGGAGCGGCCGGGTGAGCGCAGCCGCCGTCCGTCACTTTCTCGACCTGATCGATATCCCGTCCGGCGAACTGCGCAGGATCATCACCACCAGCCGCAGCATGAAGAGCGGCGGCGCGGCTGCGCCGAAGCCGTTGGCCGGCAAGACGCTTGCCATGATCTTCGATAAGCCGTCCACGCGCACGCGAGTCTCGTTCGACGTCGGCATCAGACAACTCGGCGGTGAATCGATCACGCTTACCGGAGCGGAGATGCAGCTTGGGCGCGGCGAAACCATCGCCGACACCGCGCGAGTCCTGTCACGCTATGTCGATGGCATTGTCATCCGCACACTCGATCACAAGACTGTGGTCGAGCTCGCGCAGAACGCCACGGTGCCGGTCATCAATGGCCTCACCCGACTTTCGCACCCTTGTCAGGTCATGGCGGACGTCATGACCTTCGAGGAGCACCGCGGCCCGATCGGCGGCCGCGTCGTGGCTTGGACGGGCGACGCCAACAACGTATTGGCGTCCTGGATGCACGCCGCGGATCGCTTCGCATTCGAGCTGCGAGTGGCGACGCCGCCGGAGCTTAAGCCGAAGAAATGGCTGCTCGACTGGGTGAAGTCTTCCGGCGCGGCGATCCAGGTCACCTCCGACCCGGAGAAGGCCGTGAAGGGCGCCGACTGCGTCATCACCGACACCTGGGTGTCGATGGGCGACAAGGAAGCGAACCGCCGCCACAATCTGCTCAAGCGGTATCAGGTCAACGGCCGCCTGATGGCGAAGGCGAAGCCGAACGCGCTCTTCATGCATTGCTTGCCGGCGCACCGCGGCGAAGAGGTGACCGACGAGGTGATGGATGGGCCGCAGTCGGTTGTGTTCGACGAGGCCGAAAACCGGCTGCACGCCCAGAAGGGCATTCTCGCCTGGTGTCTCGGCGCGCGATAGCGGAGGTCGTTTTTGATTGTTTCGCGCATTAAATAGGGCCGATGGCAAATCCCCACATCGATGTTCCGGTGCGCGCGCCGGCCGCGACATCCATCGACGACACTGTGCTGCCATTTGAGGTTGCCGCGCTTGACCTGCGCGGCCGGGTGGCGCGGCTCGGTTCGATGGTCGATGAGATTCTGGCGCGTCACGATTATCCGCTGCCGGTCGCCAAGCTGCTCGGCGAGGCAATCGCGCTCACCGTGCTGCTCGGCTCGGCGCTGAAGTTCGAGGGCCGCTTCATGCTGCAGACGCAGACCGACGGCCCGGTCCGCATGCTGATCGTCGACTTCCGCAGCCCCGGCAAGGTGCGTGCCTGCGCGCGCTTCGACACGGCGCGCGTCGCCGCCGCAATCGAGGCCGGCAAGGCTGGTGTCGGCGCGCTGCTCGGCCACGGTCATCTCGCCATGACCATCGACCAGGGTGCCGACAGGAGCCGTTATCAGGGGCTCGTCGCATTGCAAGGCGGCAGCCTGGAGGATGCGGCGCACGAATATTTCAAGAGCTCCGAGCAAATCCCGACCCGGGTGCGGCTCGCCGTGGCAGAGGAGCTTTCGGCCGGCGCGCGCCACAAGTGGCGGGCCGGCGGCATGCTGCTGCAGTTCCTGCCCAAGTCGCAGGACCGCGCCCGCGCCGCCGACTTGCATCCCGGCGACGCGCCGGAGGGTATCGCGCAGCACACGCTGCCGGAGGACGACGCCTGGGTCGAGGGTCGCTCGCTGATCGAAACCGTCGAGGATCTTGAGCTGATCGATCCCGCGCTCTCTAGCGAGCGGCTGGTCTACCGGCTGTTCCACGAGCGCGGCGTGCGGGTGTTCCGCGGCATCGACGTGGCGGCGGAGTGCTCGTGCTCGCGCGAGAACGTCGAGGCGATGCTCAGGAGCTTCCCGCAGGACGACCGCGACCACATGGTCGAAAACGGAATGATCTCGGTGACCTGCGAGTTCTGCTCGTCGAACTACCGGTTCGATCCTGCCGACGTGCAGCCGCATGAACAATCCCAAGAGCAATCCCAAGAAAAATCCAATGACAAGACGTGACGCCGTCGCACGCGCGCTTCTGATCGCGGCGTCGCTCGCGTCGGCGCCTGCCCTGGCGCAAACCTGTCCTGGGCCGCTCGCCGATGCGAAGCGCCTCGTACTGGTGACGGCCGACGGTTTCAACGCCCCCGCGGCGACGCTGCAGACATTCGAGCGCGCAACGCCGAAAGACTCGTGGAAAGCCATCGGCGCCGCCGAGCCCGCGTTGGTCGGCAAGGCCGGCATGGCGTGGTCGCATTTCTTCCGCGATCTGCGCCGCGGCAACGAGCCGGTGAAGGTGGAGGGCGACAAGCGCGCGCCTGCCGGCGTCTATCGAATCGGCCGCACGTTCGGGATCGTGCCGTCGCCGCGTCCCGGCCATCTGCAAGTCACCGGCGACACGATCTGCGTGCACGATCTGTCGTCGCCGGCCTACAACACAATCGCGTCACGCGCACAGATCGGTCCCAAGGTCAGCGCGGAGAACATGAGCCGCGCCTTGCCGATGTACCGGCGCGGCCTGCTGGTCGACTATCCGACCGACGCCAAGGCGCGCGCCGGCTCGTGCATCTTCATCCATGTCTGGCATTCGCCGACCACCGGCACCGCCGGCTGCGTGTCGATGCAGGAGGTGCGCCTCGAAGCCCTGCAGGAGTTCGCTGCGCCCGGCGCCGTGCTCGCCATCATGCCGCGCGCGGTGCTGCCGCGCCTGGCCGGCTGCCTTCCCGCCGTCGGGGCCGGCACATCGAAGCGATAATTAGTTCAACGTCCGCGCCGCGGTCTGGCTGTCGAGCGAGAAGGCGGGGATGTCGATGTTGAAGCCTTCGCCTTCTTCCGTGACCATGCCGTAGGTGCCGACCATGAAGCCCGATGGCGTCGGCAGCGGCACGCCGCTGGTGTATTCGTACGACTGCCCCGGCTTGAGCACGGGCTCTTCGCCCACCACGCCCGCGCCTTTGACCTCCTGCAGCCGGCCGTGCGCGTCCGTGATCTTCCAGTGCCGGGTCTTGAGCTGCACCGTCCGCTGGCCGCGGTTGACGATCTCGATCGTATAGGCCCAGAAGAAGTAGCCATTCTCCGGCGACGAGCGCTCGGACATGAAACGCGGGGTAACCGTGACTTCGATGCTTCGGGTGGCGGTGCGGTACATTATGTCGCAAAAGCTGTGAATCAAGCCCGGCTTGCGCAACGGGCGGCACCGATCAATAACCCACAACACAAAGCCGACACAACGATTGAAAATGATCCGGCCGGGTCTCAAAACGGCCCGGACCTGGATTTGATTTCCATGCGCAACCCAATAGCGGACGCCGGGATGGAACCAACCGCAACGAGCGTATCAGGCAAGCCGCCTGCGCCGCCGGCCGTTGTGCCCGCCATCCCGACGGAACGCGACCTGCGGCTCGACCTGTTCCGCGGCTTGGCGCTGTGGCTGATCTTCCTCGACCACATCCCGACCAACATCGTCAGTTGGGTGACGATCCGCAACTACGGCTACAGCGACGCCACCGAAATCTTCATTTTCATTTCCGGCTACACCGCGGCGTTCGTGTACGGGCGCTCGCTGCGCGAACGTGGCTTCGTGGTGTCGAGCGCCCGCATCCTCAAACGGGCGTGGCAGATCTATGTGGCGCACATTTTCCTGTTTGCGATCTACATGGCCGAGATCGCCTATCTCAGCGCCAGCTTCGAGAACCCGTTGTTCGCCGAAGAAATGAACGTGCTCGACTTTCTGAAGAATCCCGACGTCACCATCATCCAGGCGCTGCTGCTCAAGTTCAAGCCAGCCAACATGGACGTGCTGCCGCTCTACATCGTGCTGCTTTTGTTGTTTCCCCCGATCCTCTGGCTGCTAATGCGCAATGCGGTGGTCGCGCTCGCGGCTTCGCTGTTTCTCTATTCGCTGGCCTGGCATCTGGGGTGGAACATCCCGTCGTACCCGACCGGACATTGGTGGTTCAACCCGTTCGCCTGGCAGCTCCTGTTCGTGTTCGGCGCATGGTGCGCGCTCGGCGGCGCGCAGCGTCTGTCTCGCGTGCTGGCCTCACCGGTCACGCTATGGGTCGCGATTGGCTATCTCGTGTTCGCGCTGGCGGTCGTGATGACGTGGCACTTCCCGCGCGCCGCCTTCCTGATGCCGCGCTGGCTCAGCGAGTGGATGTACCCGATCGACAAGGTCAATCTTGACGTCCTGCGTTTCGCGCATTTCCTGGCGCTGGCCGCGGTGACCGTGCATTTCATTCCGCTCGACTGGCCGGGCTTGAAGTCGCGCTGGGCGCGGCCTGCCATCATTTGTGGCCAGCATTCGCTCGAAATCTTCTGCCTCGGCGTGTTCCTGGCGTTCGCCGCGCACTTCGTGATGGTTCAATTCTACGGCGGCATCCTGGCCCAGGTCGCCCTGAGCATAGCGGGTATCGCCATCATGATTGGCGTTGCCGCCGTGCTGTCGTGGTACAAGACAGTCGAAAGTCGTGGAGGCCCGCCGAAGCGGGCTCCCGACGCCGATCTCGCCGGAGGCTCGGCATGACAAGGCTGTTCGCATTCCTGGTTGCGCTGGTTTTGTGCGCTGCGGAATCGCGCGCGCAGCAGCCGGCCGATTGCTCCGTCCCCAACTATCTGTTGTTCGGCGACAGCGCGCTCGATCGCGTCAACAAAGCAGTGGTGGAAAAAAAGACGCTGAAAATCGTGGTGGTCGGCACGGCCTCGTCCACGCTGCCTGGCCGCGACGGAGCCGGCAGCGCGTTTCCGGCAAGGCTCGAATTTGCGTTGAAAGAGCAGCTTCCGGGCGTCGCGATCATCGTCACCAGTTACGCCAAACCGCGCCAAACTGCCGCGCAAATGGCTGAAACTTTTGAGAAATTATTACTCGACGAAAAGCCGGATTTGGTGGTATGGCAAAGTGGTACTTTCGACGCGCTACAGGGGACAGACCCCGAGCAATACCGCGCGAGTGTCGCGGAAGGGGTCGAGGCAGTGCAGGCTGGACTAGCTGACATCATCCTCATGAATATGCAGTACAGCCCGCGTACCGAGTCGATGCTTCCGCTCGGCGGGTACGCGGACAACATGCGCTGGGTCGCGCGCGAGCGCGAGGTGCCGCTGTTCGACCGGCTGGCCATCATGCGGCATTGGTACGACAACGGCGCGATCGATCTTTACGCAGCCACCAAGGACGTGAGCGTTGCGAAGCGCGTGCACGACTGCATCGGGCGCGCGCTGGCGTCGATGATCGTCGAAGCGGCGCGCCTCGAGCCCTTCCGGGGCAAGGCCGCGCAATGAAGGCGATCTCTGCTTTCGTACGGTTCGGTATGGTGATGGCTGCCATCGCGGCCGTGCCTTCGCTTGCCGTTGCAGAAACGCCTGCCTCGAAATTCGACTGCGTCGCCCCCCCCGATCTTGCGCGGCTTGACTATCCGCTGCGGCGCGCCGGCCAACGGCTCGCTGCCGGCCTGCCGCTGACCATCGTCGCGGTCGGGTCGTCGTCGACGTCCGGTGCGGGCGCCAGCTCTCCGGCGATGAGCTATCCGAGCCGGCTCGCGGTCGAGCTCAAGACGCTGTTCCCGCGTTCCGAGATCAGCGTCATCAACCGCGGCGTCGGTGGCGAAACCGCCAAGGAGATGCTTGCGCGGTTTGATAGCGAGGTGATCGCGGACAAGCCGGACATGGTGGTGTGGCAGGTGGGCAGCAATTCGGTGCTGCGCGATCAGCCCCTCGATCCGGCGGGCGCGCTGATCCGCCAGGGCCTCCGCACGCTGAAGGCCGCGGGCGCCGACGTCATCCTGATGAACCCGCAATACGCACCCAAGGTGATCGCCAAGCACGACGCCGAGCTGAT
Source organism: Xanthobacteraceae bacterium (assembly GCA_040510745.1). Lineage (GTDB taxonomy): Bacteria > Pseudomonadota > Alphaproteobacteria > Rhizobiales > Xanthobacteraceae > Z2-YC6860. The sequence continues at coordinate 17,013 of JBEVIJ010000021.1, forward strand.
GGTCGATCTGATCGGCCGCGCTGCGAAAGAAGCCCACGTCGACCTGTTCCAGCGCTTCGCGGTGATGCGCTACTGGCGGCTGACGGAAGGCATTCCGTTCGAGACCTTCGTGTCTCCCGATGAGCTCCACATGAACGACTGGAGCTACGGCTGCGTCGCCAAGCTGCTGGCCGGCGCGATCGCCGAGGCCGCGCAGCGCCCGACCCAGACCGCCGGCGCCTCGGCGCGATAACCGCGCTTATTCGCCGAGCGGCAACGGCCGAGCGGCCGCTAGATGGCGTTAAGCGCCGTCATGACATCCTCGATCAGGTCGTCGGGGTGCTCGAGCCCGACGGACAGCCGCACCATGCCGTCGCTGATGCCCAGATCGTCGCGCTGTTGTTGCGTGATGCGCTGGTGCGTCGTTGTTGCCGGGTGCGTGATGAGGCTTTTGGCATCGCCGAGGTTGTTCGAGATGCGGACGATCTTGAGCGCGTCCTGGAACGCGAACGCTCCCTTTTTTCCGCTCACCACCTCGAAAGCGACGAGCGTGGAGCCGCCGCGCATCTGTTTTTTGACGACCGCGGCCTGCGGATGGTCCGGACGTCCGGGATAGATCAACCGTGAAACCTTCGGGTGGCTCACAAGCGCGTCTGCGATCTTTCCGGCGGAATCGGTCTGCTGGCGGACCCGCACCGGCAGCGTCTCCAACCCCTTGAGCATCACCCAGGCGTTGAACGGCGACATCGACGGGCCGGTTTGCCGGAGATGAATGTGGATGTTGTCGTTGATGAACTTCTTCGTGCCCAGAATGACGCCGCCGAGGCAGCGGCCCTGGCCGTCGATGTGCTTGGTGGTCGAGTAGACGACGCAGTCGGCGCCGAGCTGCAACGGGCTTTGCCAGAGCGGGGTCGAGAATACATTGTCGACCACCACGGTCGCGCCGGCCGCACGCGCAATCTTGCTCACCTCCGCGATGTCGACGACCTCGAGGGTCGGATTGGTCGGCGTTTCCATGAACACGGTCTTGGTGTTCGGCCGCATCGCGGCGCGCCACTGATCAAGATCAGTGCCGTCAACGATCGTGGACGAAACGCCGTAGCGGGGCAGGTACTCCTCAACCACATAGAGACAAGAGCCGAATAGCGCTTTGGAGGCGACCACATGGTCGCCGGCGCGCACCTGTCCCATCAGCGCCAGCGTGACCGCGGCCATTCCGGTTGCGGTGGCGCGCGAGGCCTCGGCGCCCTCGAACTCCGCAATGCGCTGCTCGAACATCGCAACAGTCGGATTGGCGAACCGCGAGTACTGGTAGCCGGGGTCCTCGCCCTTGAAGCGCGCCTCGGCCTGCGCCGAATTTTCGTAGACGTACCCTTGAGTCAGGAACAGCGCTTCCGAGGTCTCGCCGAACTGCGAGCGCAATGTGCCGGAGTGCACAAGACGGGTTTCAGGGCGGTACTTCAAAGTTGCAGACGCGGACATCGCGGGCCTCCTTGGCCAACAAAAAACCGGCCGGGAAAAAATCCCTGGCCGGGCACACGTGTCCCCGGCCTTTTAGCAAATTATTTAACGTGGCTTGCAAGCCGGCCGGCTCAAATGACCACGGGATAAATCTGATCATGCGGGCCGCCTGCCTTCCCGTCAAGTCGCCCATCCGGTATCGAAGGGAGCTGCTGCACGGAGACGGCAAACGTGCCGCCCAATTCCCCATCGAATGGTATCAAAAAAGGCATTCTGCCGGACGCGATGATCGCGGCGCTGGCAGAGGCAGGTGGGATTCGTCCCGCGTACGGGTTCCAGGACGATCAGATCCAGCCGGCGAGCCTCGATTTGCGGCTGGGTGCGAAAGCCTATCGCGTGCGCGCGAGCTTTCTTCCGGGGCCGCGCACGACCGTTGCCGAGCGCATCGAAGAACTCAAGCTGCACGAATTTTCACTCGCCAACGGCGCGGTGCTGGAGACCAACTGTGTCTACATCGTGCCGCTGATCGAGAGCCTCGCATTGCCGGATGACGTCGTCGCGTCGACGAATCCGAAAAGCTCGACGGGGCGGCTCGATGTGTTCACCCGCGTGATCGCCGACCAGACCCAAGGCTTCGATCGCATCCGCGCGGGCTACAAGGGGCCGCTCTATGCCGAGATCGGACCGAAGACCTTTCCGGTCCTGGTGCGCGAGGGCTCGCGGCTATCGCAAATCAGGTTTCGCCGCGGCCATGCGCAGCTTGACGCCCAGGCGTTGCGCGCTCTGCACGAGCGCGAGCGACTGACTGACGATGTTGATGCCGATGTTGGAGACGGGATCGCGGTCGGCGTCGATCTGTCCGGTCTCGGGCCAGATCGGTTGGTTGGCTATCGTGCGAAGCGCCACACCGGTGTCATCGACGTGGAGCGCCGCGCCGGTTACGACCTCGTCGACTTTTGGGAGCCGATGCACGCGCGCAAGGATCGCAGCCTCGTTCTCGATCCGGACGAATTCTACATCCTCGCTTCAAAGGAAGCGGTGCAGGTGCCGCCCGATTACGCGGCAGAGATGGTGCCGTTCGACCCGCTGGTCGGTGAGTTTCGCGTGCATTACGCCGGGTTCTTCGATCCGGGCTTCGGATACGCGGGCTCCGGCGGCCGCGGCGCACGCGCGGTGCTTGAGGTGCGCTCGCGCGAAGTGCCGTTCATCCTGGAGCACGGCCAGATCGTCGGGCGCCTGGTTTACGAGGCGATGGCGGCGCGGCCGCAGAAGCTTTACGGCCAGGGCATCGGCTCCAACTACCAGGCGCAAGGCCTCAAGCTCTCGAAGCACTTTCGGGTTTGATCTTGGCGGCGGCCGCTTGGCTCAGCCGGCCGAGTTCGGCGAGCTCGTCCGCGATACTGCTGGCTGGTGCGACGGCGGTCTTGGCCTCGACCTCATTGCCGGAGCGCCTCTGCTGCATCCGCGCCGCCAGCATCAGATCGACAGCCAGCAGGCGAAGGAGTCGCTCGGCGTTTTTGTTTTGGCATTCATACGCGAGCTGGATGCACCGCTGCGCGTACTCTTCGAGTGGGTGCAAGAACACTTTAAATCCACCGGAACTTCCCAAAAAGAACTCGGGAGAACATTGGCGAGCAACGGAGCAAGCGTCAATTCCGGCGGCAGCAAAAAGTCATGGCTTCACAATTTTGCCTTGTGTCGCCGGAGTTCCGTCGCAATCTGCGGAAGAAAATGGCCGGAAGAGCTCGGCGCTTCAACGTTTTCTACCAGACGCGATGGTTGTTCCCGCTTGTGGGAGCGCTCTGCGCGAAGACGTTCTGCCGGAGATCTTTCCGAGGGGCTTTGGCGGTCTTCTTCGCTGTCGGACGCACGACGATTTTTGTCGTTTGCGCAACAGCGGGCGCGATGACCACAGGTTGTGCGACCTGTTGTTCGGCAACGGGCGCTGGAGTCTCGCGCACCGTGAGGATGCGCGTCGAGGCTTCCTTATAAGGAGCCGGCAACCCGTGGAAATTGGTGCTAAGCCCTACCGCCCGCGGCGGCGGGCCCAGGCGAGCCTCCGCGACATAAAGCAAGCCGACCAGGATTGAGCCGACAACACCGAAATACGCGAGAAGAGGCATGTGAACTCCGACACCACTTAACGTATGTCGGGGTCGGAGGTTCCAGGTTCAACGTGCTCAACCCTTTGCGCCGCTAATTTTCATGCCTTATTCTGTATTCCACGTTGCCCTGTTTTGTTTTGGCACGGCTGACTTCGCGGGCGTAGTTCAATGGTAGAACGGCAGCTTCCCAAGCTGCATACGAGGGTTCGATTCCCTCCGCCCGCTCCAAAACCGTTGCGGCACAAGGATTTACCCACAG
>JBEVIJ010000022.1:0-21837 GCA_040510745.1 Xanthobacteraceae bacterium
CGGCAGCACCGAGAGCCCATCGGAGGCTGTCCACAGCAGCGTGTAGCCGTCGGCCGGTGATTTCGCCACCAGGTCGGTGCCGAGCTGGGAAGCCGCACCGGGCTTGTTCTCGACAAAGACCTGCCCCCCGATCCGCTTGGTCAGTTCGGCCGCGAGCAGGCGCCCGAGCAGATCGTTACCGGCGCCGGCCGCGAACGGCACGACGATCCGTACCGGCCGCGACGGATAATCCTGCGCAAGCGTGGAAGCGGCCGTCCACACCAAAGCCACGATGGCGAATACGATCCTGAGGCAGCGCATCGTGTCCTCCCAAACTGTTTTTATGCCCTTCGCGTCGGCAACGGCACGCGGTCGACGTGCTCAATCTCAGTGAGCGCCAGCTTCTCCATCATCCTGGCGCGCGTTCCGGCATGCGCGGGGACATCCCATAGATTGTCGAACTCGCCCGGATCGCTCTCCAGATCATAGAGTTCGCCCCAGCCGGTGCCGTGGAACACGCTGATGCGCCAACGGCCGTCGATCAGCGTGTGCACGCGCGGCGGCACGTTGTCGGAGCCCGGGCTCGGATGCTGGTGATCGTACTGGATAAACACGCTGTCGCGCACCGGCCTGCCCTCGAAAACGGGCAGCAGGCTCTTCGCCTGCATGCCGGAGAACGGCTCGATCTTGGCGCGGTCCAGGACGGTGGCGCCGATGTCGATGGTGGAGGCGAGCGCGTCGGTACGCTTGGGCTGGCGCGATGCCTGCGGGTCGGACCAGATGAGTGGCACCCGCACGATGCTCTGGTACTGCTCGGCGCCCTTCAGCATCAGCCGGTGATCGCCGAGATGGTCGCCGTGGTCGGAGGTGAACATCACCACCGTGTCGCCGCCGCGGCCGCTCGTCTGCAAAGCACGCAGCACGCGGCCGATCGCGTCGTCGACGCAGGCAATCATGCCGGCGGTGAGCGCCCTCGCCTCCTGCGCCTCCCGGGCCGACACGCCGATGGTGTTCATACCGGTGAGGTTGGCCTTGCCGGATTGGCGCTCGTCGATGACCGCCTGCACCAAAGCGGGTGGCGTCCAGTCGTTGCGCTGGAACGCTTCAGGAATCGGGAATTGATCGGGCTTGTACATGTCCCAGTACTTGCCCGGTGGGTTGAACGGGTGATGTGGATCGGGAAACGACACCATGAGAAAGAACGGCGCATCCGGGTCGGCATCGTTGAGGTACGCTTCCCCGCGCTCGCCGAGAAACGACGTAGCATAGAGCTCCTCCGGAATCGCCGTCCGGTAGGCCTGCGGCACCTTGTAGCCGTGCGGCAGCGAATTCTTCGGTCCCAGCAAGCTCTTCGCCTTGGGATCGCGCGCCTCCAGCCAGCGGTCGTAGTCGCCGCCCGGCTCGTCGCCGTGCGCGCGCACCAGCGTGACGTGATCGAAGCCGTAGAACGGCGTGACGACGCGCGCATCCTTGGCGTTCCAGTATTCCGGTGTCTCCTGCTCGTACTTCTTGCCGGCGAGATCGTGGCGCAGCGCCTGCGCCAGCTCCGGCGGCGGCTCGTGGTAGCCCTCGCGCGGCGCCGGCCGCTTCACGATCGGCTGCCACGAGGTGAAATTTTGCAGATGGCTCTTGCCGATCAGCGCGGTCCGATAACCGGCCTCGCGCAGCAGATCGACGAAGGTCACGGAACTCATCGACAGCGGGATGCCGTTGCTTCGCACGCCGTGCACCGACGGCATCCGGCACGTCATCAGGCTGGAGCGATTGGGCATGCACACCGGGCTCGCGACGTAGAATTTGTCGAACGCGGTGCCTTTCGCGGCGATCGAATCGATGTGCGGCGTGCGCAGCACCGGATGGCCATAGCAGCCGAGGAAGTCGGCGCGGTGCTGGTCGGTGATGAAGAGGAGAAAATTGGGGCGCTTGGCCATTCGCAACGCCTCGTTTCGAACTGTGATACTATCGAGCCATGAGCGGCCTTTACGAGTCGGAATCGATGCTCCAGGTCTTGCTGGTCACCGGCGTACTCGGGGGCGGCGCGGCCTGGCTCGCCGGGCGCGCCATCGCCACGACCTGGCGGCCGTTCTGGCACGTCATCGCCTACACGCTGCTGCTGGGCTGCGCGGTGCGGTTCGTGCATTACGCGCTGTTCGAGGGCACGCTGCTGTCGGCCGCGTCATACGGGGCCGACACGGTCTATTTGACGATCGTGAGCGCGCTCGGCTGGCGAATGACCCGCGCCGCCCAGATGGCGACGCAATATTGCTGGCTTTATGAGCGGACCGGCCCGTTGACCTGGCGGCCGAGGGTCGAACCCCGGGTCGAAAATGCCGCCTCACGCGGCACCGTTTCCGGATGACATCGGCCAAAAACCAGACAGAATAACGTCTGGACGAGCAATGCGGCCGGGGCGACCAGGGGGTCAGCGGTCCGCTCATTTGAGGAGAATGGCATGAACAAGCTGTGGCTTACGGGTCTCGCGCTCGGCGCGAGCCTGGTGCTGGGCGGCGCGGCCGTCGCGCAGGATCTCAGCGTCGGCGTGGCCGGCCCGATGTCGGGCGGCGAAGCGTCGTTCGGACGCCAGATGAAGAACGGCGCCGAGCAGGCGGTCGCCGACATCAACGCGTCCGGCGGCGTGCTCGGCCGCAAGCTCAAGCTCGAGATCGGCGACGACGCCTGCGATCCCAAGCAGGCGCGCTCGGTCGGCGAGAAGTTCGCCGGCGCCAAGCTGCCGTTCGTCGCCGGGCATTATTGCTCGTCGTCCTCGATCCCGGCGTCGGAAGCCTATGCCGAGGGCGGCGTGCTGCAGATCACGCCCGCCTCGACCAACCCGACGTTCACCGAACGCAAGCTCTGGAACACGTTCCGCGTCTGCGGCCGTGACGACCAGCAGGGCGCGGTGGCCGGCGCCTACATCGCGCGCACCTTCAAGGGCAAGAACATCGCCGTGGTGCACGACAAGACCACCTACGGCAAGGGTCTCGCGGATGAGACCAAGAAGGCGCTCAACAAGGCCGGCATCAAGGAAAAGCTTTACGAGAGCTACAACAAGGGCGACAAGGACTTCAACGCGCTGGTCTCCAAGCTCAAGCTCAACAACATCGACCTCGTCTACGTCGGCGGCTACCATCTGGAGTCCGGCTTGATCTTGCGCCAGATGCGCGACCTGGGCGTCAAAGCGACCCTGATGGCGGGCGACGCGCTCGCCGACAAGGAGTTCGCCTCGATCACCGGACCGGCCGCCGATGGGGTGCTGTTCACCTTCGGCCCCGATCCGCGCAACAAAGCAACCGCCAAGGCGATCGTCGACAAATTCAAGGCGAAGAACATCGATCCGGAGGGTTACACGCTCTACACCTACGCTGCGTTCCAGGTCTGGACGCAGGCGGTGGCGAAGGCGAAAACCACCGACGCCAAGAAGGTCGCGGGCGTGATGAAGCAGGGCAGCTACGACACCGTGCTCGGCAAGCTGTCGTTCGACGCCAAAGGCGACATCACCATCCTCGACTATGTCGTCTACAAGTGGGATGCCAAGGGCAACTACGCCGAACTGCCGCAGGGCAAGCCCGGCTCGTAAGCCCTCTGGACGTAAGACATTGCAAGGAGCTCAGTGCTTGCCGCGCTGAGCTCCTTGATCTTTTGCGGGTGCCCCTGACGATCCGCCCGCTACAGATTTGCGGCGATCCCGTTACATCAAGGACTCGAGCCGGACGTAGCTCGCTTCCATGCCGTGCTCCATGCCGCTCGCGAGCATGGCCGCCCTCGTCTCGGCGTCGGGCAAGGTCATCCGCATGGTCATCAGCGTGCCGTTGCCGTCGGGCACGAAACTCGTCTCGACATGATTGTCCGGCGTCGGGTCGGGCAAGTGCATCCGCTCGACATGGACGATCCGGCTGAGCGGCACCAGTTCGAGAAACTCGCCGGTAAGGTAGAAGCCGCCGCCCTGGCCGTCCGTCCACTCGTAGCGAATCTTCCCGCCAGGCCGCGGCTCATTGATGCAAACCGGCATCGTCCAGCCCTCCGGCCCGAGCATCCACTTCTGGATCAGCTTCGCGTCGGTGTGCGCGCGGTAGACCGCCTCGGGCGACGCCGCGAAGCGCCGTATGACCACGACGTGCTTGTCGCCTTCGGTCCTGATCGTCAGTTTGGTCATGGTGTCCTCTTGTTCTCGTTGGTGGTCATCGCGGCGATGACCTGATCCAGCCGGTCATAGTTCGCGGCAAGCGCCTGCCGCAGCATTTCGAGCCAGCGGTCGATCTCGGCGATGCCGGCCGGCGCCAGACGGCATGGCCGTTTCGCGCCCTCGACCCGGCGGGCGATCAGCCCGGCGCCCTCCAGCACTTTCAGGTGCCGGGAGACGGCGGGCTGGGTCATATCGAATGGCGCAGCCAGCTCCATCACCGTCGCCTCGCCCGTTGCGAGCCGGGCGAGGATGGCCCGCCGTGTTGGGTCAGCCAGGGCCGAAAACGCAGTATCGAGATTCATCATATTACATCTCAGTTATATAACTATATCATTATATATTCAGGCCTGGAACGTCAAGGGCAATCTGCGGGTGACCGGTCAAAATCAGGAGCGCCGGCCTCAACCAATCCGGCCCAGGGCGGGGAACGCCTCCAGCAGCCAGAAGCTGAACGTGGTGATCGAGCCGGTCAGAAACGCGATGCCGGTGAGAATCAACAGCACACCCATGGCCCGCTCGACGTACACGAGGTGGCGGCGAAAGCGCGTCAGGAATTTCGCGAACGGCTCGACCGCAAACGCCGCGAGCATGAATGGAACGCCTAGGCCCAGCGAATAGACCGCGAGCAAGCCCGCGCCCTTCCCCACCGTCGCTTCGGATGCCGCGACCGCCAGGATCGCTGCAAGGATCGGGCCGATGCACGGCGTCCAGCCGAATGCGAATGCCAGCCCCATCGCATAAGCGCCCCACATCCCCACCGGTTTCGCCACATCGAGCCGTTTGGTGCGGGCGAGCCATGGAATCTGAAACACGTTGAGGAAGTGAAGCCCCATTGCGATGATCGCTACGCCCGCGATCATCGAGAGTTGATAGGAGTAAGCGCGCAGCAGCGAGCCGAACACGCTGGCGCTGGCGCCAAGCGAAACGAACACGGTGGAGAAGCCGGCAACGAACAACGCCGCGGCAGCAACGGTCTGGCGCTGCGAGCCGGTGCGCGGATCCCCGTCCGCCAGCCGCTCCAGCGACGTGCCGGCAAGATAAACGAGATACGGCGGCACCAAAGGCAGAACGCACGGCGACAGGAAGCTGATGAGGCCCGCAAACAGAGCAGCGAAGATGGTGACGTCCGGCGACATGACGCCTTGATGCATGGGGGCGGCGCGCCACGCAAGCCGCCTACGGCGATGTGAACGGCGGTTGATCTGTTATGCTCGGCCAATGGCGGCAAGAAACCTCATCACCGACGTGCCTGGCCTCAAGGTTGGCAACGCCGACGACACGGGACTCGCGTCGGGCGTCACCGCAATCATCTTCGACCAGCCGGCGGTGGCCGCGGTCGATGTGCGCGGGGGCGCGCCGGGCACCCGCGAGACCGACATGCTCGACGCGCATCGGACGGTCGAGAAGATCGACGCCATAGTGCTGTCCGGCGGCTCCGCCTTCGGGCTCGACTCGCCCTCCGGCGTTCAAGCGTACTTGCGCGAGCATGGCCGGGGGTTCGCGATCGGCGGCGTCACCATTCCGATCGTCGCCGGCGCGGTGCTGTTCGACATGACCAACGGCGGCGACAAGAAGTGGGCACGCTTCCCGCCATACCGCGACCTCGGCCATGCGGCGGCGTCAGCCGCAGGCGCCGACTTCGCACTCGGCACGGCGGGCGCAGGTTTCGGCGCCACAACGCTCAACCTCAAGGGCGGACTCGGCTCGGCTTCAGCGGTGACGCGCGATGGCTACACGGTCGGCGCGATCGTTGCGGTGAATGCCTGCGGCAACGCCAACGTCGGCAGCGGCAAAGAGTTCTGGGCCGCGCCGTTCGAGATCGGCAACGAGTTCGGCGGCCACGGCTTCCCGGCGAAGATGCCGCCTGACGCTCTCGTCCCGCGCGCCAAGGGCCAGCCCGGCGAGAACACCACCATCGCGCTGGTAGCGACCGACGCGATCCTCAACAAAGCACAAGCGAAGCAGCTCGCGGTGATGGCGCAGGACGGCTTCGCCCGCGCACTCTATCCGGTCCACACCACCCTCGACGGCGACACGGTGTTTGCGGCGGCGACCGGAATGAAGCCGTTGCGCGATCCGGTGATCGGCATGACGGAGATCGGCGCGACAGCGGCGAATGTGCTGGCCCGCGCCATTGCGCGCGGCGTCTACGAAGCGCGCGCGCTGCCGTTCGCCAGCGCCAAACCAAGCTGGAAGGACAAGTTCGGGAAGTAACAGGCTACCGCCCGTCCGGCCCGCGATCTTTGCGCCTTGGCGCGAATTTAAGCACGCCGCTGTTGGCGAAGATCAATCCGACCATTGCTACCGAGATTGCGACATAAGCCACAGCCATCGGCAACGAGACCTGATGAAACAGGCCAACGATCCAGGTTGCGGCCAAGACGGCCACAAGGGCCTGTTTTGCCATTGTCATCACTAGATTCCCTAACGCCGCCCCAGGTGGCAGCTCACACCAGTGATCAGGCAATTCTTAGGCCAAGCGTTCGTTCCCGAAACGGGCCACCGAATAAGGCGTGGGGTCGCAGAACGGCGTGGCGCCGGTGATCATCTCCGCAATTAGGCGGCCGGTGATGGGACCGAGCGTCAGCCCCCAGTGGGCGTGGCCATAGCAGAGCCACAGGCCGGACTGTTCGGGCGCGCGGCCAATCGCCGGCATGGAGTCCGCAAAGCACGGCCGGCTGCCCATCCAGGGTTTCGGCTCGACCTTTTCGCCCAGCGGGAAAAGCCCCTGCGCCTCTGGCAGCAGGCGGTCGAACTGCACCGGCGTCGGCGGCGCATCGCGGTCGGCGAACTCCGCGCCGGTGGTGAGGCGGATGCCCTGCTCCATCGGCGCTAGGCAGTAACCGTTGTCGACGTCGACCACCGGCCGCGTCAGACCGGCATTGCCCTGCGGCTTGAAATGCCAGTGATAGCCGCGCTTCCACTTGAGCGGCGCCTCGATGCCGAGCGGGTCGAGCACGTCCTGCGCCCACGGCCCGAGCGCGACCACGACCTCCGGCGCGTCGAGCACGCCGGCTTCGGTGGTGACGCGCCACTCGCCGGAGCGCGTCAGCGTGCGCGCCTCGCCCTTGAGGACGATGCCGCCGAGCTGCGTGAAGCGCGCGGCGTAGGCCTTGGTGACGGCAAGCGGATTCGAAACGCTGGCCGCCTCCGGCCAATGCACCGCATGGCGGAACACCGGCGACAGCGACGGCTCCAGTTCGCGCGTTTGCGCGGGATCGAGTTCGCGGTGAACCAAGCCGAGCGTGTCGGCGAGCTCGCGCTCGCGCAGGTTGGACTGGAACGACGACTCCTCCCGGTAGAGCTTGATCCAGCCATCCTTGCGCAGATAGCGCGTGGCGCCGGATTCGGCCATGAGCGCTTCATGCTCGCTGATCGCATTCGCGAACAGCGGACGCATCGTCGCGGCGAACCTGAGGCTCGCCTCCGGCGTGGTGTTGGCGCGATAGGCAAAAAGCCACGGCAAAATCTTTGGCAGGAACGACAGGTGATAGTTCGCCTCCGGCGCACGCTTCAGCGCGAGACGCAGCAACGCCGTCACCCGCGACGGGAAAGCGTGAGGAAAGAGCGTGTTGCCTTCAAGCACGCCCGCGTTGCCATAGGAGGTCTCCTCACCCGGTGCGCGCTTGTCGACCAGCGTGACCGCGACCCCACGCTTGGCAAGCTGCAGCGCGACCGACGTGCCGACGATGCCCGCGCCGAGCACAATCACCTGCGTACGAGCCATGGGGGAGCCTCCGGAATGATCGCGCATATGTATGCCACGCGCTCGACGGCCGCCAGCATGGCTGATATTCCGCAAGGATGGCCATTCTCGATCGCGCGGCGGCGGCGCTTGCCTGGCTGGGCCGTCATGGCACCGGCGCGGTAGCGGTCTCGATGTTCGTCGGCATCGCGGCGCCGCCGCTCGGCGCGCTGCTGCGGCCGTATTTTCCCGAAACCGTGATCGTGCTGCTGGTCCTGGCGTTTCTGCGGGTCGAGCCCGCGGGGCTGCGCGCGCAACTGGGCCGGCCGCAGCTTCTCGCCCTGGCGGCGGGCTGGACGATGCTTGCGGTGCCGGCGCTTGCAGGCCTCGGGTTGATCGTGGCGGGCGTGGCCGATCTGTCGCCGGCGCTGCTCCTTGCGCTCATTCTTCATGCGGTCGCGCCGCCGACCTTCTCATCACCGGCGCTGGCGGCGCTGATCGGGCTCAACGCCGCGCTGTCGCTGGCGTTGCTGATCGTCTGCATCGTGGCGACCCCGTTCACCGCGCCGACATTCGTCGCGCTGTTCGCCGGCCATTCGCTGGCGCTGTCACCGCTGGCGCTCGGCGTCCGGCTTGGATTGATCCTCGCCGGCGCCGCAGCGGCGGCTTGGGCGATCCGAAAGATAGCCGGACCAGCCTGGGTCGAGCGTCAGGCCGAGCGTATCGACGGTCTCTCCGTCATCGCGCTGTTCGGCTTCGCCGTCGCGCTGATGGGCAACGTGCTCGGCAACGCGATCGAAAGCCCCGTGCTGGTGATCGGCCTGATCGCGCTGACGATGGCTGTGTCGATCGGCCTGAGTGCGCTGACCGCGCTCATCTTCCTGCGCACCGGGCGCGAGACCGCCTTCGCGCTGGCGCATGCCGGCGGCTCCCGCAACATGGGGCTGATGCTCGCGGCCTCTGCCGGTCTGGTGCCCGAGCTGGTATGGCTCTATGTCGCCCTCGCCCAGTTCCCGATCTACCTGCTTCCGCTGGCGTACAAGCCTCTGGCGCGCAGGCTTGGGCTCGGCAAGGATACGTCCAATCGTTAAGGGGAGGACGGGCGATGGGATTTCGTATCGCCGCGGCTGCGGCGGCGCTTGGCCTGGCCGTGGTCATTCCGGCGCACGCCGAGCCATGCATGATCGTCACCATCACCGGGGCGCAAGGCGGCCCGCAGGCCTATCAAGGCCAGGCCGGGCCCGGAACGCTGGTCCGCTACGGTGACGATGCCGACAATTGCAATGCAGTGCGGCTGCAGTTCGATGCGGGCCGCGGCACGCTGCTGCGGCTGTCACAGATCAACGTGCTGTCATCACAGATCAACGCCATTTTCTTCACCCACATGCACAACGACCACAGCGAAGGGTTCGCCGCTCTCATCCAGCATCGCTGGCTGATCTTTCCGACCAGCCCGAAGTTCGACGTGGTGTGCAGCGATGACACCGCCTCGCCGCTCGGCTTTACGGTGAGCTGCAAGAAATTCGTCGCTCACATCGCCGATGCATCGATACAGTCGGGAGAAATCGCGCAGCGAATTTCCGAGGACAAGCGCCGTCTCGCGGGCGGTCCCGCCGCGCTCGCGAACGTGCGCACGTTCGAGCCGAAGAACGAGCCGCAACCGGTCTGGCTGCTCGGCGATGTGAAGGTCAGCGCGGTGCGTTCCACCCACATCGCCGGACACGCCTCCTATCGAGTCGACACGCCGGCCGGCAGCGTGGTGATCGGCGGCGACGCCGGCAACGACGCATTCTCGCCACCCCGCACCTCGTCGACCTCGGCGCAGGTCGAGACGCTCGCCAAAGGCGCCGACGTGATCGTGCATTCGGCCATCCATCCGGTGATGGGCCCCGACCGCGACAGCGGGATGCCGCCACCGATCTTCCATCGCCAGAGCTCGGCTTCGGATCTCGGCGCGATGGCGCAACGCGCGGTCGCCAAGCACCTCGTGCTGACGCACCTGATCCCCCCGCCGGGAGCGCCGTCGCAAGGCACCTGGAAGGTGCCGGGCGGCGCGCTGACCGAGGCCGACTACCAGAAGGCGGCGCAGGACGGCGGCTTCACCGGGAACATTGTCGTCGCGACCGATCTCGCCAGCATCCGCCTGCCGGCGAAATGATTGCGGCGTCTGGGCGCGTCCGGCTTTGCATCGGCGTGCTATAGGACCACCCGGACACGTGGAGATCACAAGATGCTCAATTCGATGAAGGCCGCCGCCGCGCTGGGCCTGCTCGCAGCCGGCTCGCTCGCTGCCACGCCGGTCCATGCCCAGGCGCAATTCCCCAACCAGTCGGTCAAATTCGTCGTGCCGTTCTCGCCGGGCGGCCTGCCGGACACGGTGGCGCGCATCGTCGGCCAGAAACTGCAGGAGCGGCTCGGCCAGTCGGTGGTGATCGAGAACCGGCCCGGCGCGGGCGGAAACGTCGCCGCCGCCGCGCTGCTCGGCATCCCGGCCGACGGCTACACCTTGATGGTGACCGACGGCTCGATGTTCACCATCAACCCCAAACTGATGAAGTCGCTCCCCTACGACCCGGACAAGGATTTTCTGCCAGTGGTGCAGCTCGCGCAGGGGCCGCTGTTCCTTGCGGTCCATCCGAAGGTTCCCGTCTCGACCATGAAGGAGTTCATCGACTACGCGCGCGCCAACCCTGGCAAGATCAACTACGGCTCTTCGGGGCTGGGCACCACGCATCACCTTTCGATGGAGGCGGTCAAAGCCGCGCTCAAGCTCGACATGGCGCACGTGCCGTTCAAGGGCACGGGCCAATCGGTGCCGGCGCTGCTCGGCGGCCACGTCGAGGTTCTGTTCTCGGCATACCCCTCGCTCGCCGGCGCGGTGCAGGCCAACCAGGTCAAGCTGCTCGCGACCAACGGTCCGAAGCGCTCGGCACAGGCGCCGGACGTGCCCGCCGTGGCTGAGTTCATCCCCGGCTTCGACTTCGCCCCGGTGATCGGCGTGTTCGCCAAGGCCGGCACGCCGAAGGCGGCGGTCGACAAGATCGCGGCGGAAGCGATGGCGGTGATGAATATGCCGGAGGTAATCGCCCAACTTGCAAAGGTCGGCGTCGAGCCAGCCCCCGCGGGGCCGGACGGCTACGCCAAGGGCCTCAAGGCGGAGTCCGACCGGGTCGCCGCGACCGTGAAGGCGGCCAACATCGAGCCGCAGTAACGCGCCGCACGAAACGTGGAAAAAGGCCTTCGCACGGGCCTTTTTCTTTGCTCGTTCGTTCTTGGGGAACGCCGGCACGCCACGTTGCCCGCCCCGCCGCCCCGTGTTACGCGACAGGCGTCAGGAGGCACGGATGCCCCGCCCGCTCCGGATCGCACCATCGATCCTCTCCGCCGACTTCGCAAAGTTCGGTGAGGAGGTGCAGGCGATTGACGCCGCCGGCGCGGACTGGATCCACGTTGATGTGATGGACGGGCACTTCGTGCCTGTGATCTCGTTCGGCCCCGAAGTGGTGAAGGCGATCCGCCCTCTCACCAAGAAGCCGCTCGACGTGCATCTGATGGTCGCGCCGGTAGACTCGCATCTGGAAAGTTTCGCCAAGGCCGGCGCCGACATCATCACCGTCCACGTCGAGGCAGGCCCGCACCTGCACCGTTCGTTGCAAGCGATCCGCGCGCTCGGCAAGAAGGCCGGCGTCACCATGAATCCGGCGACGCCGGTGGAGACGATCGAGCACGTAATCGACAGCGTGGACCTGGTGCTGATCATGTCGGTAAATCCGGGCTACGGCGGGCAGAAATTCATTGCGGCGGCTGCCGACAAAATCCGGCGCGTCGCGGCGCTCGCAGGGGGCCGGCCAATTGATATTGAGATCGACGGCGGCGTCACGCCGGAGAATGCGGCTCTGGTGACTTCGGCGGGAGCGAACGCACTGGTCGCGGGCTCGGCGGTGTTCAAGGGCGGCCCGTCGAATTACCGCGCCAACATTTCCGCGATCCGCCATGCGGCGGCGCTGGCGCGAGGCGAAGCGGCGTAACCGGAGTTTGGTGATGGGCGTGCTGATCAATGGCGTGTGGACCGATGGGACGTTGCCGGAAGAAACCGGCAAGACCGGCGAATTCAAGCGCAAGGATTCAAGCTTCCGCAACTGGATCACCGCCGACGGCTCTTCGGGCTTCAAAGCCGAGCCCGGCCGCTATCATCTCTACGTCGCGCATGCCTGCCCGTGGGCGCACCGCACGCTGATCTACCGCGCCATCAAGAAGCTCGAGGGTGCAATAACCGTGGCCTACTCGGTGCCGGGTATTCGCCCGCAAGGCTGGGAGTTCCGCGACGATCCGAAATTTTCGGACTGCACGCCGGACACCGTCAACCGCTTCAACTACATGCATCAGGCCTATACCGCGGCCGATCCGAAATACACCGGCAAGGTCACGGTGCCGACGCTGTGGGACAAGAAGACCAAGACGATCGTCAACAACGAATCGTCCGAGATCATCCGGATGCTGAACAGCGAGTTCAATTCGGTCGGCGGCGACAACGCGGACTACTATCCGAAGGAGTTGCGCGCCGAGATCGACCGCATCAACGAGCAGACCTATTTCAACGTCAACAACGGCGTCTATCGCGCCGGGTTCGCCAAGTCGCAGGACGCCTACGAGGCGGCCTACGACGGGCTGTTCGCCACGCTCGGCGAGCTGGAGGCGCGGCTTTCCAAGCAGCGCTATCTGGTCGGCAAGCAGATCACCGAGGCCGACTGGCGGCTTCTCCCCACGCTGCTGCGTTTCGATGTCGCCTATTTCTCGATCTTCAAGTGCAACAAGAAGCGCATCGCCGACTATCCGAACCTGAAGAACTACATGCTCGAACTTTACAACGTGCCGGGCATCGCCGCGACGGTGAAGCCGCGCTACTACGTCATCAACTACTACTCGATCGAGCGGGTGAACCCGACCGGAGTGATCCCCAAGGGCACGCCGGTCGATCTGTCCGGTCCGCACGACCGCGACCGGCTGCACTGACTGAACGGAGCGCACAGGTGCTTGAACTCTATCACAACATCAATTCGGTCTGCGCCCAGAAGGTGCGGATCGCGCTCAAGGAGAAGGGTCAGGACGTCAAAGAGCACCTACTCACGCTGCAGGGCGATCAGAACGACGCGGCTTACATGAAGCTCAATCCGAACGGCGTGGTGCCGACGCTCGTCCACGATGGCAGAGTCATCACCGAATCCTCGCTGATCCTCTATTACATCGACGAAGCCTTTCCCGATCCGCCGCTGATGCCGAAAGCGCCGTCCGCGCGCCACCGCGCGCGGCTCTACAACAAGCTGATCGACGAATACATGCACAATTCCTGCACGATTATGACCTTTGCCACGGCGTTCCGGCCGCGTTTCCTGAAAATGGCGCGCGAGCAGTGGCTGGCCGAGATCACCAAGGCTCCGCTGAAGCGGCGCGCCGAGTACAAGCGCAGCGTAATCGAGCATGGCCTGGATTCCGAATTTGTCATCGACGCGCTGGTGCAGCACCAGAAGATGATCTCGTGGATGGCCGAGGACCTGAAGCATGGCGCCTATCTCGCCGGAGACACCTTCTCCAACGCCGACGCCGCGGTGATCCCGTATATCCTGCGGCTTGAGCTGCTCAAGCTCGGCGGCATGTGGGCACAATTTCCGGCGGTCGCCGGCTGGTGGGCGCGCATGCGCGAGCGGCCTTCGGTCAAGACCACCATCTTCGATCGCATGAGTGAATCGGATTGGATGCCATTCAAGAACCTGTCTCCCGATCCTTGGCCCAAGGTGCAAACATTGCTGAAGGCGGCTTGAGCGAATGATCCCGCGCTATTCCCGTCCCGACATGGTGGCGATCTGGTCGCCGGAGACACGGTTCCGCATCTGGTTCGAGATCGAGGCGCACGCCGCCGACGCGATGGCCAATCTCGGCATCGTCCCGAAGGCGGCTGCGAAGAAAATCTGGGACAAGGGCAAGAAGGCCAAGTTCAACATCGCGCGGATCGACGAGATCGAGCGCGAGGTCAAGCACGACGTCATCGCCTTCCTGACGCACCTGTCGGAGATCGTCGGGCCGGAGGCGCGTTTCGTGCACTCCGGGATGACCTCGTCCGACGTGCTCGACACCTGCTTCAACGTGCAGTTGGTGCGCGCCGCCGACATCCTGATCGAGGACGTCGACAGG
Organism: Xanthobacteraceae bacterium; assembly: GCA_040510745.1. Taxonomy (GTDB): domain Bacteria; phylum Pseudomonadota; class Alphaproteobacteria; order Rhizobiales; family Xanthobacteraceae; genus Z2-YC6860. Next base: position 14,037 of record JBEVIJ010000022.1, read on the forward strand.
CTGCTCAAGGCGCTCAAGCGCCGGGCGTTCGAGCACCGAAAAACGCCGACGGTCGGACGCTCCCACGGCATTCACGCCGAGCCGACCACCTTCGGCCTCAAGCTCGCCTATGCCTATGCCGAATTTTCGCGCGCGCGCGAGCGGCTCCTTGCGGCGCGCCGTGAGGTCGCGACATGCGCGATCTCCGGCGCGGTCGGCACGTTCGCGCAGGTCGATCCGCAGGTCGAAGCTCATGTCGCCAAGGCGATGGGGCTATCGGTCGAGCCGGTGTCGACCCAGATCATCCCGCGCGACCGCCATGCCATGTATTTTGCGACGCTCGGCGTGGTCGCGTCATCGGTCGAGCGGCTCGCCACCGAAATCCGCCACCTGCAGCGCACCGAGGTGCTGGAGGCTGAGGAATTCTTCTCGCCCGGGCAGAAGGGCTCCTCAGCGATGCCGCACAAGCGTAACCCGGTGCTGACGGAGAACCTCACCGGCCTCTCCCGCATGGTGCGCGGCTACGTCACGCCTGCGCTGGAGAACGTCGCGCTCTGGCACGAGCGGGACATTTCGCATTCATCGGTGGAGCGCATGATCGGACCGGACGCGACGGTGACGCTCGACTTTGCGCTCAACCGGCTCGCTGGCGTGATCGACAAGCTCGTGGTCTATCCAAAGAACATGCAGAAAAACCTCGACCGGCTTGGCGGGCTGGTTCACTCACAACGCGTGCTGATCGCGCTGACCAAGGCCGGCGTGTCGCGCGAGGACGCCTACCGGATCGTTCAGAAGAACGCGATGCGGGTTTGGCGCGACGGCGAGGATTTCCTGGCCTTGCTCAAGGCCGATCCGAAGGTGCGCAAGGCGCTCAAGCCGAAAGAGATCGAGGCGAACTTCGACCTCAAGCACCACTTCAAGCACGTCGATACGATTTTCAGGCGGGTGTTTGGTAAGGCTTGAGCCTTACTGGCGCGGCTTGCGCAAATTCATCTCACGCCAGTATCGATCGCGCCACTCGCGGTCGTTCCAGTTGAGCACCCGCACCTCGTCGTTGGCCTCGTACTTGGTGGATGCCGCCGCCGGAGCCGCCACCGGCGCCGCCGCGAGCGCGGCATCGCCGCCGCTGAGCAGCGCGCTGTTGGCATAGCCGCGCTGGCCGCGAAACTCGACCTTGCACCATTCGCCGCGACACTCGCCAACCGTGACGTTGGCCCCGGCCGGCATCACGAAGAGGACGCGATGCTCCGAGCCCGGGCCTTGACGCAGGTTGAGCTTGTTGTCGATCTGAGCCGTTCGCGCCGACGCAACGGCGCAAGATGCGATCAGCAGCGCCGCAGCAAGATGAACTTTGACCGGCCGAGACATTTCCGACTCCACGAAGCGGTCGCCCTCACCGAATGAAATCTGAATAGCCAACGCTACGACGCTTGCCCCTGCGGCACGACGCCCGATTGATCCGTTGGTTAACCGGCAAAACGAAACGGGCGGCCGAGCGGCCGCCCGTTAAGATTTGTGTCGCCCGATACGGCTTATTCGACCGAAACGCCGCTCGCCTTGATTGGAACCGCCCACTTCTCGGTCTCGTCCTTGACGAGCTTGGCGAGATACTCCGGGGTGGTCTGGTTGCCGGTGGCGATCTCGGCGCCGAGCCCCGCCAGCTTGTCCTTCACCGCGGGCGAGTTGATCGAGTCGACCGCGGCCTTGTTGAGCCGGTCGAGCACGTCCTTCGGCAAGCCCTTCGGTGCAAAGATCCCGTTCCAGGTGTAGGCGACCAGTTCCTTCATGCCCTGCTCTGTCGAGGTGGCGAGGTTCGGCAGCGCCGGCGAACGCGTCTGGTTCATGATGGTCAGCGCGCGGATCGACCCGGCGTCGACATGCGCCTTTGCGGTGGAGGAAATCTCGCACATGAAGTCGATGCGGCCGGCCTGCAACTCGGCCATCGCCGGACCGGTGCCTTTGAACGGCACGTGCACGATGTTGGTGCCCATCAGGTAGTTGAGCAGCACGCACCCGAGGTGCGTGGCGGAGCCCGCGCCGGCCGAGCCGAACTGCATCTTGCCCTGGTTCGCCTTGGCGTAAACGAGGAACTCCTTGAGGTCCTGGGCCGGCAGGTCCTTGCGGACTGTGAGCAGGATCGGCACCTGGGCGAGCAGTGCCACCGGCTGGAAGTCGGTCTGCGAATTGTAGAGCGGGCGCTTATAAAGGGTCTGGCCCTGGGCGTGGGTGCCGACGGTGCCGATGCCGATCGTGTAGCCGTCTGGCTTGGCATCGACGACGCGCTTGGAGCCGGTCATGCCTCCGGCGCCACCGACGTTCTCGATCACGACCTGCTGGCCGAGCACTTCGCTCATCCGCGCGCCGACGATGCGGCCAAGCACGTCGGTCGGCCCGCCGGCCGCAAACGGGATGATCATGGTGATCGGACGGTTTGGATAATTCTGCGCGGACGCGCTGCCGGCAAATGCAAAAAGGCCCGCCACGGCCGCGTAAATCACGGGTCTCAACATGGACGTTCTCCCTGTTATTTGAGCGCAGAGTTGCGCTACAAGTTGGCCCTGGTCAAGTCTGGCGGCCGGGACCTGATGTCGCCGCTGCCTGGCGGGAGGAGCTTTCAAATCATGGCTGACACCCGCGTCGCCATCGCCGGTCTGGGCGCCATCGGCCGCGTGTTGGCGCGGCGGCTGACCGACGGCATTGCCGGGCTTAAGCTCGCCTGCGTTGCCGCCGGCGACGAAAAGAAGGCCAGCGCCTGGCTCGACTCTCAGAAGATCGAGTGTCCAGTGGTTCCACTCAAGGACTTCCCGAAGCACGCCGATCTCGCGATCGAATGCGCGCCGTCATCACAGATCGAAAACATCTGCCGGCCGATGCTGGAGGCAGGCAAGCAGGTGATGGTGCTGTCGTGCGGCGCGCTGCTGCCACGCCCGGAACTGATCGATCTCGCCAAGGCGCACGGCGGCCGCATCATCGTGCCGACCGGCGCACTGCTCGGTCTCGACGCGGTAATCGCCTCGGCCGAAGGCATGATCCATTCGGTGCGGATGACGACGCGCAAGCCGCCGGGCGGCCTTGTCGGCGCGCCTCACCTGGTCAAGAACAATATCTCGGTCGAAGGGCTCAACACCGCGAAGCTGGTGTTCAGCGGCACCGCCCGCGAAGCCGCGGCGGGCTTCCCGGCCAATGTCAACGTCGCCGCCGCGCTGTCGCTGGCCGGCATCGGCCCCGACCGCACCATGATCGACATCTGGGCCGATCCCGCCGTGGAACGTAACTGCCATTCGATCGCGGTCGACTCCGACAGCGCGCGATACACCCTGTCGATCGAGAATATTCCGTCGGAAAATCCCAAGACCGGCAAGAACGTGGCTCTATCGGTGCTCGCCGCGCTGCGCAAGATGCATTCGCCGCTCGCAGTCGGCACCTGATACCGAACCTTCACCGCAACACCCAGTGAGAGAGTTATGGCCAAGAAAGCTGTAAAGAAAGCCGCGAAGCGCCCGGTCTATCGCCTGAAGGATCCAACCGACGAGCAGTTGACGCCGCCGCAACGGGCGCTGCGCGATGCAATCTCGTCCGGCCCGCGCGGCATCCGCAAGAAGCTGAACGGCCCGTTCGCGATCTGGATGCAGGCCCCCGAGTACGGCGATCATGCGCAACGGCTCGGCGCGCACGTGCGCTACAACACCGCGCTGTCGCCCCGGCAATCGGAGTTCGCCATCCTCTGCACCGGGCAGAAGTGGAAGGCGCAGTACGAGTGGTTCGCCCACGAGCCGATGGCGCTCAAGGCCGGGGTGAAGCCGCAAACGATCAAGGACATCAAGGCCGGGCGCATGCCGAAATCGGCGCCGAAGGACGAGCGCGCGATCTACGATTTCGTGCAGGATCTCTACAAGACGCGCCGCGTCAGCGACAAGACCTACAAGCGCGTGCACGACGTGCTGGGGACCCGCGGCACCGTCGAACTGGTCGGCATCCTCGGTTATTACACGCTGATTTCGATGACGCTCAACGTGTTCCGCGCCGACCTGCCGGACAACGCGCCATTGCCCTTCTCTGAGCCTGCCTAACCGTCCGCGCAAGCCTACCGCGAGGCTGCCATGATCGAGACGCCGGTTCTGATCGTAGGCGGCGGACCGATCGGGCTCGCGCTTGCCGCCGATCTCGGGCGGCGCGGGGTGCCGACCCTGCTGGTCGAGAAGAGCGACAACACGATCGGCCCCGCCAAGATGCTCGAGGTGAGCGTCCGCACCATGGAGCTATGCCGGACGCTTGGCGTGGTCGACGAGGTGCGCAACTGGGGCTTTCCGTTCGATTACCCGTTCGACAACGCATTCGTGACCGACATGCAGGGTTACGAGATCGGTCGTCTCTCGGCGCCCTCGCTCGGCGAGCAGCGCTCCTCAGAATTCAGTCCCGAGCGCGGCATGATGTGCCCGCAGACATGGTTCGATCCGATCCTGCAGAAGCACGCGCGGTCGTTTCCGCACGTTACCATCCGTCACCGCGTCAAGTTGGAACGTTTCGTCCAGGACGAGGATGGCGTCACCGCAACCCTCACTGATCAAACCAATGGAGCGGCCGAACACGTCCGCGCGAAATATCTCATCGGGTGCGACGGCTTCGTCAGCACGGTGCGTGACGCGCTCGGCATCGAGGTGCGTGGCGAGCACCACATCGACTGGTCGATGAACGTCTATCTGCGCATTCCGGATTTCTTCTCGTATCATGACAAGAAACCCGCGATCCGTTACGTCTATATCGGGCCCGAAGGCACCTGGTCCTTCATCACGCTAGTCGACGGCAAGGACCTGTGGCGTCTGCAGTTTGTCGGCGTCGACGAGAACAAGCTGCAAAGCCTCGACATCGCCGCGCTGGTGCGCCGGGCGATGGGCCGCGAGGTCCACTACACGATCGAGGACAAGACGCTGTGGGTGCGCAAGCGCACCGTCGCCGACCGCTTCAGCGCCGGCCGCGTGTTCCTCGCCGGAGACAGCGCTCACGCCCATCCGCCGAACGGCGGACTTGGCATGAACACCGGCATTCAGGATGCCTTCGATCTTGCCTGGAAGCTCGCCGCCACCCTGCAAGGCTGGGGCGGCCCGGCGCTGCTCGATAGCTACGACCTGGAGCGGCGGCCCGCTTGCGTGCGCGCCAACGATGTTTCATTGCAAAACTATCGCCGATTGCTCAGCGCCGAGCAGAGCGCCGGCATTCTGGCGCCGACGCCCGCGGGCGACGCCACCCGGCGCGCGATCGGCGAGCGGCTGGTCGAGGAAAACCGGAAGACTTGGCAGCCGGTCGGCGTGCACCTCGGCTACATCTACCACCCCTCGCCGATTGTCGTTCCGGACGGCGGTGCGCAACCCGAGGACGATACCTTCGGCTACCGGCCGACCGCGTTTCCAGGCAGCAGGGCGCCTCACGTCTGGCTTCAGCCTGGGCGCTCGACGCTCGATCTGTTCGGCGATGGGTTCACGCTCCTTAATTTCACCGGCCAGTCGACGCAGGCTTTCGAAGCCGCGGCCGCGCAACGCGGCGTACCGCTTACGGTGCACCGCATCGAGCATCCCGGAGCTCAAGCGCTCTACGACAGACCGCTCGTGTTGGTGCGGCCCGACGGCCATGTGGCCTGGCGCGGCGACGGCGAGGCGGATGCCCCGGCCGTCGTCGACATCGGGCGCGGTGCGGGCGCGAGCTCTGCCGCACTTTCCAAAAGCGGTTAGGCGGTCAACAGCCTGCCGAGATCATCGACGCACGCGTCGGCGAAGGCCGCGTCGTTGATATGGTGCGGCAACTCCTTGATGGCGCCGTGGAAATTTGCGCGCAGCGTCTCGACGAATACGCGGTCCACATCCGGCCGCGCCCAGGGTCCAGTCGGCCGAAAGCGTTTTACGCGAGTTCCACCCGAAGTTCGCAAAAGCGCCAACTGAGCAATCGTGCGAACTTCGGGCCCGGGACACTAGTGCTTGTGCTCTTGGGGCGCGCCGCCGACCGCCTCGACCGCATATTCAACCTCGACGGTGCCGGCCTTCTCGAACACCAGCGTGCCCTTCGGCCGCGGCTTCTGGTCCTTCACCAGCGGCTCCTTCAACTCCATGAACATGACGTGGAACGAGCCGGGCTTGAGCTCGACGGTCTCGCCCGGCTTGATTTCCACCCCCTTGGGCAGCGGGCGCATCTTCATCACGCCGCCCTCGTGACTCATTTCGTGGATCTCGAACCGGCCGGCAAACGCGGCCGAGCCCCCGATCAGGCGATCGGCCTCCTTGCCGGTGTTGGTGATTTTGAGATAGCCACCGGCGACCGCCGCGCCCTTGGGGGTCGCACGCGCCCACGGGTGCCCGATCTTGAGCGAGCCCACCTGGTACTCATGGGCCTGCGCCGCGCTCCCGGCAAACGTAAAGGCGATAGCAAACAGACAATTGCGGATCATGAATAGGCTCCAAAACTGCGGATGCGCGTCTAGCGCAAGGATCATGGTGCTGTGACGAACGTCGTTCAGACGGACGGCGGAGCACGGGCAGCCTGGAGTCCTCGAGGTTCAGCGGCGAGGCGCGCCGGCGCTGGGACCGATCCGAGTGCCACGTCGACCACCTGCCGGCTGATGACAACATCCGGCGGCGGGGGCGCGGCGGCAGCGCCCAACATGGCGCAGGCCGACGTGCAGGACATCTCGTGGGTTGCCGGTGCCGCAGGCTCGTCCAATGTCTGGCCGGAGCACAGCACGCCCGCGGGCAAAGCCACGGCTATCGGCGCGAAGGCCGACAGCAGCCCTTGCAAAGCAACCGCGTAAGCAGCAATCAGCGCAATAATTCTGAGTCGAAGCGGGCGGCCCATCGCCAATCTATAGGCGCTGGCTGAACCATCGTCCATGCCGATGGAACCCGAGCGGTGCACGGCAGCCCGTGCTAAATTCGGAACTCAAAGGATGCCGATGTGACTCAAACACCTCCGAACGAGCCCGAAGGCCGCGTGGTACCGTTCCGGCGCCGGGGTTCGCTGTTCACCTTCAACCGAGCGCCGCCCTCCCCGGTGCAGGACCTCGAGAAGTTCGAGCGCACCGAGGGCGAAGACGACTACCGCCACCGCATGATGATGAATGCGATGGCGGCAGGCGTCATCATCCTGCTGATTGCCGGCGGCATCTGGATCGCCAACTCGATGGCGATGATGCGCAAGAACCAGGACTGCGTGCTGTCCGGCAAGCGCAACTGCAACCCGCCGATCGAGGCGCCCGTTGCGCCGCGCTAGCCTAGTTGGCGCGCGCGAGCGTAACCGGCGCGAGACCCGAAAACGCCAAGGCTCGCGCCCCTGCCGGCGTCAGATCGATCACCCGGCCGCGGATGAACGGCCCGCGATCGTTGATTCGCACCACCACCGACTTGCCGTTGCGCTTGTTGGTGACGCGCACCATCGTGCCGAACGGCAAAGAGCGATGCGCTGCCGTGAGCCCGCCGGGATGAGCCCGCTGGCCGCTCGCCGTTTTTGAACCTGCATAGGAATAGACGGACGCGATTCCGGATTCCGCACACGCTGCACCGACGGTCAGCACCATTCCGGCACAGACCGCAACAATAAACTTTCCAACCAATTCATCCTCCAGGCGTCGCCCCCGACGGCCTAAGCGAGCGCCGCGTAGACCGTTCTAATGAGGCGGCGATGCGGCGGTGCGGCAAAAAACTCGCGGAGCGCTAAATCGCCACCCTCCCGCCTACATCTCTTCCAACTTGCCCTGTTTGCCTCGTACAATTCCGTCAGAACGAACACGGGGGCGCCACAATGCTGTCCGGTTCGCGGTGAGAACACAGGGGAGGGAAGC
>JBEVIJ010000023.1:0-11956 GCA_040510745.1 Xanthobacteraceae bacterium
CGGCCTATGGTCGCAAGCTCAGCACCGAGGAGTTGAAAGAAACGGCATCTTTGTTGTTGCCCGAAGGGACCTATGGGCCCGGCTTTCTCACGCCGAAGAACTACTTTGTCATCAAGGATTACAATTTTTCCGATCTCTACGTGCTGTTCGTCGGGCATCTCAGCGACCGAATCCAGGATGCGCGGCCGTTCGAGACGCCGTGGAGCAAGAACACGCAGCTCAAGACGGCCGACGTCGAGGCGATGCAGCGCGTGCTCACCACGCGCGGGATGTACAAGGACAAGGTCGACGGCCGCGCCGGCATGCTGACGCGCTCGGCGCTCGGCGCCTACCAGAAGGCCAACGGGTTGAAGCTCGACTGCTGGCCGACGTCCGCGGTGCTCGACCACATGCGCGGTAGGGCGGGCCAATGAAACAAGATTCTTGTCGACACCGCGCGTCGAAAACAAATCCGGCCGGTCCATGCAGGACCGGCCGGTTCGTTCAACTCAGACAGGCTGGCCGAGCGGCCAGCCCTGCGTCAGCAGGGAACGCGCACGCGCCGGATCACGTAGGCTTGCCGGCGCTCGGACCAGAATTCCTGGTCGGCCACGCAATCTCGTGGGACGACATAGACCGGCTCCGGCGGATAGGCATAAGCCGGACGCGAACTCGCGATCGCGCCGCCGATGATGGCTCCAGCCGCGAGGCCGCCGATCACGCCCGCGGCAACCGCGCCGCCGCGGCGCTGCGCATACGCATCGGTCATCAGAGCACCGGCGATCGTCGCCACCGCGGCAACTGCGAGAATGGCTTTTCTCATAGGTCGTCTCTCTCCTGGTTGCGTCCGGCTCTGGGCCGAGCGCGGTGAACCTGATTCGCATCAGCCGCAAATTCTGGCTGAAGCCATTTGCGAAAACCTTAATGGCGTTATCATGGCGGCCGAAGCCAAGCTAAAACAGGGCATTTCGGCTCGTCCGGAAACCGCGCCCTACCTCACCCTCTTATACAAATTATACGCACTCCCTCTGCCCGCTCCGACCTGCGGGTTGGTGTTGATCATCTCGTCATCCGTCAGCTTGTCGATGGTGCGCGTCTGCGAGACGCCGTCCCAGTTCGGGAACGTGCTGGCGGTGAACGTCATCGTCACGGTATTCTTCTCCTCGTCACCGTGTAGGTGCCGAACTGCGCGATGGTGCCGCGCATGATGCCGGCGTATTCTTCCGGCGTGGCGTTGAGCCGGTTGCCGTTGGCGATCTTCGGCACTTCGCTGGCGATGTGGATCTGCATGAAGTCGCCGCCGGGCGTGAAGATCACCATGCCGCGCGGCGTCGGCCCGAACGGAAACGACTTCTTGCCGTCGGGCGCGGTCACCTCGGCGATCACGAAGTGCCAGGTGCCGGCGAGGCGCTCCTTCAGAGTTTTCTGCTGCGCGGTCGCCTCCCCGCCAAGCGCGACGAGCGCGGCGAACGCGAGCGCGCAAGCCCCCACGGTGGTGCGTTTCATGTGGACCTCCCAAGCGTCTTGTATGATGCCATCATGCGGCGCGTGCTGTGCCTCAGCAAGCGCAACTCGCCTCCGCCTCATCCTGAGGGGGCGGGCCATAGCAGGCACAGCCTGCGTATGCGCGAACTGCGGTCGCTCCTCAGCATGAGGCCGGGAAGGCGCAGAGCGGCGCAACAAACTCAATTGTGGTCCGCGCTTTCGCGGGGTGACAGCGAGGATACGGAGATGACAACGGAGAATGCGGGGATGACTGCAACAATTTCATCCGCTCATCCCGCGTGCGCTTACCGGTTGCGGCTGCCCTCTTGATCCCGGTGATAGGCGGAGATCGTCGGCTTGGTTTTCGCCGCTTTCTTGGCAGGCTTCTTTACCACCGGGTTCGCGGCCTCGGCGGCCGCCTCCTCAGCGTCTCGGGCGAGCCGCAATTCGCGCAGCTTCGCGGTCTTGGCGCGCATGGCCAGCCCGTTCGCCTCGTACTCCGCCATGGCCTTCTTGCCGTCTTGCTCCCGCTGCGTCTTCTTGAATTGTGCGTCTGCAACGGCCGTTTTTGCTGGGTTTGCCAATGTGTTCTCCTTGTTGGCCCAGCGCTGCGTAGCACGATTCCGGCCGCGTCCGTGGAAAATTGCCGGGTTCCGGCCTTTGCCGCCGGGCATGCGTCCGCGCCCGGCGTACCACTGCGCCGGCGAGCCTCGCCGTCGAGACGCGGTTACAGGCCGGCCGTGCGCATCGGCACGAAGATGCAGCGCGTATTGGCGCCCTGGTGCCGGACCCAGTGCCGGCTGCCGGCGTCGAAGTCGCACGCGCAGCGATAGAACTTGCCGTCCGGCGAGTAGTCGGTGCGCTTGCGGACTTGGCCGGTGGACATCACCTCCCAGTTGTCGTCCGGCAGCGACTTCAGCTCGCTCTCGGTGACCTGCCAGCAGCAATCGTTGGTGACGCAGCAGGTCGCCGGGATCCAGGACAGCAGCCACGGGTTGGAGTGGTACTCGCCGGCGAACGCGACGCTGGCGATCGCCGCAAGGGCCGCGGCGGCGAGCAGCGAAGTCAGGCAAGGCGCAAGCTGGCTCGCCTCGGCGGTTGTGGGCTCCCCTTCACGCCCACGGGAAGCCCCGTCGGAGTTGGTCGGTTGCGACATGGCTTTTCTTTTCTTGGCACGAGTGACCCGGCTCCATGCCCAGAAGCAAGCCCCGCGCCACTCCGTGCCAAGGACAGGCAAGGCCGCTTTGCGATTCTGGATTCGTGGCTTGGCCGCCGGTGCCGCCTTACCGCTGGGGAACCGCTGTCACAAAGCCTGGCGCCCAGTGGCTAAAAAATACGCCCGCTGCACAGAGAGGAGTCTTCGATGGCCGACGACGAAAGCGCGATCCGCGAGCTGGTCGCAACTGGATGAAGGCGAAGTGAAACGCCGTTCCCATTTGCAAAAAGAAAATGGGCCCGGCATTGCCGAGCCCATGCGCTCGATCGCGTCGTGCTTCAGTTCGCAAGCTTGATGCCAAGCTCCTTCACCAGCCGCGCGTACTTCACCGAGTCATCCTGCGCGACCTTGCCGAGTTGCTCCGGCGTACCGCCGACCGCTTCCATCGAGCCGCGGGTGAAGCTTTCCTGCATGGCGGGATCGGCCAGCGCCTTGTTCATCTCGGCGTTGAGCTTCGCGATGATCGCGGGCGGCGTGCCTTTTGGCACGAAGGCGGCGTACCAGGCTTCGAGCACCATGCCCTTGAAGCCGGCCTCCTCGAGCGTCGGAATGCTCGAAAGATACGGCGCGCGCTTCGCCGAGGTCTGCGCCAGCAGCTTGATCTTTCCGGCGGCGGCCTGCGGCACCAGCGCGGTCGGGCCGAGCCAGGCGAGCTTCACGTGACCGGCGACCAGATCGTTGATCGCCTGGCCTGCGCCCTTGTACGGGATGTGGTCGAGCTTCAGCCCGGTTTCCTTCTTGAACCACTCGCCGATGATGTGCTGGTTCGAACCGACGCCCGACGTGGCGTAGCCGACACCGGAGGTCGACTTCACGTAAGCGATCAGTTCCGCCACCGTGTTCACGTTGACTGACGGGTGGATGCCGAGCACCTGCTGTTGCCGGGTGAGATAGCTCACCGGCGTCAGCTCCTTGGTGTAGTCGTAAGGCAGACTCATGATGTGCGGCGCGCTCGCCGCGTTGTCGTTGGTGATCAGCACGGTGTAGCCGTCCGGCGGGCTCTTCATCGCAGTGTCCATGCCGACCGTGCCGCCCGCGCCGGTGCGGTTCTCGACCACCACTTGCTGGCCGATGTGGCGCGACAGATATTCGCCGACGGTGCGCGCGATGAAATCGATGCCGCCGCCGGGCGCCAGCGGCACGATGAATTTCACCGTCCGGTTCGGGTAGGCCTCCTGCGCGAACGCCAGCCCTGGCAGTCCGCCCGAAAGCGCCGCGCCGGCCGCCGCCGCGTGCTTGATAAAAGTCCGCCGTCCAATCCTGGTCATCGTTTCCGTCCCTTGTGTCTCAATCAGCCCTTGCACAAACCTAGCATGCCAAATAGCCGCGCGAGAACCTGGCATTGGCCTTTGACCCCCCCGACAGGCCGCAATATCGTCCCTGCCAACGGGAGGAAAACAATGAACAGACGTACTTTGACGCTTGCTGCCTGCCTTTTTGCCGCAGGGCTCGTTTCGCCCGCCACGTCACAGGAATACCCGACGCAGACCGTAAAGATCATCAGTTCGTTCGGCGCGGGCGGCGGCTCTGACATCATCGCGCGCATCCTCGCGGCGCGGATGCAGGAGAAGTTCGGCCAGAGCGTGGTGGTGGAGAACCGGCCGGGCGCCGGCGGCATCCTCGGCAACGAAGTGGTCGCCAACGCGCCGAAGGACGGCTACACGCTCGGCGTCCAGACCGCCGGCCAGATCATTGCGTCGACCATCACCAAGAACATGCGCTACGACCCAGTGGGCGCCTTCGACTGGATCGGCCAGCTCGGAACCGCGGGCTTGTTCATGGTGGTGCTGCCCGATTCCCCATACAAGGACATCAAGTCGTTGGTCGCGGCCGCCAAGGCCAATCCCGGCAAGATCACGTTCGGCAGTCCCGGCTTCGCCGCCACCCAGCACCTCGCCGGCGAACTATTCAAGCAGAGCGCCGGCGTCGACATGCTGCACGTGCCTTACAAGTCCACGCCCGAAGTCTTGGCCGCGCTGCACTCGAAAACCGTCGACGTGGTGGTCGACACCATCACAGTGCTGCTCGGTCCGGTGCAGGCCGGCAGCGTCCGGGCACTCGGCATAACCGGCAAGGACCGCTTCCCTGCGGCTCCGGAGATCGTGCCAGTCGTGGAATCCGGCGTGGTGCCGAACTACGACGTCTACACCTGGTACGGAATGTACGGCCCCAAGGGCATGCCACCTGCGGTCATCGCCAAGCTCAACAAGACGGTCAATGAGATGATCGAGGAGCCCGCAGTCCGCGAGCGCCTGGTCAAGATCGGCTTGGTCGTGCAGGGCTCGACGCCGGATTACTTCGCCAAGATGATGGCATCCGAGCACAAGAAGTGGTCGGACGTGCGCGAGAAGGCCGGCATCGAGCAGAAATAATAAATCAATTCACCTGGGCGCCGGACGCCTTGATAATCGGCGCCCATTTCGCAAGCTCCGCCTTGATGAAGTCGGCGGTCTGCTTGGAGGTGCGGCCCGGCGTCGGATCGACACCGGCCTCCTCCAGGCGCTTGAGCACCGCCGGGTCTTCCATCGCCTTCTTGATCGCCCCTTCAAGCCGGTCGACGATCGGCTGCGGGGTTCCGCCCGGTGCGAGGATGGCGTTCCAGGTGTAGCACTCGAAGCCCTTGAGGCCCTGCTCCTGCAGCGTCGGAAGAGTCGGCAGCGCCTTCATGCGGTCCGCCATGCCGGCGCCGAGCGCGCGGACCTTGCCGCCTTGCACCTGCGGCAGAATGCTCGGGTTGGCATCGAACGCCATGGAAATCTGGCCGCCGATCAAATCCGACATCATCGGCGCAGAGCCGCGATAGGGCACGTGCAGCATGTTAAGGCCGCCCGCGGCCGCCTTGAACTGCTCGCCGCACAGATGAAGGATCGAGCCGACGCCCGATGAGCCGAACGTATATTTGCCGGGATTGGCTTTGACCAACGCGATCAGACTTTTCACATCGCTCGCAGGGATCGATGGGTTCACGCCGAAGATCGTCGGCGTCACTCCCACTTGCGAGACCGGCGCGAAATCCTTGATCGGGTCGTAGGGTATTTTGGTGTACAGGCCCGGGTTGATGGCGTGGGTCGAGACCGTTGCCATCAACAAGGTGTAACCGTCAGGCGCTGATTTTGCGACATCGTTGGCGCCGGTGTTGCCGCCCGCGCCGGTCCGGTTTTCGACAACAAACTGCTGCCCGAGTATTTCGCCCATCTTGGCGCCCATGACGCGGGCAACGATGTCGGTCGGGCCGCCGGCGGAGAACGACACGATGATGCGGATCGGCCGCGAGGGATATTGGTCTTGCGCCTGCGCGGCCGAACCGGTCAGAGCGAAAGCTGCAACAAATACGGCGACGCGTCCCGACAGGCTTGTCGTCATTGCAAGTCCCCCCTCGTGATCTGTTATTCCTCGTCAGTTCCCCTTCAATTCCAATTCGCAGGCCAAGCCTCGCGAAACGAGCCGGTCGTCCTAATCTGCGTACTGGCCAGCCGCTTTGATGATTGGCGCCCAGCGGTCGATCTCGCTGTTCAACGTACGCTCGGCAATCTCAGGCGTTGCCCGCGCCTCCGGCATCGGATCAGTGCTGATGTCGCTGAAGCGCTTCACCAGATCGGGATCCTTGAGGGCTGCCTTGAGCGCGGCCGACAATTTCGCAACGACGGCCGGCGGCGTGCCCTTCGGCGCAAACAGACCATGCCAGACGGCGAGTTCGAAGCCCTTCAAACCAGCCTCGTCGGCGGTGGGAAGGTCCGGCAAGGACTTGAGCCGCGCCTTGGTCGTGACGGCATAGGCCTTCACCTGTTTGCCTAGAATCGGACCTGTGGTGTTCGTCGCCTGATCGCAAGCGGTGTCGATCTGCTTGCCAACCAGGTCGTTCATCACCGGGGCGGTGCCGCGATACGGCACTGTGGTGAGCTGCAGCTTGGTCTCCGACATGAACAGCATGCCGCACAAGTGCGCTGCCGAGCCGACGCCGGCATTGCCCATGGTCGTCTTGGCGCCCCGGTTCCGGATGTGGGAAACAAAATCGGTCAGCGTGTTGGGCTCGAAATCGCTGCGCGCGATAATCGTCATCGGCGCGTCGGTGATCAGGCCGATCGGCGCGAACGCCTGCCTGGTATCGTAAGGCAGTTGGCGATACAGGGTCGCCGCCGTCGAAAGTCCGACGTGATAAATCAGCAGCGTGTATCCGTCAGGCGACGCTCGGACGACGCGCGCTGTTCCGATCGTACCGCCGGCCCCACCGACGTTTTCAATCACGATCTGCTGGCCCAGTGCCTTCGACATCGACTGCGCGGTGACGCGCGAGATCGTGTCTGTCGGTCCACCGGCCGCCGCCGGCACCACGATGGTGATCGGCCGCGACGGATAGTCCTGCGCAAGGGCCGAACCGGCAAAAGCCAAACAAACAGCAGCAAGCATCACCCTGCGCATCGGCGTCTCTCCCTGATCTCTTGTTGTTTCCAGACTATTCCGCCCAAGCGCACTCTCACAACAGACATTTGCCGCGAGACCGGCCAAACGGAGATTGAATTTACCGTGACCTGGAAGGCTCCTGTTCCCCTGGAAACTTCGCACCCCTATATTCACCGCAACGCAACGATCGAACGGCCCTCCATGCCCACCCGCCAACTCCACCTCGGCGCCTTCATGCGGCCCGCCTCGATTCATGCCGGCGCCTGGCGCTATCCGGGCGCATGGCCGGACATGAACTTCAACTTTGAGCGCATCAAGCAGTCGATCCAGACACTGGAGCATGCCAAGTTCGACGCCTTCTTCATGGCCGACCACATGGCCGTGCTGAACATGCCGATCGATGCGCTCAAGCGCAGTCACACCGTCACCTCGTTCGAGCCGTTCACGCTGCTCTCCGCGCTGTCGCAGGCGACCACGCATATCGGTCTCGTCGCCACCGGATCCACCACCTTCGACGCGCCGTATCACATCGCGCGCCGCTTCGCCTCGCTCGATCACATCAGCAACGGCCGCGCCGGCTGGAATATCGTCACCACATCGAACCCCGATGCGGCGCTCAACTTCGGCCTCGACGAGCATATGGATCACGGCGAGCGTTATCACCGCGCGCGTGAGTTCTACGACGTCGTCACCGGTCTGTGGGATTCCTGGGCGGACGATGCCTTCGTGCGCGACGTTGCGAGCGGCACGTACTTCGAGCCGGACAAAATGCATGTGCTTGACCACAAGGGTGAGCATCTGAAAGTCCGCGGCCCCCTCAACATCGCGCGGCCGTTGCAAGGCTGGCCGGTGATCGTGCAAGCCGGCGCCTCCGAATCCGGGCGGCAGCTCGCGGCCGAAACCGCCGAAGCGGTGTTCACCGCGCAGTCGAGCCTCCAGGCCGGCCAGCAGTTCTACGCCGACGTGAAGAGCCGCATGGCGAAGCTTGGGCGCAACCGCGAGCACATGAAAATCCTCCCCGCCTGTTTCGTGGTGGTCGGCGAGACGGTCGAAGAAGCCAAGGCAAAGCGCGCCAAACTGGACAGCCTGGTGCACTACGCCAACGCGATCGGCGCGCTGTCCATTGCACTTGGCCACGATGCTTCCAAGTTCGATCCGGACAAGCCTCTGCCAGATGTTCCCGACACCAATGCCGGCAAGAGCTCGCGCGAACGCGCCATCGCCATGGCGCGCGCGGAAAACCTCACCGTGCGCCAACTCGCGCAGCGCATGTCCGGCTATTCCGGTCTCGCCATGGTCGGCACGCCCAAGACCATTGCCCACGAGATGCAGGAGTGGCTGGAGACCGAAGGCAGCGACGGGTTCACTATCATGTTCCCCTATCTGCCGGGTGGCCTCGACGATTTCGTCAACGGTGTCGTTCCGGAATTGCAGCGGCGCGGCATCTTCCGCCGCGAGTACGCAGGCACGACGCTGCGCGAGCACCTTGGACTGCCGCGGCCGGACAACCGGTTCTTCGCGGCAAGGGCGGCCGCGGAATGAGCATCGGCGCGATCACCGGCTATCACGCCCATGTCTATTTCGACGCCGACAACCGCGAGCAGGCAGCGAAGCTCTGCACTGCGGCTGGCGAGACATTCGGCGTAAAGATCGGACGCATGCACGACAAGCCGGTCGGCCCGCATCCGCGCGGCAGTTGTCAGCTCACGGTCCCCGTCGGTCAATTCGCCACGGTCATCCCATGGCTGATCGAAAACCGGCGCGGCCTCACGATCTTCACGCACGCCGAAACCGGCGACGCGCTCAAGGATCATACAGACCACGTCATCTGGCTCGGGTCTTCCGAGCCGCTCAAGCTTTCAGCGCTGGGCTGACTTCAAGGACGACCATGAACCGCACACTTGAAATTGCCGCCGACAAGCTCACCGCCGAACAGAAGACCGTGTTCGACCAGCTCGTCACCGGGCGCGGCCGTATCCTCGGCCCCTACAAGATCTGGATCCATTCGCCGACTGTCGCGAGCGGCATGGAGCACATCGGCACCTTCCTCAACAAGCGTTCCTCGCTTTCGATGCGAGAGGTCGAGATCGGCATCCTGGTCATCGCTCAGCACTGGGACGGCGAGTACGTCAAGCAGGCGCACATTAAGGCCGGCAAGGCCGCTGGCCTGGCGCAGGAGCAGATCGACGCCATCCTCGCCGGGCACGATCCCGGCTTGACCGACCCGCACGAAAGGGCCGTGCACCGCTTCGCTGTGGCGCTGACCGACAAGACCAAATTGTCGGACCCCGATTTCGCCGAAATCGAAAAGGCCATCGGCCGCGAGGGCATCGCTGAGGTGCTGGTGCTGCTCGGCTACTACACCTCGGTCGCGCTCGGCATGAAGGTGCACGAGGTGCCGATCCCGCAGGCCTGAAACTCAAGCGCGGCCGAGCACGTTCTCCAGATCGTTGTAGATCGTGTGCAGGTGTTGCGCCTCGGCATCGACCGAGGCCATCTCGATGACGAAGCCGTCACCGATCAGCCGGTAGCCGAACGCCTTCTCCGGCGTGTTCGGGCCGTACCAGGCGAAATGCACGGCCTCCTTGTCGCCGGACTGCACGCGCGCTCGTTGTGCCGCCGTCAGCGCGGCCGGCAGATGGTCGATCGAATACACCTCGATCAATTGCCAGAGCAGTTCACGCTGCGCCGAAGTCAGATCGGCGGCGGCAAGGCCGACCTTCTTGGCATTGGCACGCTCGCGGCCGGCATAAGAGAGAATGTTGTAGGGCGTCGAGTCGCCGATACGCGCCTTGCGCTGGCGCGCGGCGGGAAGATCCGCGAACAGCTTACGCGCCAGGCCCTCTTCATCTCTGAGTGTGTTGAGCCCCGCATGCTTGCCGGCGCTGACGCGGTTGGGCAGCGCGGAGAATGAAAACGGCGTCACCGACACGATCCGGTTGTCGCGCACCGCAACAGACTGCGTGAGGTGATGGCCTTCAAATCGCAAGCCCCAGGCGCCCTTCTCCGCCGGCGTGCCGAACAGCGAAATCGAGAACCGCTCCGAGGAGCGCTGTCCCGCGCCGTTGCCGCTTTGCGCCAGGATGTCCTGCAGCAGCATCACGTTCTTCGCCTTTTGTAATCCATTCGGCGACCACACGGCGGCCAGTAAATCCCATGCGGCGGCTTTCTGCGCGGCCGTCATCTGCTCCAGCCGCAATCCCGGTTTGACGTAGCCGGCGACACCGAAATAATTCCAATTGCGCCATTCCGATCCATTCCAGGCAAACGATGCAGCCTTGAGCTTGTCCGGCTCCAGCGTCGAAGCAAACGTCCTTGTCGCGCCGAGCAGATCGTTCGCGGACGCCAGACCGGCTTGCGCCGCTCTCGGCAAAGCCGCCGCACCGACGATGGCCGCGCCGCCGAGAATGACGGCACGCCGGCCGGGTTGGGTGGGCTGGTTCATCGGCGTCTCCTCGCTCCTGCATCGCCTTGCAATCGAGTCCGATTGTATATGTAAGCTGTGGCCGGAAAGCGACGGGGACAGCCATGCCTTCAGATATCGATCCGCGATCCGGATTCCGACTGCCATTGCCGAACCGCGAGGATCTCGACGAGATCGGCAAGGCGGCCTATGACCGCGGCACCAGGCCCGGCGCCACCATGATGGGCCTGCAAGGCCCGGCCGGTATTCAGCTCTACACCAAGGCGACGCCACATCTCGTCGCGCTCAACCAGTATCTGCGGTTCAAGTCCGGAATCTCGCCGCGCATCCGCGAGATCGCGATTCTCACCACCGCGCGCGAGATGGACAGCCAGTTCGAGTGGGCCGCGCACGAGCCGGAAGCGCTCAGCGTCGGAGTGCCGCCGGACGTCGTGGAAACCGTCAAGCATCGCCGCAGCACCGCCGGGCTCGATGAGGCCGACGCCACGGTGATCGAGCTTGGCCGGCAGATCTGGCAAACGCACAAGGTGACGTCGGAGCTCTTCGCCAAAGCCAGGTCGCTGTTCGGAGCGACCATGCTGATCGACATCGTCCTCCTGATGGGCAACTACGCCAGCACCGCCGCCATGCTCGCCACCGTCGACATGCAACTGCACAAAGGTTCGGAGCCCCTGCTGCCGATGCTATAGCGCGTTCCATTTCCCTTGCCATCGCCGCTCGCCCGCTCAACACTCCCGCTAACTCCCATCCCACCCCCGGTGCCCCCATGTTCCTTTCCCGCCGCACGTTGCTCGCTACGCTCGCTGCCGCGCCACTTGCATCGCTCGCATCTCGCTCTGCGTTCGCGGCCTATCCCGACCGGCCGATCCGGCTGATCGTGCCGTTCGCGCCCGGCGGCAACGCCGACCTGGTGGGGCGGCTGCTCGCCGAGAGCATGGCGCCGTCGCTCGGCCAGAGCCTGGTGGTGGAGAACCGCGCCGGCGCGGGCGGCAGCCTCGGCGCCGGCGTCGTCGCGCAGTCCGCGCCCGACGGCTACACCCTGCTGATCGGCTCGAACGGGCCGCTCACCGTCAACCCGTTCATGCAGGCCAAGCTCAGCTATGACCCGCTCAAGGACTTCACGGCGGTCGGCCTCGCCAACCTGGCGCCGCACGCGATCGTGGTGAACCCGGGCGTGCCGGCCAAGACCGTGGCGGAGCTGGTCGCGCTGTCGAAGACGCGGACCATCAACATTGCCACCTCCGGCACCGGCAGCGCCGGGACATGACGCTGGTGCGCTTTCATGACCGCGACCGGCGCCACGTTGACCCACGTGCCTTACAAGGGCGGCTCGACGCCGGTGCCCGACACGCTGTCCGGCGTGGTCGACGGCCTGATGACGGAGATGTCGACCGCGCTGCCGCACCACAAGGCGGGCAAGCTACGCATCCTCGCGGTCGCCTCGTCAGCGC
>JBEVIJ010000024.1:0-5948 GCA_040510745.1 Xanthobacteraceae bacterium
AGCCCGGAATCTGAAGCAGGAAATACCATCGCTCCGCGTCGGCGACGTAGTTGACCGCGGTGAGGCCGGGGATCGTCGAATGAAAGTCGAACGGGGTGGATACCACCAGCAGCCGGTCCGGCCAGGTGAAGCCCTCGAAACCGATGCCGAGCGCGCGGCGCACGCTGCTGCTAGCGCCATCGGCGCCGATCAGCCAGCGGCCGGTATGATTTTGCGTCGCGCCGCTCCGCTCGATCGCGACCGTGACCGACGATCCATCCTGCGTCACGCTTTGCACGCGGCCGTTGAACGCGATCTCAAAGCCCGGTTTGCCACGCAATTGATCGAGCAGGATACGCGTCAGCTTGGATTGCTCGGCCTGGACCCGGTAGGGATGCGCGGTCGCATCGGCGATCGCGCCGAAGTCGAACTCCGCGACCAGTCCGCCCTTCTTCGTCCGGTATTGGAAGCCCGGCGCCACCAGCCCTTGCGCGATCAGCGGCTCCGCCGCGCCGAACGTATCGAGCATGTCCAGCGTCGGCGGATGGAACGTCGAGGCGCGCGACTCCGTGCTGAGGTCGCTGCCGGCCTCGAACACGGTGACCGGCACAGCCGCGCGGACCAGGTTCGCAGCGGCCACCAGCCCGACCGGCCCCGCGCCGGCGATGAAAACACGATCCTGAGCGCTCACGCGGTCAAACGGCCACGCCGCCGCTACTCGATTTTCGCAATGCCCGCCTTGGTGATGATGTCGCGATATTTCACGATCTCATCGGCGTGGAATTTCTTGGCTTGCTCCAGGCCGCGCCCGATCGGCACCGCGCCGGCCTTCTCGAAGCCGGCCTTCACCGCCGGATCGTTGAGCGCGTCGTTCAGCTCCTTGTTGAGCCGCTGCATGATCGGTGCCGGCACGCCGGCCGGCGCGGCGAGCGCGAACCAGCCATCGACCTGGTATTGCGGCAGTCCGGCCTGCGTTGTGGTCGGCGTGTCGGGCAATGCGCCGAGCCGCACGTCGCCGGCGACGGCGAGGGCGGTCGCGCCGTTGGCGTTGATCGGGCCGGCGACGTTCGGATACCACTGGAAGCCGAGCTGAACTTGCCCGGAGATGAGGTCGGGACCGAACTGCCCGATATTGCGATAGGGCACGTGGGTCATCTTCACCCCGGTGACCTGCGCGAAGTATTCGCCGGCCAGATGCTGCGACGAGCCGATGCCGACCGAACCGTAGTTCAGCGCGCCGGGCTCCTTCTTGGCGCGCTCGATCAGCTCTTTCACGGTCTTGATGCCGAGCTTGTTACTAGCGGTCACCACAATGGTGAAGCTGGCGAACGGCGAGATGATATTCAGCTCCTTCAGCGGGTCGTAGCCGAGGCTCTTGTAGAGCTCGAGATTGGCGGCGATCGGACCCGATCCGGCGCCAACCAGGGTGTAGCCGTCGGGCGCCGCCTTGGCGGCAAGCTGAGTGCCCGAATTGCCGCCGGCGCCCGGCCTGTTTTCCACGACGATCGGCTGGCCCAGCGACTGCGACATCTTGTTGAACATGATGCGGCTGACCACGTCGCTGGCGCTGCCGCCGGCGAACGGGATGATCACGGTGATGGGACGGGTCGGATAGCTCTGCGCGTGCGCCGCACCGGTAATCGTCATCGCGGCCGCGACGCTCGCCCCCATCAGGAACCGCTTGGTCATCGTCATGTCTTCTTCCTTTTTTGTCTCAGGTGCCTTTGAATTTGGCCGGCCGTTTAGCATGAAACGCCTCGACGCCCTCGCGGAAGTCGTCGGATTGCCGCAGCCGGCTGTAGCAGTGGCCTTCCAGCTCGATTGCCGTGTTCAACATAGCATCCTCGGTGTCGTTGAGGAGCTTCTTTGCTGTGCGCTGCGCGAGCGGAGAAAAGGCACGCAGCTCGTCGACCAGCGCATCGGTTGCCGCCTCAAGCTTGCCGTCTGGCACACATTCGGTGGTGATGCCCCAATCATAGGCTTGCTTGCCTGGAATGCGCCGCGAGCGCATCACGATGTCCTTGGTGCGGGTGATGCCGACGATCTTCTGCAATCGCGCCGAGCCGCCGGAACCGGGGATCTGCCCAAGCCGCTGCTCGGGCAGGGCATATTGCACGGTCTCGGAAGCAAGACGGAAATCGCAGGCGAGCGACAACTCGAAGCCGACTCCGAAGCAGAAGCCGCGGTTCGCGACGACCACCGGCTTTGAACAACGCGCGGGGGCGGCGATGTTCCAGGCGAGCTTGGACACGGTTTCCGGCGTCGCCTCCATGAAGCCCTTGATGTTGCCGCCGGACGAGAAATTCGCGCCGATCGCGCGCAGCACGATGACGCGCACGCGGTCGTCCAGGTCGAGCGCCTCGAACACCAGCCGAAGCTGGTCGCGCTGCGGCATCGACACCACGTTGAGGGGCGGCCGGTCGAGGATCACGTCAGCGCGCTCGCGCGCGGCATCGACCTCGACGCGGAAGCCATCGAGTGGGGCGAGGCGGGGATCGGTGAAGGTTTCGCTCATGGCTTGGGTCCTATGGGCGGATTGCGTTCTTTCTCATAGTCGCCGGCAACCAGCATGCGACGCAGCAGCTTGCCGACCGGCGACTTCGGGAACGTTTCGACAAAAACATAGCGGCGCGGGCGCTTGAAGTTGGCGAGTCCGGACGCGCGGCAATACTGGTCCAGCTCGTCCTCGCTAACCGGGGTGCTGCGCTTGACGAAGGCCGTCACGACCTTGCCCCAGCGTTCGTCGGCGAGCCCGACGACCGCAACCTCCGACACCCCGTCGTGCAATGACAGGCAGCTCTCGATCTCGACCGGCGAGACGTTCTCGCCGCCGGTGATGATCATGTCGTCGACCCGCCCGGTGACGAACAGGTCGCCGTCGCCGTCCATGTATCCAGTGTCGCCGGTGAAGTACCAGCCGTCGCGCAGCGCCTTGGCGTCGGCGGCGGGACGGCGCCAGTAGCCTTCGAAGGATTCGTCGCCTGCCAGCAGCGCTGCAATCTCGCCTTCCTCGTTCGGTTTGGCGATCTCGTCCGGTGACTTCGCGCCGAGCGTCACGACGCGCACCATCTGGTTGATGCCGGCTCGGCCCGCCGAGCCCGGCTTCTTTGGCGCCTCCTGGTCGATCGTGAAGGTATAAATCTCCGACGAGCCGTAGTGATTGACGAACAGCTCCGGCTTGAACTCCGCCGACAGCTTCTTTAGCAGGCCGTCGGTCATCGAGGCGCCGGCGAACCCGAGCTTGCGCACCGAGCGCACGCTCTCCGGTTTGAAGCGCTCGTGATGCACCAAGTCGTGATAAAGCGTCGGCACCAGATAGAGATTGGTGACCTTCTCTCGCTCGATCAGCTCCAGCGCCTGAGCCACCTCGAACCGCGGCAGGCAGACGAACGTGCCGCCGATCAGCGACATGGCGATGAGCGAGCGCACCCCCATGGTGTGGTAGAGCGGCATCGCACCGAGCGTCCGCTCGCCGTTGCGGTAAAGGTTCTGCGCGACGTGGGCCAGCGCCGCCGCTCGCTCGGCGCGCTGGCGGCGCGGCACGCCCTTCGGCTTGGCGGTGGTGCCGGACGTATAGAGCATCACCGACCAGGCCTCGGCATCGGCGCGCGGCGCGA
Organism: Xanthobacteraceae bacterium; assembly: GCA_040510745.1. GTDB lineage: Bacteria > Pseudomonadota > Alphaproteobacteria > Rhizobiales > Xanthobacteraceae > Z2-YC6860. Next base: position 3,597 of record JBEVIJ010000024.1, read on the forward strand.
TGTCGGGCTCGCGCTCGTTGACCAGCGAGATGAAGGGAATGTCGTCCGGCACGCCGACCGAGATTCGCGGATGGTGCTGCGCCTCCTTGGAGGACACCACCGCGCGGGCCGACGCTTCCTCATAGACCAGCGCCTTGGCCTCGGCGTCGGCCAGCACATAGTCGAGCTCTTCCGCCGTGGCGCGCCAGTTGATCGGCGTCACGATGATGCCGGCGAACTGGCAGGCCCAGTGGACGGTCGCGGCCTCCCAGCGGTTTTGCAACAGTGTGACCAGATGGTCGCCGGCCTCCAGCTCCAGCTCATCGAAGCCCGCCACCAGCGCCGAGATGCGCTCGTACCATTGCCGGTAGGTGAGGCGAGTGTCGCCATCGACGATCGCCAGCGCGTTCGGATCGCGCGCCACGCTGGCCAGGAAGCTGGTGCCGAGATCAAGCATGACCGCCCTTCAGCAGTCGTGCGGCGTCGAGCGCCGCGGCCACGATTGGCACGTAGCCGGTGCAGCGGCACAGATGTCCGCCGAGGAATTCGCGCAGCTCCGTTTCGCTGGGCGATGGGTTGTCGCGCAGGTAGATGTCGAGCGACATCAGGATGCCCGGCGTGCAGAAGCCGCATTGCAGCGCGTGGTGGCGGCGAAACGCCTCCTGGAGCACGGAAAGGCGGCCTGGCTCCGGCGCAAGGCCCTCGACGGTGCGGATCGTCGCGCCATCGGCCTGAACGGCCAGCGTGAGGCAGGCGCGCGCTGGCGCGCCGTCGATGTCGATGGTGCAGGCGCCGCACACGCCGTGCTCGCAGCCGACGTGGGTGCCGGTCGCGCCCAGCACATGGCGCAGGAAATCGGTCAGCAGCATGCGCGGCTCTGCGTCGCCCTCGACGGCGCGGCCGTTGAGCGTGAGGCGGACGCGATGGCGTTGCTCGGCGCTCAGGCGCGGCATGCTCGCGCCTCCTCGATGGTCTGGCGGCCGAGCTTGCGGACCAGGTCGCGGCGCTGGCCCGCGGTGGCGTTGAGATCCTCGCGGGCCTCAAGCGTCACGGCGAAGTCCTGCAGCGCGTCGTCGAGCGCGGAGCCGTCCAGCGTGCCGAAGTCCTGCGCGGTGGGCCGGTCGGCGACACCACCGATCGTAAGCCGGGTGCCTTGCGCGGTGGCGACGGCGGCGCACGCGACGATGGCGAAATCGCCGTGCCGGCGCGCGAATTCGCGGAAGGCGTGGCCGTCGCCCGGCTTGGCGCAGGGGAAGCGCACCGCTTCGATCAGTTCGTCGTCCTCGCGTGCCGTGGACATCAGACCGGTGAAGAAATCGCCGGCCGCGACGCGGCGTTTCGACTTTGCGGAGGACAATTCGATTTCGCCGTCGAGCGCGATCAACGCCAGCGGAATTTCCGCGCTCGGGTCGGCGAGCGCGACTGAGCCGCAGACCGTTCCGCGTGTGCGCGTCTGCGCGTGGCCGACCCAAGGCATAGCGAGCGACAGCAGCGGCTGGCGCTTCGTCAGTTCCGGCCAGGCCAGCAACGACGCCTGCCGCTCGGTGGCGGCGACGCGGATCGTATTGTCCTTCACAGCGATGCCGCCGAGCTCTGCAACGTGCATGATGTCGACCAGCACCTTCGGCCGCGCCATCCGCATCGACAGCAGCGGCACCAGCGTCTGCCCGCCGGCGATGATCGATGCGTCCCCGCCTTCGACGGCCAGCGTCTCGTGCGCTTCCGCGAGTGAAGCGGCGCGCAGGTAATCGAACTTCGCCGGCTTCACGATTTGCGCTCCGGGAGCAGCGGCAGCAGCCGCTTCGGCGTCAGCGGCAGGTCGATCTGCGCGACGCCGAGCGCGTCAGCGACCGCGTTGGCGATGCAGACCGGCGTCGACATGCAATTGCCTTCGCCGACGCCCTTGGCGCCCAGCGGCGTGAACGGTGACGGCGTCTCGACATGCAGGATGACGGGCTCCGGCACTTCCGTCGTGGTCGGCACCAGATAGTCGGCGAACGTGCCGGACAGGAACGCGCCGTCATCCGAGTAAGCGAACTCTTCATAGATCGCGGCGCCGAGCGCGTGCGCGAAGCCGCCGGTGATCTGCCCGGCCACCATGCCGTGATGCAGCACGGTGCCGCAGTCGTGCATGGTCACGTATTTGTCGATCCGAACGGCGCCAGTGACGCGGTCGACCTCGACGCCGCAGAAATCGAAGATGAAGCCATAGCAGAGCGACGAGTTGGTCTCGTCGCCGTCGCCGGGCGCGGTGAGCTGAGGCGGTGTCCAGAACGCGGTCTCGCGCAGCGCCTGCGCGCCGTCCGGCACCACGCCCGGTGACCAATGACTTGCCGCCGCCAGGCGGCCGAACGGCACGGCGTTGTCGGGATT
>JBEVIJ010000025.1:0-14899 GCA_040510745.1 Xanthobacteraceae bacterium
CGAGAATGTACTCGCCCTTCTCATTTCGGAACGGCACTTCGTAGACGTGAACCTTGTCGAGCAGCTGCGTCGCCACCCTCTGGCCCTTCGGCGGCACGTAGGCGGTGTACCAGAGGTGCAGGGTGTGGGTGTCGTCCACCGGCACGCGGATTTGGAACGCGTAGTAGCGGGAGTTCGTACGCACGTCACCGGCGCCGACGGAGAGAATGTTCGGGAACACGATCGGGTGACCGATCTTCCAGTCGTCGCAATCTTCGGATTGGCCGGTGAGCAGCCGATGCTTGGTGATGCCATGCTCGAACTCGCGGAACGCGATCTTCTCGTGGTGCGCGCTGATCGCGACCTTATGGCCTTTGCCCTGCTGCTCCTTGACGAACTCATAGGTGTGGCCGTGCAGCCATTCGGTGTGGATCGGGTCGAGCGAGTTCTCCATGATCTGGAGCCAGTTGCAGGGCACGATCGCGCGGCCGAGCATGCGAACCGTGCCTTCGGCGACGAAGCCGTCGAGGCGCGGCAACAGCGGCTTGGTTTCCGCGGAACCGAGATAGGCCCAGATCACGCCGCCCAATTCCTCGACGGAATAGGCGGGCGTGCCGACCTTGTTGCGGAACGAGCTTTTCTCGGGCTCGTTCGGCTGTGTGAGGCATTCGCCGTTCCTGGCAAACTCCCACCCGTGATAGGGGCAGCGGATGCCGTCTTTGGTCGGGATGCCGTAGGCAAGCGAGGCGCGGCGGTGCGGGCATTGCTCGGTGATCAGGCCGAGTCGGCCCTCGCGATCCTTGAACAGCACAAGGTCTTCGCCGAGCAGGCGGACGCGCTTGTTCCAGATATTGCCTTCGAGCTCGGACGCCGCCGCGATCGGGTGCCAGTAGCGGCGCATCAGGTTGCCGGCGGGGGTGCCCGGGCCGATGCGTGTGAGCAATTCGTTTTGCTCGGCGGTCAGCATTCCGCAGTCTCCTATCCAGGAACTCGGCGGCAGTTTACTCTCGCGGCGCAAGCAAGACTAGAGAAGGCTTGAGAGCTCAATGGCGGCGCGGGTTCGCATCGGGATCGCCGGGCTGGGCGCGGCGGGGCGCGCGTTCCTGCCTGCGATCCGCGGCCACTCGGCGTTCGAGCTTGTGGCCGTCGCGGAACCGGTTGCCGAGGTGCGCGAGAACATAGCCGGTGAGACCGGCGCCAGGGGGTTTGCCGATCTGCCGTCGATGCTGGCGGGCGCCGCGCTCGATGCGGTGTATATCGCGACGCCGACCGAGCTGCATCCCGAGCATGCCGCGCTCGCGTTCGCGGCGAACCAACACGTGCTGACCGAAAAGCCGATGGCGATCACGATCGATCAAGGCCAGGCCATGATCGTGGCGGCAGAGCGCGCCGGCGTCGTGTTGCTGGTCGGGCATTCTCATTCCTACGATCTGCCGATCATGCGGATGCGGGAGATCGTGACCAGTGGATCGCTCGGCCGTGTCCGCATGATCCACACCTGGAACTTCACCGACTGGATCTATCGGCCGCGGCGGCCGGACGAGCTCGACATATCGCTCGGCGGCGGCGTGACGTTCCGTCAGGGCTCGCACCAGTTCGACATCATCCGCCTGCTCGGCGGCGGCATGGTGAAGACCGTGCACGCGACGACGTTCGACTGGGACGTGGCGCGTCGCTCGATCGGGGCACACACCGTGTTCATGCAGTTTGAAAATGGTGCGTCGGCGACCGCGGTGTACAACGGCTACGGCTATTTCTCGACGATGGAGCTGATCGAGGATGTGACGGAGTGGGGCTTCACTGAGCCGCTGGCGAAACGCGCGCCGGTACGGCGGTCCGGCGGCAGCGCGGCCGACGAGCTGGCGGCCAAGCGCAAGCGCGCCGGTGGCGCGATCCCAGCGAGCGCGCCGCACCAGCCGCACTTCGGGCTGACGCTGGTGAGCTGCGAGCGCGGCGACATCCGGCAATCGCCGGACGGCCTCTTTGTCTATTCGGACAAAGGACGCGAGGAGATCAAGTTGGCGAACGACCGCAGGCCGCGCGATCTGGTGCTGGATGAATTCGCGGATGCGATTTCAGGCAAGGCCCGCGCCATCCATGGCGGCCGCTGGGGCCTGGCGAATCTTGAAATCTGCCTTGCTGCGATTGAATCATCGAAAAGCGGTAAGGCCATCGATCTGAAACATCAGATTGGAATTCCGTCATCACCGGGCCGCGCCGAAGGCGTGAGTCCCGGTGATCTCGCTTAGGTGAGCACTGTGCCCGCCTTATCGAGATGGCCGGGACAGGACCGGCCATGACGGTAGCAACTTGGAGAGCCTGACATGCTTCCCATCAGACTGGACGTTTCGCGCGACACCACGCGGCTTTCGCTTGGCGTCGGCAGCGAGGACACCGAGCTCACCACCGAGGGTGTCGACCGGCTGATCAAGCACCTCGCCGAATGCCGCGCGCGGATGTCGCCGGTGCATCCGGCCGATCCGCCGGACGATCCGTCGCGCGTGCACCAGAGCGACAATCTGCTGTGGCGCATCAAGGCCGCGCCCGACCGCGCCGCGATCCAGTTCGCCACGCATCATCCAGGTCTCGGCTGGACAGCGATGTGGCTGTCGCGGGCGCAGGTGGAGGACCTGGTGACCAGCATCGAGTTCGAGTTGATCAAGATTCCGCAGACGCGCTGACGAACGCCGGTGAATTCCGTCAATTTCGCTTTGTCCGCTCGCTCCAGACCGCTCGCGTTAATGATTGGTTGACCAGATCGGCGCGAATGGAACCCGGGTTAACGCCCGTCCCACCAAATCCGCTCATGTTGGCTGCGGGCAAGGGGTCAGCAGCGCATGCTTGGGGCGAATCGAAAAACCAACGATGCACGGGCGGCGAACCGGCCGGCCAAGCGGCTGGCCGCCGTCATCTTTGTCGTGGCGCTCTGCTTCTGCGGTATCTGCGGCAAGGTGCTGCTCGATGCGCGCTATGCCGCCTGGGAGCGCGCCGGTGAAGTGGCGGCGGGTCTCGTCTCGACGATCACCTCCGAGATTGCGCGCAACATCGAGAGCTACGATCTCTCCCTTCAGGCCGTGATCGAAAACCTCGCCTATCCCGAGATCGTCGAGATCAGTCCGGCGCTGCGGCAGCGCGTGCTGTTCGACCGCTCGGCAACGGCAAAGCACCTTCACGCCATTGCATTCGTCGATGAAAACGGAATCGTGCGGCTGGATTCGCGGACCCCGTCCCCGGAGCCGGTGAGCCGCGCCGATCGCGATTTCTTCCAGTTCCATAAGACGCACATGACTTCGGGCATTCACGTCAGCCAGCCTTTCGTCGCGCCGTCGATCGGAACCCATATCGTCGCCCTGTCGCGGCGTGTGTCGAATCCCGACGGTTCGTTCGCCGGGATCGTCGTCGGCACGATCCGGCTCGCGTATTTCGAGGAGATGTTCAAGGGCGCGGTTCTCCGGGCGAACGAAAATGTGTCGCTGTTCCGGACCGACGGCACCTTGCTGATGCGCTGGCCCAATCAGCCCGGAATGATCGGCAGCGACATGAAGCGCGCGGAGATTTTCAAGCATCTTCCGAACGCCCACAGTGGCCGCTTTGAAAGCTATGCCGCGGCCGACGGCGTCTATCGTCTGTTCGCCTACAGCCGGATCGGCGACCTCCCGCTTGCCGTGAGCGTCGGACAGTCGACCGCCGCGATTTACGCCCCATGGCGCCGCTACGCCACGGTGATCGGCGTGATGGTTGTTCTGCTCTGCGGCATCAGCGTCACCTTCGCGTTCTATCTCGCCCGCGAGATGCGTCGGCGGAACGACGCCGAGATGGAGCTGGAAGCGCTCGCTGCGACCGACGGCCTGACCGGCCTCTCCAACCGGCGCGAGTTCAACGCGGCGATCGAGCGCGAATGGCGCCGCGCGATTCGCGCCCACGGCTCGCTGGCGCTGCTGATGATCGATGCCGATCAGTTCAAGGCCTACAACGATCGCTACGGCCATCTGGCCGGCGACCGGCTGCTGCAGGCGATCGGCGCCGCGATGACCGGGAGCAGCCGGCGCGGAAGCGACGAGTTCGCCATTCTCCTGCCGGGGTCAACGGCGGCGGGTGCTGCAAAAATTGCAGATCAGGTGCGCGCGCGTTTCGCTGAAGTATGTGAGGAGCGCAACATACCGGCTTCGGGCTTGAGCATGGGCATCGCGGCGATCGAGCCCCGCAAACAGCAGCCGACCGGCGATCTCATCACGGCGGCCGACCGGGCGCTCTATTCCGCCAAGAAGCTGGGGCGCAACCGCGCGGAAATCGCGCCGCTCGACCGGCCGGTTGCCGCCGCTGCGGCGGCGTGACGGACGGCTTCCCGCGGCTCGCGGCGGCCGTTGTTTTGAGTTACTCTCATCGGGATGGACGCTGGATTCGAAGCCGCGCTCTCCGGGCGCGTCGATGAGATGCTCGACGCCTGCACCAAGTGCGGCGCCTGCTTCAAAGCGTGCCCGATCGCGGAACCCGCCGGCCTCGGCGGCGCGAACCCGGAGGCCGTGGTGTCCGGCGTGCTCGACATCCTGCGGATGGGCAAAGGCGCCGAAGAATCCGAGAAATGGGCCAAGGCCTGCATGGCCAGCGGCGAGTGCATCAAGGCCTGCGACTACGGGGTCAATCCGCGCTTCCTGCTGACGATGGCGCGGCTCGCCATGCTGCGGTCGTCGAAGGATCTGCCGGAGCGGCGCAAAGCCGGCGTCACGCAGTTCCGCAAGGTCGGTGAGGACGTCAGTGTGCTGTCGCGGCTGCAGCTTTCCGAGAGCGATCTGATCCGGCTCGGCCAGAAGCCGTCGAAGGAGGCCGCGCGGGCGGACCTGCCGGATGTCGTGTTCTACACCGGCTGCAACGTGCTCAAGACGCCCCACATCGCGCTGCTCTGCCTCGACATCATGGACCGGATCGGCACCGACTATCAGGTGATGGGCGGGCCGACGCATTGCTGCGGCACCGCGCAGCTTCGCGCCGGCGACATCGACACGCTGGGGCGCTTCGCCAACAACACCATCAACAAGCTGTCGCAGTCGAAGACCGGGCAGGTGCTGGCGTGGTGCCCGAGCTGCGTCATGCAATTCGGCGAGACCGTGCTGCCGACCGTGGAGCGCGCGACCGGGCAGATGCCGTTCGACATGACGCCTTTCATGCGCTTCCTGCATGGCAAGCTCGATCTGCTGCGGCCGCTCCTGACGGACCGCGTCGAGATGACGGTGGCGCTGCACCGGCATCCCGGCGTTCCCGGCGTGATGGAAGCGGCTGAGGAGCTGCTGCGCGCGGTGCCCGGCATCAGGATCGTGAAGCTGGATGTGCCGGCGGTCGGGCTGCAGAGCGTCAATCTGGTGACGCTGCCGAAGTTCAAGGCCGAGCTACAGTTGAAGGAGCTCGAGGCTGCGCGCGCCGCCAAGGTGGACGCGCTGGTCGCGGTCTATCACTCCGATCACCGCGAGCTGTGCGCGCACGAGCGCGACTGGCCGTTCCGGATCATGAACATTCTGGAGGTGGTCGGCGCGAGCATGGGGCTGCGTCAGGACGACCACTACAAGAGCTTGAAGATCAAGCAGGATGTCGACGCGATCATCGCCGACACCGCGGACCTGCTGAAGCGGCATGGCGTCAACCTCGACACCGCGCGCAAGGTGATCGTCAACGGCATGCTGGCGGATCAGCCGCTGCCGCTGCAGGGCGCTCGTTAGATCGCTTCGATCTCTTTCATCAGTGCATCGCTGATCGCCAGCCCCTCGGCCTGCGCCTTCTCGCGCGCCGCCAGCCTTCGCATGCCCGGCAACCGCGCGCCCTGCTGCGCCCCGATCGACTGCGCCAGCACACCGAATCGGGCGACAGCATCGCTGATGAACGCGTCGGGATGAAACGCGACGATCAGTTGCCCTGTGCCCGGCGGCGGACCTTTGTCATCGAGATATGACGACGCTTCCGCGGCAAAGTTGGCGCCGGTCAATCCAGCGGCGAGCAACTCCACCATCAGCGCCAGCGCGGTGCCCTTAGCATCGCCCATCGGCACCATCGTTCCCGCGAGTGCGGCGTCCGGGTCGGTGGTCGGCTTTCCTTCCGCGTCGAGCGCCCAACCTTTCGGGATTTTCTCGCCGCGCTGCTTCGCTGTCATGATGTTGCCGCGCGCGACCTTGGAGAGCGACAGGTCGATCACGAGAGGCGCACGGCCGGCCAGGGGGCACGCAAAGGCAATTGGATTGGTGCCGAACACGGCCTTCGAGCCGCCCCACGGCGCGATCGCTGACGGCGTGTTGACGAACATGATGGCGACAAGCCCGGCGTCGGCCAGCCGCTCGACAGGGTGACCGGCTGCGCCGCAATGATGCGAGCGGTGGATCGACGCGGCGGCGATGCCTTGGCTGCGCGCCATGCCCGGCAGTGCGGTTTCGGTCAGCTCGATCGCCGGATAGGCGAAGCCGTTTGCGGCATCGATCACGACCAGCGCGGGCTTTTTCTTGGTCAGTGTCGGCGTGGCGTTGCCATCGACCTTTCCAGCCTTCGCCTGCCTGGCGTACATCGGCACGCGCGACAGACCGTGGCCTTTCAACCCATCGGCCTCCGCCTGCACCAGTGCGCGGGCCACGCTCCTGGCGTTATCTTCGTTGGTATTGGCACGCGTCAGCACGGTGACGACGAGGGCCTCGGCCTGACTGGGAGTGAGCGTGGGCAGCTACGCGCTCCGATAAAGCTTCGTCATCACAAATTCGCGGTGGCCGAGCGTCTCCGCCGCGGTGAGCCGCCCGTTCGCGGTGCGCACGATCATGTCGATCAGGGCGTCGCCCGCCTGCGGAATCGTCATGTCGCGGCGCAGGATGCCGGACACGTCGACGTCGACGTGCTCGCCCATGGTGCGGATGGTCTTCGGGTTGCCGCTGATCTTGATCACCGGCACAATGGGATTGCCGATCACGTTGCCTTGGCCGGTCGGGAAGGTGTGCACCGCATAGCCGCCCGCCGCCATCAGCGTCACGCACTCCGCGGCTGCCGACGATGTGTCCATGTAATAGAGGCCGGGGCCCTTCTTCGGCGTCTCGGCCGGCAGCAGCACGTCGATGTATTTGCAGTCGCGGCCGATCTTCTCAAGATTGCCCAGCGCCTTCTCTTCGATCGTGCTCAACCCCCCGGCGATGTTGCCTTTGGTCGGCTGCGAGTCGGAGAGGTCGCTGGTCTTGTGCGCCTCGATGACGTCGTCCTGGTACGACTGCCAGACCTTCATCCACTTGTCGCCGACCTTCTTGGTTGCCGCGCGGGCGCGGGCGAGATGCTCGCCGCCGGTGATCTCCGACGTTTCGCCGAACACGCCGTAGATGCCGCGCGGGATCAGCTTGTCGTACATGTTGCCGACCGTCGGGCAGGAGGCGAGGCCGGTGGTGGTGTCGCTCTCCCCGCACTTGGTCGAGATCCAGAGCTCGGAGATGTCGCATTGCTCGCGCGGCAGCTCAGACGCCCACTGCAGGTATTCCTTGGCGGCGTAGGACGCCTTTGCAATGGTGGCGATATCGCCGTGGCCTTCGATACCAAAGCCGATTACCGGCTTGCCGGTTTTCTTGATGCCGTCGACCACGATCTTGGTCCAGCCGTCCTCGATGCCGATCACGACGACGGCGGCGACGTTCGGGTTGGCGCCGGTGCCGATCAGCGTCCGGAAGTGCAGGTCGAGGTCTTCGCCGAACTGCAGGCGGCCATAGGCGTGCGGTAGCGCCATCGTGCCCTTGATGTTGTTGGCCACCGCCTCGCAGGAGGCGTTGGAGAGATCGTCCAGCGGCAGGATGATGACGTGGTTGCGCACGCCGACCCGGCCATTCTCACGCCGCCAGCCCCAGAACGTGGCGTTGTCGTTTTTCTTCGCGACGGATCTGCCGTTCTTCTTTGATTTCTTTGTCATGACGCCTACCACCGCTTGGTCTTTATGTTGTGCACGTGGACGTGCTCGCCCTTGTTGATCTTGGCCTTGGCGACGCCGACGTCCTGGCCGTACTTCCAGATGGTGTCGCCCTTCTTGATGTCAGCGAGCGCGACCTTGTGGCCGATCGGCACGTCCATCCTGGACTTGAGCTTGAACGAGGAGTTGTCCGCGGTGACCACGCACAGCATGTCGGTGCCTTTTTTCAGGCCTTCGACGACGATCACGCCGACGGTGTCCTTTTTTTCGTGAACGAGAAGTTGCGGAATGGCCATGGTCCTCCCCGGCGAATTGGCAGCGGTTTTGCCTATCTATAGGGCTGCGTGCGCGAGAGTCGAGACGTCTCACCGTCATCCTTCGAGGGCCGCCTGCGGCGGCCACCTCAGGATGACGAGACTGGAAGCGTGGCCTATGCTCGGGCCTGAGAGGGAATTTCATGCTCGACTATGTTGCAGTGCCTGAATCCTTCAAGCTGCCGGACGGAATGAACTTCGGCGGAACTTCGGGGATCGCGATCAATCCGAACGGGCACCTGTTCGTGCTGCATCGCGGCCCGAAGCCGCTGATGGAGTTCGATCCCGAAGGCAATTTCATCCGCGGCTGGGGCGACGGGCTGTTCGACCGGCCGCACGGCCTGCGGATCGACAGCGCTGGCAACGTCTGGGCGACGGATGTCGCGTCGCACGTCGCCTACAAGTTCAACCCGTCGGGCCGGCTGGAGATGGTGCTCGGCGTGCGCGGGCGCGCCGGCGAGATGCACGACTTCGGCCATCTGCGGCTGTTCAACGAGCCGAGCGAGGCGGTGGTCGGGCCGACCGGCGACATCTACGTGCTGCAGGGCCACGGCAAGGGGCCGTGCTGCGTCGTCAAGTTCGACAAGGACGGCAACTTCCTCAAGGCGTGGGGCAAGAACGGCAAGGGCAAGGGCGAGTTCGACATTCCGCATTCGCTGGTGTTCGACGCCAAGGGGCTGCTCTACATCGCCGACCGCAGCAACGCGCGCATCCAGGTGTTTGACGCCGACGGCAACTACATCCGCGAGTGGAGCCAGCCCGGCACGCCATGCGGCCTGTTCATGACGCCGGATCAGCACATCTGGCTGGCGCACGGCCATACCGGCCAGATCATGAAGCTGGACCTCGACGGCAAGGTGCTGGGGATGGTCGAAGGCTCGGGACAGGGCAAGACGCTCGGCCGCTACGGCGAGGCTCACTACATCGCGGTCAGCGCGCGCGACGAGGTGTTTGTTGCTGACACACTGAACTGGCGAGTGCAGAAGTACGTGAGGAAGTAGTCACGAGAACGAGCTAGTCCAACCTAAACCCCTTCTTCCTCACAAACGCTCCGAAGTCCGGCCGCTGCGGCACGCCGTATTGCCGCGCCTTGTCCTCCGACCAGCCGTAGAACGCGACCTCGCCCCAGCGGGCCGGGTCGCGCGGCTTGTAGGGGTGGATCGCGGCGCGGCGCTTGTCGTAGGCGTCGATGCGCTCGGCGAGGTTGCCTTCGTCGTATCGGCCCTGATGCAGCGTGCTGGTGAGCCCGAGCCGCGGGCTGATGTGGCCTTTCTCCGATGGCCAGCCGACGCACAGACCGGCGACCGGAATGACGCGCTGCGGCAGCTTCAGCATGTCGCTCACCCGTTGCGAATGATCGCGGATCACGCTGATCGGGCAGGTGCCGAGCCCGACCGCGTCGGCGGCGGCGAGGAACGTCGCCAGCACGATGCCGGCGTCGACCGCGGCATTGAAGAACTGGTCGAGATGATCGTTGGGAAACGGCTTGCCGCGCATGTTCGCAATTTCCGGCAGCCGCCGTCCGCTCGCCAGGAACACGAGAAACGCCGGCGCGGTGCGGATGAACGGCTGGTCCGGGATCAGATCGGCGATGATGCTCTGCTCGGGCTTGTCCAGGATGACGATGTCGGCTTGCTGGAGATCGCTCTTCGACGGCGCCGACAGCGCGCAGGCGCAAAGCAGGCGCAGCACGGCGGGGTCAACAGCCTTGTCGAGATAGCGGCGGTGCACCTTGCGGCCGGCGATACGGGCGAGCGCATCGAGCCCGGCAAGGTTTTCGTCGACGGGAATTTGCTCGCCGAAGCGGTGTTGCAGGGCGGCGGTGATGGCTTTGGCGGTTTCTGTGTCGGGCATGGTCTCTCCGTCGTCATGCCCGGGCTTGTCCCGGGCATCCACGTCTTCTCGTCGACATCAAAGCAAGGCGTGGATGGCCGGGACAAGCCCGGCCATGACAGCTGATGGGATTGGTGCGCTCAAAAACCCCGGTAGGATAGCGCAATGTTCTCCGATCCCGCGCTCGCGGCGCTCACCCTGAAAACCCTGTCGATCGTCTGGCTTGGCGGCTTCCTCGGCGGCGTGGCGTCGGGCGCGGCGGGCTTCGCCTACGGCGTCGTGGCGACCGCGATCTGGCTGCACGTCATCTCGCCGCTGCACGCCACCATGCTCGTCGTGTCGGGCGGCCTGATCATCCAGTCGAGCCTCGTCTACAAGATGCGCCGGGCGCTGGACTGGCCACGGCTCGCGCCGTTCCTAATCGCCGGGCTGATCGGAGTTCCGATTGGCGTCGCGTTGGTGGTGAAGACCGATCAAAGCGCGCTCCGGCTCGGCGTCGCGGTGTTCCTGGTGGTTTACGGCCTATACGCGATTTTCGCGCCGCGGTGGCCGCACATCGCGGGCGGCGGCACCGCGGCCGACGCGGGCGTGGGGTTCCTCGGTGGCGTGATGGGCGGATTGGCCGGCTTGTCGGGATTGGCGCCGGCGATCTGGACGCAGCTTCGCGGCTGGCCGAAAGACGTGGCGCGCGGCGCCTATCAGCCGTTCATCCTGGCCGCGCATATCGCCGCGCTGCTGCTGATCGGCGTGGTGGCGCTCGACAAGGTCGGCGTCGTGCTGTTCCTGCTGGTCGCGCCGGCCATCGCGGTGGGCGGCTGGGTCGGCTGGTTGATCTACGGCAAGCTCGACGAGCGGCGTTTCCAGCAGATGTTTGCCGGGCTATTGGTGATGTCGGGGCTGTTGCTGCTGATACGCGTTTAAGGGGAGAACCATGTCGGTCGAACTTTATCTCGCCTATGTGCTGGCCTGCATCGTGATCACCGTCATCCCTGGACCGACGGTCACGCTGATCGCTGCCAACAAGCCTCGCCTGGCTCGCTTTGACACGCGTAAGGTGAGGTTGAAGCGCGCGGCGGAATAGGCGACGCTGCACGCCGTTCCGCATCGAGTGAGGTTGTGCCGTGGCTCCGATGATCCCCAGTCAGCGCGTCGAATATTCCGCGATCGTCGACCGCCCGCCGCTGAAGCTGCCGAATAACGCACGGCTGATCTTCTGGACCATCGTCAACTACGAGGTCTGGGACATCTCGCGGCCGATGGCGCGGCAGGTGATACCGGCGCCGACCGGGCAGGTGCTGCTGCCCGACGTGCCGAACTGGAGCTGGCACGAATACGGCATGCGGGTCGGCGCCTGGCGTTTCTACGAGCTGTTTGCGCGGCTCGGCATCAAGCCGACGCTCGCTGCGAACGCGCGCATCTGCGAGGACTATCCGCGCGTCGCCGAGCAGGCCAAGAAGGACGGCTGGGAGTTCATGGGCCACGCCTACGACCAGCAGCCGATCCACAAGGAGACCGACCAGCTCGCGATGATCGAGCGCTCGATGAATGTGATCCAGAAATTCACCGGCACGCGGCCGGTCGGCTGGCTCGGGCCCGGCCTGACGCAGACGCTGGAGACGCCCGAGAATCTGGCAAAGGCCGGCGTGCAGTACATCGGCGACTGGGTCTATGACGACGAGCCGACCACGATCAAGACCGACAACGGGCCGCTGGTGACGATCCCGTACACCGTGGAGCTCAACGACATCCCGATGATGATCGTGCAGCACCACGAGAGCGATTACCTGCTCAAGCGCGCGATCGACCAGTTCGACCGGCTCTACGCCGAGGGCGCGCATCGCGCCAAGGTGATGGCGGTGGCGATCCACCCCTACATCAGCGGCCAGCCGCACCGAATCAAGTATCTCGAGGCGATTTACGACTACGTGAACCGCTTCGAAGGCGTGCTGCACTGGAACGGCGTGCAGATCCTCGACTGGTACAAGAAGGCGTCGGCGCAGAAGAAGTGAGGCCGCTGTCCGCTTCCGTGCGCTTCACATTCGGTGTCATGCCCGCGAAAGCGGGCATCCAGTAGCCACAGCTCCGTCGGTGTGTACTGGGTCCCCGCTTTCGCGGGGACGACAGCAGAGCATGACGAACGAGAGAGTGCGCTGTATAAGCCCGTCATCATGAGCCAAGACTCCCTCCGTATTTCCCCCACCGACCTCCATTCCTTCACCGCCGCGATCTTCGTTGCGGCGGGGCTTACGCTCGAGCACGCCGACGAATGGGCCAAGATGCTGGTGTGGGCGAACCTGCGCGGCACCGACTCGCACGGCATCATCCGCATCCCGCGTTACATCGACCTGATCAATGCAAAGTCGATCAATGCGGCGCCGGACATTCGCGTCGAGCGCAAGATGGGCGCGATCGTCGTGCTGGAGACGGATCGCGCGCCCGCCGCGGTGGGCATGACGCGCGCCGTGAAAGCAGCGATCCAATGCGCCAGCGAGTCCGGCGTCGGCTGGTGCGCAGCGCGCAACACCACGCACACCGGGGCGATCGGCTATTTCGCGGTGCAGGCGGCGGAGCAGGGCTATGGCGCCATCGTGATGACCGCGTCCGGGCCGATGATGGCTTATCCCGGCACGCGGGTCGGCGCGGTGTCGTCCAACCCGATCGCGTTCGCGGTGCCGCGCGCCAACGGACGTCCGTACCTGATCGACTTCTCCACCGGCGTCGTCGCCAACGGCAAGATCATGGGCGCGGCGGACCGCGGCGAGAAAATTCCGGTCGGCTGGGGCCTCGACAAGGACGGCCGCGACACCACGGACCCCAGGGCGGTGGAGACCGTGCTACCGCTCGGTGGCGCCAAGGGCGCGGGCCTGTCGTTCATGATCGAGTGCCTGTCCAGCCTGCTGCTCTCCAATCCGCGCATCGCGCCGGACCTGGAGGACGGCTCGATCGAGAACAATCCGTTCCTCAACGGCTCGGTGATCGCGATCAATCCAGCGGCGTTCGGCGACCGGCAGACGTTCGAGCGCGAGGCGGAGCGGCTGGGCCTTGCCATCGCCGGACTGCCGCGCGCCGAGGGCGTGGACAGGATCATGCTGCCTGGCGAGCGGGGCGATGCCATCCGCGCTGAGCGGGAGAAGTCCGGCATTCCTGTTCCACACGGAACGTGGCAGCGTATCGGCAAGGCGGCAGAGAAGCTCGGTGTGAAGGTGCCGGTGTGATGGGGCTCCGTGCCGACGAGGTGATCGAGTGAGGCGGCGTGAATTCATCGCGCTGGCTGCCACAGCGGCACTTGCACCGACTGCTGCACGCGCGCAATCCGATCGAATGCGCACGATCGGTATCTTGTTGAATGCTGACGAAAATGAAGTCGACGCCCAGCGGCGGCTGGCCGCGTTCCGTCGCGGGATGAATACTCTCGGCTGGGTCGAGGGAAAGAACTTCCGGATCGAGATGCGCTGGGGTCGGGGCGATCGCGACCTCGTGCAGTCCCTGGCCCAGGACCTCGTGCGCATCGCGTCCGAGGTCATTCTGAGCAACGGCACGCCGAGCACTGTCGCGCTTCAACGCGAGACCTCCAGAATTCCCATCGTGTTCGCGCAGGTCACCGATCCTGTCGGCGAGGGCTTGGTCGCCAGCCTCAACCGTCCGGGCGGCAATATCACCGGCTTCAGCGCCTGCGATTCCGAGATGGGCGGCAAGTGGATGGAGCTGCTTAAGGAGATTGCACCCGGCGTGAAGCGTGCTGCGCTGCTGTTCAATCCGCGCACCGCGCCCGGCGGCGGCACCAAGCTGATCTGGCCGCATCTGGAGAGCGCGGCGCGCGCCATGTCGGTCGAACCGGTGTCCATGCCGGTCGCGAGCGCAGCCGACATCGAACGCTCGCTCAGATCCCACGCGTCAACTTCGGGCGGTGGGCTTGTCGTGATGCCCGACGGCTTCATGTTCCTCAACAGCGCACGGGTCGTCGAGCTTGCCAACGAGTTGGGCATTCCGGCGATCTATCCGTTTCGGCTCTTCGCGACCATCGGCGGGCTGATGACCTACGGCGTTGATGGAGGGGACCTCAATCTGCGCGCCGCATCCTATGTGGATCGCATCCTCAAGGGCGAAAAGCTGTCCGATTTGCCGGTGCAGGCTCCGACCAAATACGAAACCGTCCTCAATCTGAAGACCGCACGAGCGCTCGGGCTGACCGTTCCGGCCGCGCTCCAGGTCGGGGCCGACGAAGTGATCGAGTAGCCATCGGCTGCGTCCGCGCTAGAATGCTTCGATCAAAGGAGCCAACAATGGGTTTCAACAAAGGCCACATGGAATTCACCACCCTCAATCTCGATGAGGGCTTCCACAACGTGCCCGGCTACCCGCCCGGTTTCCGCGAGCGCATCCTGGCCGGCTCGCTCGACGAGAAGAACAAGATCGGCAACCGTACCCGCATTCTGCGGATCGATCCCGGCGCGTATTCCACCGTGCCGTTCGTGCACGAGTACTGGGAAGAGGTGTTCCTGGTGTCGGGCGATCTCGTTTGCGGCTCCGACGACAAGGGGCAGGGCGGCGAGCAGTTCAACGGCCCGACCTACTGCGTGCGCCCGCCCGGCGTCTATCACGGGCCGTTCACCTCAAAGACCGGGTGCTATCTGCTGGAGACGCATTACTTCGCGGAGAAGTAGTTCTATCTCCGCCTCATCCTGAGGAGCATTGCGAAGCAATGCGTCTCGAAGGATGGGGCGGCCTCGACCTTCGAGACGCGCACTTCGTGCGCTCCTCAGGATGAGGACGGGAGAGAAACGGGCGTGGGAGGAAATGATGCGTGTGCCGCTTGTGCTTCTGCTCGCACTTTTTTCAACTCTCCCCGCATCCGCCCAGGACT
>JBEVIJ010000026.1:0-3495 GCA_040510745.1 Xanthobacteraceae bacterium
CCTCGGGCCGGCGCGGCAGATAGTGTTTGTTGGTTTTTTTTAAATATTTTATATGTCTGTGTTTGCCAAACTCTCGGCGCGTTATCTTGCCGCGAAGCGCGCGCACCGCCGGATCGAACGCATGGGTGTGGCCGACGATGAGGCGGACCTTGTTGCGCTCCACCGCCGCGATGATGGCGTCGCAGTCCGCCAGCGTCAGCGCCATCGGCTTTTCCAGGATGATGTGCTTGCCGTGCTCGGCTGCCATGATGGCCATCGGCGCGTGGAACTGGTGCGGCGTCGCGATGTAGACGACCTCGACTGCAGGATCGGCGACGAGTTCCTTCACGTCGACGTAGGCGCTGGCGTTGAAGTCGCGGGCAAATGCATCACGGGGTGCTTGATGAGGGTCGGCCGCTGCCCGCAACGCGTAGCCTGGATGCGCCGCTCCCGCCTGCACCATCACCGCGCCGGCCATGCCCAGACCGCAGATGCCGAGCCCGATCGGCGCTGATTTGTCAGGGGTTTGGGTCATTGCAGGATCGTGCCTCGGCCGGTAATTTTGCGGCCTCACCTTACCCACCCTCCCCGGAAAGCCCTAGCCGACATGGACACCAAGACCAGCCACAAGCGCATGCCGCGCATCGAAGACGAGCAATTCCTGCGGGGCCTCGGCCGCTACATGTCGGACGCGCCGCAGCCGGGCCAGACCTACGCCGCGTTCGTGCGCTCGCCGCATGCCGCCGCCGACATCAAGTCGATCGACACCGCGGCCGCCAAGGCGATGAAGGGCGTGGTCGCGGTGCTCACCGGCGCGGACTTAAAGGATTTCCACGGCAGCGTCTCGCAGCACCCGCCGCTGCCCGGCCGCGGCGGCGCCAAGTTGATCATGCCGTTCCGGCCGTCGCTGGCGGCCGAACGGGTCAATCATATCGGCGAGGCAGTCGCGATCGTGATTGGCGAGACCGCCGCCGCCGCGCAGGAAGGCGCCGAAGCGGTCGCGATGGAATACGCCGAGCGCACGCCCGTGGTCGATGCCAAGGCCGCGGTCGAGAAGGGCGCGCCGCAGGTGCATCCGGAAGCGCCGGGCAACATCGCGATCGACTGGCCCGGGCTTCATCCCGATCCGGAGGCCAATGCCAAGGAGGTCGAACGGGTGTTCGCCTCGGCGAAACACGTCGCGAAGGTTTCGCTGTTGCACAACCGGCTCAACGTCGCCTCGATGGAGCCGCGCGGCGCGACCGCGAGCTACGACAAGGCGGCCGACACGTTCCACCTGCGGGTCTGCTCGCAGGGCGCGCGCGCCATGCGCGACTCGATGGCCGGCGTGCTCAAGATCGGCAACGACAAGATCCGCGTTACCACCGAAGCGGTCGGCGGCGCGTTCGGCCTCAAGACCGGCCCTTATCCCGAGTACATCGCGATCCTGGCCGCCGCGAAGAAGATCGGCCGGCCGGTCTACTGGATGTGCGGTCGCTCGGAAGCGTTCCTGACCGACAATCACGCCCGTGACGCCTACTCGGACGTCGAGCTGGCGCTCGACGACAAGGGCAAATTCCTGGCGCTGCGCATCCGCCACATCGGCAACATGGGCGCCTACATCGGCGCGGTCGGCGCCAACATCCAGACCATCAACATGATGCGCTGCCTGCCGGGCATGTACGACATCAAGCTGGTCGACGCGCAGACCCGCTGCGTGTTCACCAACACCGTCGTCACCGCGCCTTATCGCGGCGCCGGCCGTCCGGAAGCAAGCTATTGCATCGAGCGCGTAGTCGACGAGGCGGCGCGCGTCACCGGCATCGATCCGGTCAGGCTGCGCAAGCGCAACCTGATCTCGCGCAAGGCCATGCCGTACAAGACCGCGGTTGGCACCACCTACGATTCCGGCGACTTCGCCGCGGTGATCGACCAGGGCCTGGCGCTCGCCGACTACGAGGGCTTCAAGGCGCGCAAGAAGGAGTCGAAGAAGAAGGGCCTGCTGCGCGGCCTCGGCGTCTGCTTCGTGCTGGAGCACTCGGGCGGCGCGCCGATCGAGGGCCTGATGATGGGCTTCCCAGGCGGCAACATGCTCGATCTCACGCTCAACGTGCAGTCGACCGGTCAGGGCCACGCCACGATCTTTCCGCGGCTGGTTGCCGAGCGGCTCGGCATCAAGTTCGAGGAGATCAAGCACCACCACGGCGACAGCCGCCACGAGGTCGCAGGCTACGCCTCGGTCGGCTCGCGCTCGGCGATGACGGTCGGCCATTCGATGGTGAAGACCATCGAGGCGGTGCTGGCCAAGGGTAAGAAAGTCGCGGCGACGGCGCTGGAGGCCGGCGAGAGCGACATCGAATACAAGAACGGCGCGTTCAACGTGGTCGGCACCGACCGGCGCATTTCGCTGTTCGACACGGCGGCGAAGGCCGCCGAGATGAAGAAGAAGGGCGAGATCCCGGAAAGCCTCGACACCAAGCTGCAGACCGAGACGCCCCTCACCTTCCCGAACGGCTGCCATGTCGCCGAGGTGGAGATCGACCCGCAGACCGGCAAGCTGACGCTGGCGAGCTACAGCGCGGTGGACGATTGCGGCAACGTGCTCGATCACATGATCGTCGAGGGCCAGACCCACGGCGCCGTCACCTGCGGCGTCGGGCAGGCGATGATGGAGAACACGGTTTATGACTCCGGCGGCCAGCTCGTATCCGGCTCGTTCATGGATTACGCGATGCCGCGCGCCCACGACGTGCCGTCGTTCAAGGAGGGCTTCTGCCCGGTGCCGGCGACCACCAATCCGCTCGGCGTCAAGGGCGCGGGCGAGGCCGGCACCACCGCCGCGATCGCTGCGGTGATGAACGCGGTCGCCGACGCCATCCCCGGCGAAGCCAGCAAGCGGATCGACATGCCGGCAACGTCCGAGAAGCTGTGGCGCGCGTGTCAGGCGGCTAACGTCTAGCCTCGTATTCGGTGTCACCGCCCGCTAAAGCGGGCGATCCATTACAATCGGTGTTTATTGGGTCCCCGCTTTCGCGGGGACGACAGCCGGAGTCATTCATCCGCTGATTTATCCAAGTCGACAAAAACCTGGCCGTCCTTTACCGCGATCTTGTAAGTCCGCAGCGGCACGAAACACGGCGCCTGGATCGCCGCGCCGGTCTTCACGTCGAACGCACCGAAGTGCAGCGTGCATTCGATGATGCCGCCCTCGAGAATGCCGTCGGCAAGGCTCGCGGCGCCATGCGTGCACTCGTTGTCGGTGGCGTAGAACGTGCCGCCGATGTTGTAGACGGCGAGCACGCTCGTGCCGATCTCGAACCGTTGCACCGAGTTCTCGGCAACGTCCGAGACCGAACACACCACCGCTTCCGCCATACGCTACTTCTTCTGCTGGCCGACCTGCGGCATCTGGCCGAACGGCGTCTTGCCGCCGAACGGCTGCTTCTGCTTCTTGTCCGATTTCGGCTTCTTCTTCTCTTTGTTGCTGCGTTGCTCACGGCTGGCCATGATGCGCCCTCCTGATTGCCGAGCGGGGGA